>CALCZA010000228.1 GCA_937906475.1 uncultured bacterium
CAGTGCTTCTGCGCCGCCGCCGCTCGTGATGTTCGTGCACGGCGGTTCGTGGACCGGTGGTCACAAGGATCGCTACAAGTGGATGGGGCGCATGCTGGCTAACAACGGCTATGCCTGTGCGGTCATCAACACGCAGTTGTTTCCGTTCGTGAAGCCGGACGTGATGGTCAAAGACTGTGGTCATGCACTCGGTTTCTTGCATCAGAACGCCAGCAAATACGGCTTCGATGGCAACCAACTGTTTGTCATGGGGCATTCATCTGGCGCGCACCTGTCGTGTTGGTTGGCACTCGATGACGCGCAACTAAAGGCTGCCGGCGTGCCCCGGAAGGCGCTGCGCGGATCTGTGTTGTTGTCCGGCGTTTACGACATTCGTTCGCGCCACATCGCGCTAGATGCTGTCTTTGGTGCCGACTCGGAATTTCGTGAACGCGCGACTCCGCTGTTGCACGCTGACAAAAACGATGCCCCGGTGTTCCTTGCCTGGGCGCAGAAGGATTTGCCGGGCTTGGCGTTGTGCGCGCGAATGCTGCGTGATCGGTTGCTTCAAGCCGAGGTTCCGGTGGCAGCGCATCAATACCCGGACTGCAATCACGCCGACTACATCTTCACGCTCGCAAAGCATGAGGACCGCGTGATGAAGGACGTGCTGCAGTTCTTGCGCGATCCACAGAAGGCGACGACCAAGCGCGAAGCGAAACGCCAGCAGGCGCTCTTGTGGGTTGCGACGTGCAAGCGCGAACACGCTGTCGGCGATGCCATTCGCAAGGCGATGCTGCCGCATGGTGTCGATGTGTTGGTGCAAGACTTCGTTGACCCAACTTGCAACGGTGTCGCCGCCGCGTTCCGGCAACTGACTGTTAATCGCAAGGCCGCGAATGTGATGTCGCCGTGCTACATCGGCGGCATAGGCCTTGGTGGGCTCGCTGCCGCGACCGCGCCGTTGACGTTGCAAGAGGACGGCCTGTTGGGTCGCGTTGTCGCCGGCATCGCATTGGATGCACGCTCGTTGGCCGCGTTCAGTAATCGTTCGTTCGCCGAAGACACGAACTTCCTGGTCGAGTCGCGATTGCTCAGCGTGATGGGTGACCGGGATCCGAAGGAGAAGCGTTCGCAGTCGTTGTATCGCACGTCGTCACTGCTGCGTCAGGGACAGGAAGCGCACCCGGTTGAGTTGGCCAACACGACTGTCGAAGCCGCCTTGCTGGCGTTGCGAGCCGACGACAATCTAATCGTGCCGATGCTGCTGGCGTTCTTGTTCCCGTAGCGGCTACTCCGTAGCTACGCCGTCTATTTGGCTCCATGAACCTGCAACTGCGGGAACGGGATGCCGAAACCGTGCTTGGTGCAGGCCGTGACGAGTGCCTGGCTGACCATGCGATTCAGCGTGTCGTAGCGCGGGGCTGCCTTGCCGGTGAACTCAACCTGCACCCGGTAGTTGAGCGAGCTTGCTCCAGCTTCGCTTAACTCCACGTGCACTTTGAGCACTTCGGCTGCGTCGACATCGTTCGCGTAGTAGTTCCAGATGGCATCGCGCAGTAGTTCGGGGATCTTGTCAACGGAATCCGCCTGGTGGGCGTAGTCGATTCCGAATGTCGCGCAGACTTCGAACCCGGCCGATAGGTTGCGTGGATTAAACCCTAGGAATGCGGCGGTTGGATAGGTGCGCAGCGCGTCGTTGCGTTCGATGAACGTGACGATCTCAGGCGTTTGCAGCGCGACGCGCCCGACCATGCCCTCGATCGAGACAATGTCGCCTTGTTTGCACGGGAACCACGGCTCGTCGGGGGCGGCAGCGCGCGACCGTTCGCCGATCAGTTGGCCGATGGGGACGCGCAAGGTGCCGCCGGTCAGTTCTGGGTTACGAAGCTTCGAATAGAACCGCAGCGCTTCGACGCGATAGGGCAGGCCGTCGACGAGGATGCGTTCGCCTTCTCGGACCGATCCGATGTTGAGCAGCAGGCGGATCTGTTCAACATATCCAGGCGCTGACTTCGCGAGCACCCAGCACGCGCCGATAATGATGATGATGCCAAGCGTCAGCAGTACGTAGTCTTCGCGTGAGTATGGCACGACGAGCGTGGCGGCAACCGCGACGACGAGCGTGAGTGCACCGAGCACGATGTCGGCAAGTCGACCGTGGAAGGTCTGCTGGCGCCGCTTGCCTCGTATTATTCGGAATAGGGCGCGCAGCCCGAACAACACCGCCAGGAATACCGCGATGCTGATCACGATGCTCAGGGCGCCCTTCGAGATGTCGTCGCCTTTCTCTTGCAAGCTCGTCAGCCAGCTGCCCTCGGCGTCTTGCAACTGCTGGAGGTTCTCACGTGCGACCAGGAGATGATGCTCGAGTCGCACGATGGTGGGAGTCCAATGCTTGTTGCGCTCGATGATGGCCTGCTCGATCGCGACGGTCGTGGCGGGGTCTGCTTCGAGCTGACGCAAGGCCGTCACGGTGCGGTCGAGTCTCGTGCGTGCCCCGATGCTCGTCGCGAGACGTTCCTCGCCTTCCTCGATGGTGTGCTTCAATTCGTGCTGACGGCGCGCGCCGTCGGTCACATCCTTGAGCGCACCGACCACCGGCCGGAGCGCTTCAACAAGCTCGCTCAGCAAATCCATCTGGGCCGTCTCGGGTGCTTCAAACTGTTGCACATCGATTTGCGTCATCAGGCCAGCGAACTGCCAGCGCAGATCCTGGATCTCCGTATCAAGTTCCGCCATGCGCAGGTCGTCCTTGCCGAGGCGCTTGGCGAGTTCCTCGGCGCGCTCTTGCTGCTTCTCGGCAAGCTGGGCGGCCAGGCTGCGCAGCGCATTGGCAGTGCTTTCCTTGAGCCCGGTATCCTGGGCGGCGTTGCCAGGCGACTGCGGGCTCTTGCCGCCAGATCGCTGCATTGCGGGGGATTGTTCCCCGGGAGCAGTGGTTTGCGCTCCCATCGGGGCGGCGAGCAGTAGCCCGCTGGCGAGCAATGCGAGGGCGAGCCGGATCACGATCGTAGGCATGTCCGCTAAGGTAGCGCAGCGGTCGTTTGGTTTCGCGCGCCGCGGCGGCTACACCATTGGTAGATGAGCAAAGCGATCTCGACCAAACCCCCGAGCGGTATGCGCGACTTCCTGGCTGAAGACGTGGTGCGGCGCCGCCACGTGCTAGCCATTGTGCAGCGCGTGTATGAGTCCTTTGGCTTCGTGCCGCTCGAAACTCCGACCATCGAGAACCTGTCGACGCTGCTCGGCAAATACGGGCCTGAAGGCGATCAACTGCTGTATCGCCTGTTGCACCGTCGCGACAAGCTGACGCGCGCCCTCGACAAGGGGGTGAAGAGCGAGGTGGACTTGTCTGCCGAAGGGTTGCGTTATGACCTGACCGTGCCGCTCGCGCGCGTTGTGGCTAACTACAATAACCTGCCTACTTTTTACAAGCGCTACCAGATCCAGCCGGTGTGGCGTGCGGATCGGCCGGCGCGCGGTCGCTTCCGCGAGTTCTACCAGTGCGATGTCGACATCACCGGCACGCAGAATCTGGTCGCCGACGCCGAAGTGTGCGGTGCGATTGCGCAAGTGCTGCGCGAACTCGGCTTCACCGACTTCAAGATCCTGGCGAACCACCGCGAACTGCTGCGTGCATTGGTTGCCGAGGCTGGCATCCCCGCGGAGCAGGAGTCGTTGGCGTTGATTGCGCTCGACAAGCTCGACAAGGTGCAGAAAGAAGGCGTGCTCAAGGAACTCTCTGAGAAGGGCATTCCCGATGCGCAGGCGAACGGCTTGTTGGAGTCGTTGGATCGCATGCGCGAAGCCGGCGCGCTTGAACGCATGTGCGAAGGCGATGGCCCCGGGGCCGTCGGCGCGCGCGAACTTCGCGAACTATTCCAGCTGGCGAGCGGAGGCCCGGCAAATGATCACCTGACGTTCGATCCGACGTTGGCGCGTGGCCTTAGTTACTACACCGGCCCGATCTTTGAGATCCAGGTTGAGGGACTCGGTGGCTCGATGGGTGGCGGTGGTCGCTACGACAACCTGATCGGCATGTTCCAGAAGCAGAATGTGCCGGCTGTCGGGTTCTCGCTCGGTCTTGAGCGCGTGCTGCTGGTGATGACGGAGCGAAAGATGTTCCCTGATCTCGCCATTGGTCCGGAATTATTGCTGTGCCGCATGGCCGAAGTGGACGCTTCTCAGGTGCTGGCGATCGCCAGCGAACTGCGTGCAGCCGGTCTTCGTGTCGAAGTGTATGCCGACGCAGTGGCGATGAAGAAGCAGTTGCAGTACGCCAATTCCATCGATGTCTCCTACGTTGGTATCCTCGGACCGCAGGAACTTGCTGACGGCGTCATTGCGCTTAAGGATTTGGTTAGTGGCGAACAAGTTGCTTGTGCGATGAAAGATGTCGTGGGGCGCGTTCGTTCGTAAACTAGCGATCTATCTAGACTAGTTATCTATAACCATGCCCCA
Source organism: uncultured bacterium (assembly GCA_937906475.1). Taxonomy (GTDB): domain Bacteria; phylum Planctomycetota; class UBA1135; order UBA1135; family UBA2386. The sequence goes on from CALCZA010000228.1 coordinate 4,444, forward strand.
AGTGAGTTCCGCCAAGCCTAACGACGCACCGCAGCCATTGCGGCCCGAAGAGCTCGAACTAGTTTCGCGCATCGTTGCGGCATTGGATGCGTGCGGTACGGATGACGCCAGTGAATCGATTCGGGCGATCAAACACCACCTGCAGAGCCTGGCGCTGTTTGGCGAGTTGCTCAGTCGCTACCCGTCGCCTCTTACTGATCAGGTCCTGCACGGCAAAAAACGCGGCCTCGAAACGCTGGTCGACACGATGGTGGTGACCGACCAAGCCACGTTCCCGTTCCGTGCGCCGACCCAAGCGCTGGTCGGTCGCACGATGAATATGGCGCAGATCAATTTTCTGCGCATGTTGTGGCACCTCGCTGGCAGTCTGCCGACCGGCGAAGATGCCAAGCAGGTTGGCTGTGAAGACGCGTTTGAACTGCGCGAAGCTGCGGCGCACCGGTTGCGCGGTGCGGTGCATACGAGGTTGGTCGAAGAAGTGCTCGCTGACATCGTTACCGACGCGTCGGTTGCGCGCGATTTGCGGGCTCAAGGCGTGCGCAGCCTCGCTCATCTGTGGGGCAATCGGCTCACTTGGCGCGTGCACGACTTCTTCCCGATCCTGGCGGCAACTTGGGAAGCGCGGCAGCGTGTGCAGGTGATCGGTGGATCGTTGGCTGGTAGCAGCGAGTTGATGCAGTTGATGACTAAGGGCGGCGATGCTGAGTTCGTCGACTTGTTCACCGAAAGCGACTACGGCGAAGTGGAACTGCAGGCATTCCGCGAGTTCTTGTTCGGCACGTCATCCGAAGAACTCGATCGCCTCGCGCAGCGCATGGCGACCGAAGGCCTGACTAGTATCGAACTCGACAGCAGGATCGATGAAGTTACGCGCGACGCGGGTTCGATCCTGTTCGAGTTCTTCCGCACGCGCTTGGTGCAATGCAGTGCCCGGAGAGTCGCCGGGCTACCTGGGCCGAGGCACACGGCCGAAGGCTACGTGATGCTCGCGTGGCTGCAGAAACAGTGTTTGTGAGTGCGCTCCCGTAAAGCCGCGCGTCGGGGCTAGTGCGCTTCGAGCCAGTTCGCGCCAGCACCGAGGCTGACTTCTAGCGGGACCTTGAGGTCCGCAGCGCCAACCATCTCATCGCGCACCAAGCGTTCGACTTCCAGGCGTTCATCGTCTGGCACATCGAGCACGAGTTCATCGTGAACCTGCAGCAGCATCTTCGCCTGCAATCCCCGCGAGGTCAGTTCTGCATACACCGCCAGCATCGCGCGTTTGACGATGTCGGCGGCGGCACCCTGAATCGGCGTGTTGACGGCCATGTTCTCGGCAGCGATGCGTTGCATGGCGTTAGTCGAGTCGATGTCGGCGAGCGGTCGACGGCGATTGAACATCGTGCGCACTTCCTTCTCGGTGCGGGCGCGCTCGAGCGAACGGTCGAGGTATTCCTTCACACCCGGTAGGGCCCGGAAGTAGCTGTTGATGAACTTTTTGGCCTCGGGCGGCCGCATGCCTGTTTCGTTGGCGAGGCGCGACGCGCCCATGCCATACATCAGGCCGTAGTTGATGATCTTCGCTTGGTTGCGCAACTCCGGCGAGACCATCGTTGGCAGCAACCCGTGCACCAGTGCCGCGGTGCGCGCGTGGATGTCTTCGCCTTGGTTGAACGATTCGACTAGCGCCTTGTCTTCCGATAGGTGCGCCAGGATGCGAAGTTCGATCTGAGAGTAGTCCGCCGACATCAGTTGCCAGCCCTTCTTCTTGGCAACGAACGCGGCGCGTACTTTGCGGCCTTCTTCGGTGCGAATCGGAATGTTCTGCAGGTTGGGATCTTCGCTACTTAGGCGACCGGTCGCGGCGACTGCTTGATTGAACGTTGTATGCACGCGGCCGCTGTCGGGTTGCGCCAACGTCGGTAGACTGTCGATGTAGGTGCTCTTGAGCTTCGATAGTTGGCGCCACTCCAGCACCATCTGTGGCACCTCATGCTTGGCCGCGAGCTTCTCCAGCACATCGTGGTCGGTCTTGTATTGGCCCTTTGGCGTGCGCTTCGGCTTGACCTTGGCGAGCAGGTGCACTTCCAGTTCGTCGAACAACACCACGCCGAGTTGTTGCGGCGATGCCAGGTTGAACTCGTGGCCAGCGCGTTCGAAAATACGGGCTTGTAGTTTGTCGATACGAATCGCCATCTCTTGGGACAGCTTGGCCAGTTGCTCCCGGTCGATCGCTATGCCGGTCCACTCCATATCGAGCAGTATCGGCGCGAGTGGTAGTTCCATCTCGCGATACAGCGTCATCGTGCCGTAGCGCTCGAGCAACTCCTGCATCACTGGCTGCAACCGCAGCACTAGGTCAGCTTCTTCGCAGACGTAGTTGCCGACCAGTTGGGGATCGACTTCGGCGAAAGTTCGCTGCTTTTTGCCGGTGCCGACCAGATCCTTGGCCGATGTCTTCTTGAAGGCGAAGTGCTTCAGCGCCAGGTCATCGAGCGAATGCGAGCGCAGGCCGGGTTCGGTGCAGTAGCTCGCCAGCAGGATGTCGAGGTCGATGCCGCCCAGCTTGATGCCAGGCGCGCGCAATGCGGCGAGCAAGCGCTTGAGGTTGTGGACCTGCTTCTTCGGCGTCTCGGCCTCCAGCAGGGGCCGCAACATGTCGAGGCGCTCCTGGTTGGCGGCGCCGAGCGGTACGTAGACGGCTTCACCCGGAGCGGTGGCGAACGCCATGCCGACCAGCTGGCGAGTCTGCAATGTCTTGCCCGTGGTCTCGGCGGTCACGGAGAATTGTTCACACGCCTGCAGCCGTTCGATCAATGCCTGCAGGTCGGCAAGCTCTGTGATCACCGAATACTTCTGTTCAACGTCGTCCTGTGGCGGCGCCTTGGTGGCCAGATCTGCGAGCAGGTTCTTGAAATCGAGGCGTTGGAATAGCGGCAGCAGCTTCTCTGGGTCCGGCACCGCCGGGCCTAGGTCTTCGACGGCGACGCCGACGTCCAAGTCGAGCTGCAGCGTCACCAGTTGCTTGGACAGCTTGGCGAGTTCGCGGTTCTCGTCGAGTGACTTCTTGATCGACGGCTTCTTGACCTCGTCGAGGTGCTCATAGATGCCGTCCATCGTGCCGAACTGAACCAGCAAATCGACGGCCGTCTTCTTGCCGACTTTCGGCACACCCGGCACGTTATCCGAGCTGTCGCCCATCAACGCGAGCATGTCGACGATCGCTGTTGGTGGCAGGCCCCATTTGGCCTCGCACGCTACGGCGTCAAAGATCTCTGGCTGGGTGGTCGAACTGCGCAGGTTCCACAGCTTGATCTTGTCGTCGACGATCTGCAGGAAGTCCTTGTCGCCGGTGACAATGAACACGTCCATGCCGGCGTCGCGCGCCCGCACCGCGAGCGTGCCGATCACGTCGTCAGCTTCGTGTTCTTCGGCTGATATTGACTGCAGCCCATAGCCTTCGACGGCTTGGCGGATGTCGTCGAGTTGCACCGCCATCTCGTCCGGCATCTTGGTGCGCGTTGACTTGTACTCCGGGTAGATCTTGGTTCGCAGCAGGTCGCCGCGCGGTCCGTCGAACGAAATCGCCATCGCGTCCGGTTGCTCGCGTTCGATCAGCGCCCGCAGCGTCATGCAGAACCCGTAGGTAGCGGCAGTGGGGTGGCCGTCCTCGGTTGTCAGAGGAGAGCGACCGGAGCCTTGGAAGGCGAAGAAACTGCGGTAGGCCAGTGCCGTACCGTCGATCAGGAAGAGCCGCTTCGCCATGCTACCGTTGTAGCGTGCGGCGGCTCCGCACCGAAGCGGGATCGCGTCAGGTGTGGGGTCAGATCTGGTTCGTTATTTACCGTTATTGGGTAACTCGCCGCCAGGTTGCGTAACGCCGGGCGGCGTAGTCGGCTCGCTGTTCTTGTCGTCGTGCGATGGCAGCAGCACCTTGATCAGCAGGAACCCGCCAATCAGCACGATCGTGCCCACCGTCGTCACCAGCGCGAAGCGCTTCTCGATGAACTCCTTCATGCCCGGGCCGTAGCGCTTGAACAGCCACGCGACCAAGAAGAAGCGCGCCGAGCGGCCGACCGCGGACGCAATCAGGAACATCGGGAAGTTGATTGCACAGACCCCGGCCAAGATCGTGATCACCTTGTAGGGAATCGGTGTGAATGCCGCGGCAAATACGATCCAGAAGTCCCAGTTGCTGTAGAGCTCGCGCACCGACTCGACCGAGTGCGGATTGACGCCTGGGATGTAATCGTAGAAGAAGCTGCGCACGCCATCGTTATCCCACAGGTAGTAACCGATGCCGTAGCCAGCCATGCCGCCGACGATCGAGCCGATCGCACACCAGGTCGCGAACCGGTAGCTTTTCTGGACCGTGCCAATGCACATCGCGATCAGCAACACGTCTGGCGGTATCGGGAAGAAGCTGCTTTCGGCGAAGGCCAAGAAGAACAGTGCGGGCACCGCATACGGGGTCGGGGCCCAGGCGAGCACCCAGTTGTACATGCGGCGGGGGATGCCGGTGATCATGGCCCAGAGGCCTTTGCCACCGGCCGATTGCTTAGCGGTTTGATTCGCGCTGTTCACAGCTTTCCTATCGGCCATTGCGGTGTTCGTTCGTGTGCCCACTATCGCGGCGCGAGGTTCTTACGGCCGCACCGGGAGCCATGTCGTGGATGTCAATTTGCACTGGCCCATCTTCACTGCGCGAACTGATCCGCGGGGTGTAGGCGATGCTCCATGGCCCCTTGTTCTGGCGCAGGGTTTCAAAGTGGGCGGCGCCGCGTACTACGCGAGCCGGCATGATGTCGGGCCCTTTGGCGACGCGGATACGCAGGTGTTGGCCGCGCGTGTCGACGAATGGGTTACCGATGATCTTGACGCCGTGGGTGACGAAGCGCGGTCGCGGATGCCCGTTGCCGAACGGTCCGAGCGACTCCATGCGGCGAATCGTTTGCGGTTCGAGTTCGGAGAACTCGGCCATGCCGTCGACGCGGTAGGGGTGTTCCTTGGGTGCCAATCGCTTGCAGACAGCGGCGAAGCGTTCGCAGAACGCTGGGAAGTTCTCGCGTTTGATCTCCATGCCCGCGGCTGCGGCGTGGCCGCCGTGAGCTTCCAGTAGGTCGGAGCACTCGCCGAGCGCGTCGCGCAGATTGATGCCGTTCGTGCAGCGGCCAGAACCGCGCCCAATATCGCCGTTGAACGCGAGCAGCATGATCGGCTTCGCGGTCGATTCCGCGATCCGTGCGGCGACGATGCCGAGCACGCCAGGGTGCCAGTTGTCTTGGCCGAGCACGACGGCGGGTCCTGTGCCACCGGCGATCAGTTGCTGCACTTCGTCTTGCAGTTGTCGTTCGACCTTACGGCGCGCTTCGTTGTGGCCTTCTAGCACCTTGGCGGCCTTTTGCGCGTCGGTGTAGCTGGATGCACATAGTAGATCGACGGCGTCGTTGGCGTGGGCGACGCGACCGGCCGCGTTGATCAGTGGTGCGATGCGGAACGCGATGTCTTCTGGGCCTGCGCCGCGATGCAGCAAGCCAGCTGCGTCCATCAGCGCGCGGATGCCTGGATTGCGGCTCAACGACAACGAGCGCAAGCCGTGGAACACCAGGGTGCGGTTCTCGCCGTTCAGTGGTGCCACGTCGGCGACCGTGCCCATGGCGATGTATCCCATCGCATCGATCAGGAAATCGGAGAACTCGGAACTGTGCCGCATCGTGCCGCTCAGCGACTCGGCGATCGCCGCTACCAATGTGAACGCGACGCCGCAGCCGGCGAGGTTGCGATCGGGATAGCCGGCGTCGGGCAGGCGCGGGTTGAGCACGGCGTACGCATCGGCGACGTTCTCCGTGGTGCCGTGGTGGTCGGTGATAATTACGTCGATGCCGCTCTTCTGGAGTTCGGCGATTGGCTTAATCGCGTTGGTGCCATTGTCGACCGAGATGACTAGCGGAAAACCGCCGTCCTTGATCGCCTTGACGCTCGCGGTGGAGAACGAATAGCCGTCCTTGCGTGCCGGGATGTATGGCTTGCTGTCGCAGTGCAGCAGTTTCAGGAATTTGTGCAGCAAAACTGTGCCGCTAATTCCGTCCACGTCGTAGTCGCCGTGGATCAGGATGGGGTCGCCATTCCGCAGAGAGACCTGGACCCGCTCCACGGCCTTCTGCATATCCTTGAACTTGAACGGGTCGTGCAGGCTGCCGAGATCGGGCCGCAGGAAGGCTTTGGCAAGTTCAGGCGTGTCGATGCCACGGGCCAGTAGCACGCGCACGCAAAGGTCCGGCAAACCAAGTGACCTTGCCAGCGCGGTTTCGCGAGGATCGGGTCTTGGCGTCTCAAGTGCAGCGCGAAGCATGGGAGGTGGGGTATGGTAACGAGCGATCCCGTGATGCCCAGAACAGACGCCGACCGTTCTTCCGCACTGAGGCTTTTGCCCTCGGTGGACCATTTACTTCGTCACGACGATTTTCAATCGTTGTCGCGCTCCGTATTGACTCGTGTCGTTCGCGGCCTGGTCGGCGAACTGCGACAGGGGGCGCTCGACGGCTCGATTGACGCAGTTGCCATGGAGCAGCGATGCGTCGGGGATGCGCTTGTGGCGACCGTGCGGGGCCGCTGCGAGGCGGCTTCTCGCCGGCGGCACGAACGGGTCTACAACGCTACCGGGATTGTGCTCCACACCGGGATCGGTCGCGCGCCGCTGGCCTCGTCGGCGATCGAAGCCATGACCCAAGCGGCGGGCTATGCCATTGTTGAAGTTGATCCGGTTAGCGGCCAGCGCGACCAGCGCGAAGTGGCGGTGGCGGCGTTACTGCAAGACCTGACCGGTGCCGGTGGTGCCTTGGTCGTAAACAATAACGCGGCCGCGACGATGTTGATGCTGGCGGCGTTGACTGCCGAGACCGAGGTCGTGATTTCTCGCGGCGAACTGGTCGAGATCGGTGGCGGCTTCCGCATTCCCGATGTTATGCGTCGCTCTGGCTGCAAGATGGTGGAGGTCGGTGCGACTAACAAGACGCACGTTGGCGACTTCGAGCACGCGTCGAACGACCAGACGTCGGCATACTTGAAGGTGCATCCGAGCAACTTCCGTATCGAAGGCTTCGCTGGCACGCCGTCGGTGGCCGAACTCAGTGCGCTCGCCAAGGAGCGAGGCCTGTTGGTGCTCGATGACTTGGGTTCAGGCCTCTTGTTGAACGAACCGCTGCCGGGACTCGTCAACGAGCCACGCGTGGCTGACAGTCTCGAGCAGGGTGCCGATGTAACGTGCTTCAGCGGCGATAAGTTGCTGGGTGGTCCGCAGTCCGGCATCTTGGTTGGCGATGCCGACATGATCGCTCGCTGCCGCGCGCATCCGCTGTATCGCGCTATGCGTTGCGATAAGCTGATCATGGCCGCGTTGGAGGCGACGCTGTTGCTCTACCGCGATGGCAATCCGCTGGCCGGCGTGCCGACGCTGCGCATGCTGTCAGTTTCGCAGGCTGATCTTGAGAACCGTGCCGGCGCGCTGGCGGCGTTGCTGCGTGATCTGGATGCCGAGGTCGTCAAGAGTGAGTCGTTCGCCGGTTCGGGAGCGAATCCCGCCAAGCCGTTGCAGAGCTTCGCTACGGCGATCCCGGGTGGTGACGCGCACTGTAGCCGCTTGCGCGCGGCGAGGCCGGTCAGCGTGTTTGCGCGCGTCTCCGAAGGCCGAGTGCTACTCGATGCGCGCACCTTGTTGCTCGAGAATCTTGACGTGGTAGCCCTTGCGGTTCGTCAAGCCTTGAGCGATTAGTGCGGCTCTGGTTCCCGGTGGCGCGAGCAACTGTCGCGCCGCGGGTTTACTCTCGGTTGACCTACTATGGCTGAATCCACCAACGTTCGACTGACCCGCTACGCATCGAGTTCTGGTTGAGCAGCGAAGCTGCCACCAGGAAGCCTCGGGCAGGTTCTCCACCTTCTAAAAGCGACTCCGAACCCCGATCTGCTTGCTGGTCATGCCGGCTTTGAAGATGCGGGAGTCATGCGTCTCGACGACGAACGCGCGCTTGTTCAGACCCTAGACTTCTTCCCACCGATCGTTGACGACCCGCGTTGGTTCGGTCGCATTGCTGCGGCCAACTCGCTGTCAGATGTCTACGCGATGGGCGGCAAGCCGCTGACCGCGATGAACATCGTTGGCTGGCCGCGCGAACTCGATATCGCGATCCTCGGCGAAGTCATGGCCGGAGGTCTCGACAAGATCGAAGAGGCTGGCGCCGTCTTGTGCGGCGGCCACTCGGTCGTCGACAGCGAAGTCAAATACGGCTTGTCGGTGACCGGCATCGTGCACCCGCAGCGCTTCTGGCGAAACGCTGGCGCCAAGCAAGGCGACGCGTTGCTGATAACCAAGCCGCTTGGCATGGGAGCCGTGTCGACGGCAATGAAGAAGGACAAACTTGAGGACGGCGGCGCGAGTTCGGCGATGACTGAGTCTGCCATGCGCATTATGGCGACGCTCAATAAGCAGGCCAGCGAGATTGCCACTGAGTTTGACGTGCACGCGGCCACCGACATCACCGGCTTTGGCTTCGCCGGCCATTCGTGTGAGATGGCCCAGGACACAGGTTTGCAGATCGAAGTCGATACGGCGCACTTGCCGTTGATGGACGGGGCACTCGAACTGGTTCGCTCCGGCTCATTGTCCGGTGGCTGTGTGCGCGGCAAGCAGCACTTCGGTGGTCGGGTGCAGATCGAGAGCAGCGTCGATGCGGCGTTGGCCGACTTGGTGTTCGATGCGGAAACGTCCGGTGGTCTGTTGATCGCCGTGCCTGAGGAGCAGGCCCAGAAGTTGTCAGATCGATTGCGCGATGCTGGTGTGTCGAGTCACGCGATTGCCGGTCACTTCGTCAATCGTAGTGATGACGCGCCGCTGCTGCGTTTGCAGTAGCGGGATGCTCGCCAGGGGGGCCACGCAGCACGCCGATGGCGATCGCTATGGCGCGCGCTTCTTTGGCTTGCCCGGTTTCTCGGTCGCGGCGATTGGCTCACCCTTTTTATTCAATCGCAGCAGTTGGTGGGCGCGAGCGTGGTTGCTCGTTGTTCGGAATCGGCCGTCCGTCGCTCCGGTGAAGTCGAGATCCATCGGCACCATGGCGTTGTCCTTGCTGAAGGGCGCAACGCTCAGTGTGCCTTTGTAGGCGGGAGGCGTCTTCGTGAGTCGTTTGCTCGCCGCAGTCATGTCGGCCCGCATGCGCGCGATGACCTTGGTTTGTGCCGGCGACGGTTTGGGCTGATGCGGCCGCTCTTGTTGCGCGGCAATGGTGGTTGCCAGAAGGGCCAGTAGTGACCATGGTCGCCAGGTGCTCATCGCAGCCCTTTATTGGGGGGGGGATGCGTTAGCGCAGCAGGATCTTTTGGCGTGCGGTCAACTCAGTTTTGGCCTGTCGCCCGTGGTTCTCGAGTTGCAGCGTGAAGTTGGCGACCGAGGTTTTGCTTCTCGAGCGCTTCGGTAGGCCCTTCACGTATTCGAGCGGCTTGTTGTCATCGGCTTCTTCTTCTTCTTCTTCCTCCTCCTCCTCTTCTTCTTCGACGCGACCGATGGCGATGCCGCCTACGGGGAACGCAAAGGCGCCACCGTTCTGGTCGCTTTTGGTCCACGCTCGCACGCGGATCTGGTGCACGAGGTTCGTGCCTGGGTCGAGCGAGACCGCGAGGTCAATCGTTGTGTTTGGCGGCGTCGCGGCTTGACGTCCGGCGTTGCCACCAATGACGATGTTGATGGCTTGGGCGAAGTTGCCTTGCGATAGGGACTGTGGCAGGCAACCGGACCAGATCAATTCGCCGACTTGCTCCGCGTTGAGAGTGACCGAGACGATCTCGACGGGTCGGTCCCTGTAGGCGCCGGCTTCGCGGCGGGTGACTGCGAGTGGCCATGACGCGAGTTGCTGAAGTAGCGCTTGGGCATTCGGCACGAACGTGATTCGGTTGCCGTCGGCGAAGTGACCGCTGCGCCGGCACCAATCACGGTCCTCATCGCGGGCAATCATGCTGCCGCCGGCGAGCAGTAGTTCGTCCATCTCATCGCTGCCGAAGTGCACATGGGTGCGGCCTTCGTGCCACGAGCCGGTGACGTCCCCAGACGCGGCTTGGTTCATCATCGCGGCGAACGGGTTGTTCGCCTTGGCCTTCTTGTCTGGTCCCCACTTGATGGTGAAGCCAGTGTCTGCGGTCTTGGCCGTCTTGGTTAACGCGCGCGTGAGTCGCTTCTTGAGCGCGACTTTGGCGGCGATCGCAGGATCGATTGAGGCCTTAGTGTCCTGAGCGCACAGCGTGGCTGGCAGCAGGCAGGAATAGATGACGAGGAGGAGGGAGGCTCTCATGGTGACGTGTCTACGCACGCTAATCCAAAAAGCTTCTCAATTGCGCGTATGGCGATGGCTCGGGCTGGAAACACCAGGTTGCGGCCGCGCAGGTGGAGATCGGTCGCGACCCTGGCGGGCGCCGCGATGGTTGGATGCTAGTCCGTCGACGGCTGGTCGCCGTCTTTCTCGCCGTCCGAGGCCCGCTCAGTTACGGGTGCGTCAGCTGCCGGTGCGTCAGCTGCGGGTGCGTCAGCTGCCGGTGCGCCCTCGTCCGCATTCTTGTCCTGCGGGTTGAGTTCATGCAGCAGCTTGTTCATGCGGATTGCTGCGCCGATGCCTTCATCGAACAGGAACTCAAGGTGGGGGACCGATCGCGTATGCAGCACCCTAGCCATCTCACGCTGGCAGAAGCCGCGCGCGCGACCCAGTACTGCGGCGCTGTCGCGCTTGGCCTTCTCTTCTTGGTCGGAACCGGCTAGCACCGACCAGTAGGCCTTGCAGTGGGAGAACTCGGTGTCGAGTTCGACGCGCGTGATTGTGACCATGCCAAGTTTTGGATCGGCAAGGTCACGATGAAGCACCTCAGCGAGGCGCTGCTTAATCTGCTGCTTGAGGCGTGCTAACCGACGTTCGTTCATTGCTCTGTTTACTCAGGACCTTCTAGCTCAGGCGAACCACTCACTCAGGCGAGAGAATCTCGAGCCGATAGTCGATCATCGAACCATCGCGCCAGTCGCGCAGTTCGTTGATTAAATGGTCCATGGACGAGTTCACGTGCTTGTTGTCGCTACCCGCAACAACGGCGCCAAGGGTCGCGTAGGTCGCGGCGTCTTGGTCTGCGAACTCAGAGATCGAGACATTGAAGGAGCGCCGTAGCCGATCCTTCAGGCTCTTGATGACTGAGCGCTTTTCCTTGAGAGATACCGCGTAGGGGATCTCCAGGGTGAATTGCAGTACTCCGATGTAGAGCATGGTGCGTGGCTGCACGGCTCTGGCGGTCGTCGGTGCTACGCCGTAGCCGCGACCCATTGTGGTCGCGGCAAACGACGCGATCACTTCGGGTCGCCCAGCTTGCGCTTGATAAGGTCGATCTGCACGAACTCGAGATTGTCGTCTTCCCGCAGGTCTTGGAAGCCGTCTAGGGTCATGCCGCACTCGAAGCCGGTTTTGACTTCCTTCGCGTCTTCGGTTTCGCGACGAAGGCTCGCCAGCTTGCCGTTGTAGATGACCTTGCCGCCGCGAGACAGGCGCACGATTGAGCCGCGTCGAGCGACGCCATCGATGACGCGACAGCCAGCGATGATGCCGAACTTCGAGGACTTGAAGGTCGCGCGGACTTCGGCGTGGCCGATGACCGATTGCACTTCTTGAGGCGCGAGCACGCCTTCCATGGCGTCCCTGACCTGATCGAGCAGTTCGTAGATGATCGCGTAGTAGCGAATGTCGACGCCTTGGTTATCCGCTAGCGCACGCACGTTGGCGTCCGCAACCGTGTTGAAACCGACGATGACGGCGCCGGAAGTCGCTGCGAGGTCGACGTCGGCCTTGTTGATCCCGCCGAGGCCGGAGTGAACAATGTTGACGCGGACTTCGCTGGTGGCGAGTTCGTCGAGGCACTTGCGCACCGGTTCGAGTGAACCCATGGCGTCGGCCTTGAGGATCAGCTTGACCTCCTTAAGGCTGCGCTCAGCGAGCTTGGCCGAAAGGGTTTCGAGCGTGACGGCCGAACGTTCGGCGCGCGACAGTTCGCGCACGCGGCGTTGGCGTTCTTCGACGACTTCCTTGGCCTTCTTGGCGTTCTCGACGACGAACAGTTTGTCGCCCGGACTCGGTATACGGTCGATGCCGAACATCGTGATCGGCGTCGCTGGTCCCGCTTCGGTCAGGTTCTTGCCGTGGTCGTCGATCATCGCGCGGATGCGCGAGAAGCTTTCGCCACAGACAACCTGGTCCTTGAGGCGCAGCGTGCCGTCGGTGACCAGCAAGGTCACAACGATGCCCTGCTCGGCTGATTGCTTGGCTTCGACGACGATTCCCTTAGCCGGAGCATCCGGACGGGCGTTGAGGTCGAGAAGTTCTGCTTCGAGGTGCACGCGTTCGACCAACTCCGGCAGACCTTGACGAGTCTTGGAGGAGCATTCGATCATGCCGATCTCGCCGCCGAAGTCTTCGGACTGCAGGCCCTTGACCATCAACTGCTGCTTGACCTGCATCGGGTTCGCTTGCGGCAAGTCGCACTTGGTGATCGCAACCACGATCGGGCAGTTGGCTGCCTTGGCGTGGCTGATCGCCTCTTCCGTTTGCGGCATGACGCCGTCGTCGGCAGCGACGACGAGCACAACCACATCGGTCAGCTCGGCACCGCGTGCCCGCATGGCGGTAAACGCGGCGTGGCCGGGCGTGTCGAGCACGACGATGGCGAGGCCGTCTTCGTTGACGACCTTGTAGGCACCGATGTGTTGGGTGATACCGCCGGCTTCGTGGCCCGCGATGTCACTGGAGCGCAGCGCGTCCATCAACGACGTCTTACCGTGGTCGACGTGGCCCATGAAAGTCACGACCGGAGCGCGTTCCGCCGTTGCCTGGCCTTCGCTTTCTTCGACGAGCTGTTCGATCAGCTCGTCCATGGCAACCTTGGCGTCGACGATCTTGATGTTCCGCTCGAGTTCCATCGCGATGAGTTCGACCTCATCGTTGGTCAACATCGAGTTGATGTTCTTGCCGCCGATTTTGAGACGGAACGCGAACGTCGCGATCAGTTCATTGACCTTGATGCCGATTCCTTCGGACAGAGCCTTCATCGACACGGGCTCTTGGACTTCGATCAGCTTCGTCGGATCGATCGGCGTCGAGATACGGCCCTTACGTGACGGACCACCACGGGAATCGCGGCCACCACGTGAGGCGGGACCACGGCGGTTGCCGGGGCCCATCTGACGCATGCTGCCACGCTGCTGCATTTTCTGCAGGGCAGCACGGCGAAGGTCGCGCGGCGCGGCGGGGGCCGAACGGCGGGTCGCGTCCCGAATCGTCTCTTGCGGCAGTTCGATGCGGCCGAGCACGGTCGCTTTCTTCTGCGGCACGAGCAGCTTACGAACCGTTCCCTTGGCGGAAGCTCCCTTGGCGGAAGCTGACTTGTCGCCAGCCGGAGCCGCAGGCTGCACCGGCAGCCTCGTGATCGGCATCATCGTGGGGCCCCGCTTGGCGGCTGGTGCCCGCTCAACCTGGGTGCCTGCGTTGCCGGCTGCCGGTGCTGGCACTGCCGGTGCTGGCACTGCTGCAGCCTGAGCGGCCGGAGCCTGTCCGGCCGGAGCGACTTCGGCCGGAGCGACTTCGGCCGGAGCGACTTCGGCTGGAGCAGCGACTGCGGCCGGAGTAGCGACTTCGGCTGGAGCAGCGACTTCGGCTGGAGCAGCGACTTCGGCTGGAGCAGCGACTTCGGCTGCAGCAGCGACTTTGGCCGGGGCCTTTGCAACGGGAGCGTCTGCCGCAGGAGCTTCAGCTACCTCTGGCTTCTTCGCTGGTGCGGCTTCCGCAGCGGCTGCTTCGCCGATCGGGACCTTTGCTGGGGCGGCAACAGGACTATCTGCGACCGGTTCGGCCGCCGCAGTTTCAAGCGACTTGCGTGGCTGCAGCGTCGGAGTTCCCGGTTCGTCGAGAGTCGGCGCACTGGGAAGGCGTCGCTTGGGAGTCGGAAGGGCCTTCTTGGCGGCTCCCTTCTTCGGCAGAGCTTTCTTGGCGGGCAAGCCGTCGTCTTCTTCAGCGGCCGCGCTCAGCGACCGCTTCTTCTTGGGCAGACCGTCGGCATCGCCACTAGTGGTTTCAACGGGCTTACGCCGCAGACCCTGAGCGGAGAGACGCGCTTCGACCATCATCATGTCGGCGTCGTCGAGAGCGGTCATGTGCGTCTTGACTTTCTCAAAGCCAATATCACGCAAGAGCTTCGCCATCTCAGGACCCTTCATCCTGAATTCTTTAGCCAGTTCGAAGACTCGTACCTTTTTCAAATCGCGTTTGCTCCTCAGTCCTGGCCGTTCAAAAACGGATGGCCCAAGCTGATTGGTTCTGTGCTCTTGCGTGCGTGGTGGGTTTGTAAGTTCAATCTCGTGATGAGTGCTTGCGGCAGCTTTGGCTCGAACGGTTAGTTCGGGTTGCTGGCTGTGCCGGCATCGCCAGGGGTGTCCCCGGCTTGCGACTCATCTCGTGGTGCTTCTACTGCCGGAG
>CALCZA010000229.1 GCA_937906475.1 uncultured bacterium
TTGCATTTGCGGTGCCACGGGCGATTCAGCGAATTTCGGATGGGCGGGTTAGCTACGTGCCGTCGCGCCAGGTCTTCTTTAGCGAGTACGCAACACGACCATCAGGCAGCATCGACAGGCGACTCTCCGCGATCGCCGGTCGCCCTGCATACCTAGAGAAATGCTCGAGCCGCTTGCGATCACCAGCAGCGCCCCGCACCGCACCGTGCAACGAGAAGCCGTCGAAGTCCGCGCACAACGGCCCTTTCACAAATGGCTCATTGCGTGTGCCACCACCCACGCGACCATCACGCTGGCCAGCGCGTTCGCCTGATAGCGCCACACCTTGCACCGCCGCCGCATTCAACTCGAGCAGCAGTTGCTCGCCAACATCGTGGCCGCACGACACATCCGCATCGCTTGCGTCCGCATCCTCCGGCCAATTCCCCATCTGCCGGAGCGTGGCAGCCGTACAGAGGCACCATGGCAGCAGCGGTTGCGGTCTTGTGGCTGTTGCAGCCCGAAATCTCTACCGCTTCTTGCGCAGCTTTTCGCGCGATCTCTTTGACAATGCCGCTGCTCTGGTTCGGCTTATTCGTTTGGCGGCCGATAGCTTTAATGACGACTGGTCAATTCTCGAGCGGGTTGAGCGGTTAGTGCGGCGCAGGCGACGTGCCAGTGAGCGCAGGCTGCGGTCTTTGGAGAATGCGGCTGCGGTTTCTTCTAAGAAGTCGATGTCTTCCCAATCGAGATCACTTTCGTCCCAATCGAGATCACTTTCGTCCCAATCGAGATTGTTGCTGTTAGGCGAGCTGACTGGTGAAACCATCGAGCCAGGCAGCACGACATTGCGCATGCTTTCCGCTGCGTTCGTTGATGTTTGAGCGCCGGTCGGTGCTGCGACTGGTTGAGCGGTCGCTGTCTTTGCCGTGGGGGACGCATCCGGAATTGCCGATGGTAACGCGACTTCACTACCGCAGGACGCCGCGGCGACTAGCAAAGCCGCAAAGTAGGCTGGTAGTGATTTTGCCATTGGTTGCTTACTCCAACCCAAAGCAGGCTCTGGTTTCCGAGTGTCGTCGGTCAGTTGCTTTGGGGAAGGTGAATGCATTGATTTGGACGGCCCTTGGCTCGCGGTTGCGATCTAGCATCGCAATATGCCTGTTGGATAGAGGCGTTGCGCAACTCGCAGCAATCGTCGGTGAGGCGATCATGGGCATATGCGGACCACGGTTCGCCACCGGCATAATTAAGAACTAAGTGAACATGAAGGAACGCCGCATCGTGACCCTGCGGGTCGCGACCGGCGTATGATGCATACCGCAGGCGCCGAGATCGGCGCCTGCGATTTAGATCGGCTGATTACTACTGGCGGAAAGACGTGACGTCATAGTCCGCGATCGAAGACTGGGCAACTACGCCGGTGGTCACGTCGGTTGCTTGCAACCTGACCCAGAAGACGTTTTGCAGCGGGACGTTGCGCTCACGGAAGCTGTAACGAGCACCGCCGAGGATCGGGTCAGGCTGAACCACCAGGTTAAACGATGCGATTGGCAGACCACCTTCAGTCGCGCTCAGGAGAACCTGGAAGGTGTGGCCGGCTGGCTTGTCGACGCCGCCACGGAAGCGGATCTCACCCTTGTTGAGGCGCAGGCGGAAGCGATCTGCGGTGATCTGGATCGGAGAGTTGGGGTCAATGAACTCGGAAAGGACTTCCTGAACAAACAAGACGTGCTCGCCGACAAAGTGGCCGATCGTGTCGCAGGCGGTTCCGCCACCAGCCGGGTTAGCATCGAGTTGCTGCATTAACAGACCGCGCGGGATCGGAGCTTCGGAGGCCCCCAGGGCGTCTGCACCGAAGCGCGGGTCCTGGTTGAAGATGACCAAGCACTCGTTGATGACGAAGGCGTCTGGTGTGCCGGTAGCCTCGTCACCGACAGCCTTTGCGAGCACGGTGCCGCTAACAACGTTTTCGGAGAGCTCGATGACGACTTCTTCGTCTGGAATGAAGTATTCGTTGCCAAGATTGTCGACATAGACGTGGCCTGCGGACTTCAGTGTGCCGCCAGCCGTCGTTGGGTAGACGTTGCCGAGAGCACGGATGCCTGCACGCTCGAGGAAGTCAGCCGGCAGAGCGCTTGAGATAGCCGGGTTCGACATGACCTTTGTGACTATGTCGAAGTAGTTTTGCTCGATGGTGGCTTGTGCCGATGCATTGCGCTCTAGACCCATCGTGGCGATCGCGCCAAGGTCTACGCGGCGACCTTCGGAGGTGCTGTAGATCGAGCGAGTTGGGCCGAGGCGGCGAGGACCCATTGGGCTGAACCCACTCTCGTGCACGGCAGCGGGGTCCGTGCCGATGATACTGCCGGCGAAAAAGCCATTCGATTGTGATGGCGGGGTCGGCATGGTTGCGTTGCTGTCCGCCAACGATGCGAAGTTGAATGCACCAATGCCGGTTCGGGCTTCGCCATCTTGGCCGAGAACCGATGAGCCGAAGATGAACAACTCTGTGCCGTTAACCGTGTAAGGGATCGTGATGACTTTACCGGTTACTGCGATGCCGCGATTCGGAACGTCGAGGTTCCAGATTGGACCTTCGGTCGCGAAGAACTCTTCGGGAACCTTTGGCTGCAAGAGGGCGCCTGGCGTGACAACACCAGTGACTTCGTCGTAGCTTCCGAAAAGCACGACGTTTGGTTGTGCCTGTGCGACTGCACCGGTAGCTAGGGTGAGTGCCGTCAGTCCGGCAGCAATAAGAGCTTTGGCGAGCATCATGAATTAGTTCCGAGGATTGGGGGTATTGAGAAGCACAATACATACGCCATCACCATACGGAATTGCAACCACTGCTACGCACTAAGTAGGATAATCTTGCCAGATATGGCTACAAGTTCATCAACTGACTGGGCTTAAGGATCTTCTTTTAATTGCGACCTAGTATGGGTGTAGGCGGTTCAAAGTGCAGACCGGACCACCCGAACCCAACCAACCGAGTCTCCCCCCCCTTCAGCCAGCCGTCATCCCATGAGCTACCCCCCCCCCTCCAACCCAGGCATTCAGCCCGGAATCCCGCCCACCAGCCAGACCGCTGGCACGCAGCGACCCCAACGCCGCCGCCTGCTCAACCCTTCACGCCCCAAGCCACCCCTGATCACCACCAGGCGGCGCCCTCGCCGGTGCCAACTCCGGCAAGCGGCGTCGGGGTGGCCTTCGCTACTACACGTGGGCAACGTTACGTGCTGTGGGCGTTCGGCCTGACGGCCTAGCTCCTCGCCACAGATTGGTTGCCGACCTGGAATCG
>CALCZA010000230.1 GCA_937906475.1 uncultured bacterium
TTGTGGCTGAGTGGGGTTCGGGTGGTCCGAGCCGCTGTTTGAATGCCCTATGCCCGTCCGGCATGAAGCCGATGGACATCGCCAAGCAGCTCGAGTGTGCGCCGGCACTGGTCTACAACGTGAAGGCCCGCGAAACCGGCGGTGTCCCAGCGAAGGCGGCACCAAAGCCAGCCAAGGCTGCGTCGAGGACTATGGCAAGTGCTGGTGGGCTCAGTGGTCTCGGTGACATCCTGGCAGCAGTCCAGAGTGGCGAGAAGGATCGGATCAAGATGCGCCGGGCACTGGAGCAGATCCAGGCCGTGATCGCGTCCGCGTTGTCGTAGCGGCCAGCGGCGGTGTCGCGCGCCTTGCCGACGCCGGACGACTCGCCATCATTACCAGCACCGCTAGCCTGTTCAGGGCCCGACGCGGTCGTTCGGCCAAGTGTAGGCTCTTTGCCACGCACAGTTGGCGCACCTGCTCAGGTTTGCGGCGGTGACCCGAGTCTCACTGCACCACGCGACCACCATTGCTGCCGCACCGTAGGAGTCTGGCAACACCGGGTACAATGTAACGCAAAGGTATCGTTACTCGGGATTCGACCCTTCCACCCGTTCTGCATTTAAGGTCTATATCTACATGGGATGTCGGGATACATCCAAGATGAGGAAGGCATGGAAGAAGGACTAGAAGAAGAATCGGATCGACTGCTCGATGCGTCGCCACAGGAGCCCTCAGGAGGCTTGCCGCAGATGTCAGGTCACTTGGCCGGTGGGGCCGGCAGTGATCATGGGGAGGGCCTGATTCCCGTCCATGCGGCACCGCGCGAGAGCAGTCGGGTCATTGTGCCGACTACCAGCGAGATGGAGTTGATGCTGGCGAAGGCGGACGATGGCGACTCTCTTGCCGCTCTGGCAAAAGCCACAGCCGCGCTAGTCGAGATTGCAAAGCGCCAGAACCTCATAAAGAAGGAACTGTTTGGCATCGCTGAATGGCACCTCCGTGTGAAACGCAAACTGGGGGCCATTCTGATGCAAACTGTTTCGTGGGGAGGAGATCGATCAAGATGTCATGATGACATCTTGCTGCCTGGCGGCCTCCCCAAGAACCTGAATCCCTCCGCTGCGAAGCGTTGCCGGTGGATCGCGGAGATCGAGGAGTCCGTCTTCCAGCAATACCTAGAGACAACGCGGAGCCGCTCTCGGACGCCTTCGGAAGCGGGTGCTATCAAGTTTGCTCAGCCCGGAGCTCGTCAGAAGGTCGGCCGCAAATCGCGAAAGACGAGCACCGTTGGCGAAATCACCGTCGCTCCCGGTGTTCTCGATGCCATCCGAAGATGCCTTGGCGACATCGATGTTTGCATAGGTGAAGCAAAGGTTGCTTGTCGCCGCCGCTATACCTTTTCAACCTGGTCGGAGAGAAGTGTGTCCGGCATCGTGCTGATCTCCGCTGCGGTCGACCCGGCCGATTGGCTGGCTCGGGCAGTAGACTGGACACAGCGCGCCAAGTGCGACCAAGTCGTGGTCCTTCTTCCAGCAGACTTGAGCGCGAGTTCGTTGCGCATACTGGCTGGTGCAAGTTGGCAGTTGTGTTTTCTGTCGAATCCTGGTGTGAGTGGCGTGGTTGCGTACGTCGGTGCCCGGCGCGAGGCATTCTTTGCATCAATGCATGAGCACGGTCTTGTTGTGAGCGTTCACCAGTAGCCGACCGCTACAGTCAGCGCGTCAATTGCACACGCGCATTTCCTCTCGTGTGCGGCGCAAGCTGCGGCAGATGGGCAAGTGGCCAGAGGATGCGGACGTGAGCGATACGGATGTGGCGTACGGCCGTGATGCTGGCGAGCAACTGTTGCTCGAGTTGGACGCTGCCGCGGTGCAGTGCGTTGCACACCTTGTCATGTGTGTGCTTGCCGCTAGTCGCATGTGTTGCTATAGTATCGGTGGTGATGCGGCCGCTTTTGGATGCGCGTGAGCGCCGGGCGGTGCATCGGAAATCTATCACGAAGGAGTAGCAATGCGTGCAATTCTCACATTTCTTTTCACTGCTTCCCTATGCCTTGCGCAGGGTTCGTTTAGCTGCCCGGACGACAGCGGGACGGTGATCCCGTTTTACACAAATACGGGAAGTGTTGACCACCAGGTCAACCTGACCCTTGGCTCCGGGGATGCGACAAGCGACGACAACTTCCAGGTGATCATTAACGATGCGGATGGTAAGCAGGTCGGTGACCCAATACTCGTGACCCCGGGCGGTATTCCTGTTATCACCGTCCCGCCTGGCCACAACGTAACTCTTATGGACCCTACAGACGGCAATTCTGACGGTGTTAATGGTAGCTATACGGTTACCTAAATACCTGAAATGTGCTTGCCTGTTGGGGTAAGGCATCATTCACGATCTTCGCGCGAAATTCAGGTGAGTTGCGATCGCGGGAAACTTTCTGAAGCGCGCGGCGCTCACTCTTGATCAGCGCGGGCGACATGCGTATAGTAAATTGCGATGAACCGCACTAGGATTGGTTGGGCTATCGCTTGTGTTGCTCTCGTCCTTATCGTTGTAGCGATAATGCTTGAATGGCAACAGTATCGTGTCCCCGAGCCGATTGGTGCAAGCCCGGCGACGCCAACCGCCACTGGCAGTCTGGCTCCATCGGATCCGGATTCGAGTAGTAAACCTCAGAGAGAGGCGGCTCCCGGCAGCACTAGACAATCAAGCGCTAGTATTGAAGTTGTTGACCTCTACAATTCTCAGCCAGTACCCGGATTAGCTGTTCTCCTAGAGAGTGATGGCGGCAAATCCATTGATGGAGAGACTGACGAGCGGGGGAGAATCGACGTGCAAGCAGGTTCTTGGACCGTGGCTCGTCTGGGCGATCCGTACTGGCCTTTGTGGCTCAAATGTGAGGCAGTCGAGTCTGAAACCTCACGGATGTGGGTTGCAGCTAAGGGCACCATTATTGTTAAGGTGCAGACCGGAAGTGGGGCCGCAGTGGCTGACGCTCTTGTTCATATTGGATTGGAAGGCGCGTCGAAGAATAAGCAGGGCATCACGGGGCGGACTGATTCCAACGGGATGGTGTCATTGGAATGTCCACGCGGTAGCAGTGACTACATTACGATATCCAAGCCAGGATACCTTCCTAGTAAAATATGGCCCGCCTGGGACGAACATGAATCGGAAACTCGCGTAGTCCTCCAGGAAGATGGCTCGCTACCCTTTCGCTTGGTCTGTCACGATTATGCGAGGCAGCCTATGGCGGGCGTTAGGTTGGTAGCACGGAGGGCGGGCGCCGGAAGCCAGCCGATTGATATCGGTAGTACCGACGACTTCGGGGTGATATTAATTTCGGAATGGGTGACAAATGCTGCAAGTATCGAGTTTAGCAAAGCCTGCTTTCCATCACGCATAACTTGGCCAAGCTTCACCGGACATGTTTCGGGTGAGCGTGAGGTGCAAATTCCGCATTCTGTCGAGGGGCACTTTATAGTCTCCCCTTCTGGAGTATCGGGAAATCGTTTGCGGTGGTTCATTCGTTCGGAGCCTTCGCCGGAGCGGGGGCAGGTGAGTGTCCCACTGCAGCAACTCGATGTTACTCAAAATGGGGTGGCGTTCACGGCTACGTTGCCTGGTAAATTCCCTGTGAGTGTCGAATGCAGGCATGAGGATGGGCGCGTGTGGCGCGAAACTATGGTTGTCGAACACGATAACTGGCGGCAGCATGTCGAGATTGTTCGGCCTACTTCAGACATCAGGCATGTGGCCGTTGTCGCAAGCAATGGTGCGCCGCGTAAGGTGAGGCGGTTGTATGGGTTCTCTGCGGAGGACCGGCCAGGAGAGCACGCCTCTGGAATGTTTCATTTCGACGGGCCGACAGTCCACCTTGAACTTCCGACTAAAGAGTGTGCAGTCGAAATTGAGTCGCAGTCGCAGGCAAGCGTTATTCTCATTGGAAGTCACGGGACTCAAGACGATTTGGTCGATATCGAGTTTCCTTCGGTCGAAAGGGTTGCAGTCGAGGTTGTTGACAGTAGAGGTCAGCCAATCCGCGATATAATGGTGGACGTGCGGGCGCTGGACTCGAAACCCGCCCAGGTTGTGCCTGGCACACTCTGGAAGGCTGCCCCGGGAAACGGTGCAGGCTACAAGCCCGTAGATACGGCTGGGATCGCCACGTTTGTGCTTAGGCACGGTAATTATCTGATACAACTACGCCATATGAAGGAGCGGCACTCTTTGAGTCATGTGTTCAAGGGAACCCCGGATAGAGTGATTGTTGCTCCAGGGATAACGCGGCTTCGGATTGAGTCTGATCGACCCCGCCAGGTTACGATCACTCTGCGGTCGTCGGAACTCCCAAGTTCGTGGGTGATCGAAGACGAGGTCGCCCAACAGAGGACAGTTGTATATGGTAACAGGGTGTCGTTCTGGGCCACGGGTGGCAGCCATAAGCTGTCGTTCTACAATGATAAAGGGGCCGTCATCGGGGCGTGCCTAGTTCCGCAAGGCGAAACTCCGTGGCAGGGTGAGGTGACCGTCAGGTAGTAGGACCGCAGTATCCGGAAATTGGGTCGAGCCTCGCAGTGTCCGAAAAGTGCGCCGAGCCCATTTGACACGGAATTGGTCGCTTCGAACTCGCCGATGACCAATGAGTGATCGCTGGCTTGCGCCGAGTTCGCAGACCGGTGGCTCGGATCAGAGTCGCAATCAGCCTGTCAGCGAGGACTGGCTGAGTGGGGTTCGGGTGGTCCGAGCCGCTGTTTGTTTCTCCTATGTCTCTTAGCCTATCTTGCCGAGCACGAGCCTTGCATACCGCCGACCAAACTAGGCAACA
>CALCZA010000231.1 GCA_937906475.1 uncultured bacterium
ACCTCGACTGGACACTATTCAAGGTGTGGGAGCTTTGGCTCGTGCTCGGGGTTTCCGGCATCGGTGCGATCGCTGGGCTGGCGCCGGCAGTGAAGGGTTCGATGACGCAGGTCGCCGACAATTTGGCGCAGAACTACTGATCGCGTGCTTGGTTGGCTGCGACGCAAGCGGCCGGCCACGCGTTGGCCCTCGGCGATCACACGGATCTGGTTGCCGCATATGGCTCCTTGTTTGCTTGGCCCAATCGCAACCGGGCCGGCGCTCAGTTCGACCGGCGCGATCTTGCCTAGGTGCCTATAAGAACGGCCTCTAGGACCGTTCTGCGGGCGGGGGCCGATGGAAATCTTGGTGGGATTGGTTCGATTCGGCTAATCGTCGTATACGATGGCCCTTCCGACCCCTGATCCGGTCCAAATGACTATGAAGACGCTGCTCGCAACGATCGCATTTTCCAGCCTGCTGACCTGTCAGTCGCCTGCATCAGCCGAGACTGAGTTCCAGTGGGGTATGGGTGTTAGCGCTGGCATCGGCGCAGAGGCCCAGATCACGGCTGACAAGTGCAGCGTTCAAGATCCGAAGCCCGCGGCCAAGAAGCAGGACCCGAAGCCGGCTGTAAAGAAGCCAGATCCGAAGAAGCCAGATCCGAAGAAGCAGGATCCGAAGCCTGGCAAGAACGAGAAGGACCCCAAAAAGGATCCGAAGGCGAACGGTAAGGAAGAGCCTCGCATCGATCGCCCCGATGAGAATCAGCCGGTTCCGACTGGCACCGATCCGGCCGACATCGCCGCGATGAAGAGTGCCGAGGACATGCTGCGCGCCGAGAAGCGCCTGCAGCAGGAGATCAGGGCCGGCAAGATCACTGGCCTCGACAAGATTCTGCCGTTCGATGAACTGACGTCGTGGCCCTACGAACACGGTCTCAAGGGCATGCCGAAGCGCGTCAAGAAGCTGTCCGGTAAGAAGGTGCTGATGACGGGTTTCATGCTGCCGATCGACGAAGTGCAGAACATCAAAGAGTTCCTGCTCGTCGAGTCGCTGTGGTCGTGCTGCTACGGCCAACCGCCAGATATCCACGGCATCGTGCGCGTGGTCATGCCGAAGAAGAAGACGACCGACTACTTTTTCGACCCGCTGAAGCTGATCGGCACGTTCAAGGTCGAGGCGACGATGATGGACGGCTATTGCGTCGACATCTACCAGTTGCACTGCGAGACGCTTGAGGCGTTGAAGTTTAAGTAGGCGACCTCTCTTGGCCCGCTCCGGAGTGGGCCCCAACGCTGGCTTTACGCCAGCCATCCCAGCTGTCGCAGGTCACTCGATGACCGCCATCTGGCTCCGATGCAGCCAGCTGTAGCCCGCTTTCTATGCGCATCGGCCGCTGCCATCGAGGTTGGCCTGCACTAGGCACAAGTTCGGGCCCGCCCGGTGCCGATAGCTGGAGACGATGGCACCCCGAATAGAACGTCGCCCGCGAGGTTGGTCGCTAACGCGCCGTCTGGTCGTAGCTTTGTCGATCGGCGCATTCTTCGTCGCCGTCGTGCTTGGCTTCCTAGGCGCGGATCGCGACAACCAACACCAGTCCGCTGTGCAAGCGACGGCCGAGCAGGATGCCGCGATCGCTATGGCCGAACGTGCGGCGCCGCTGCTCGACAGCGCCGACGTAATGCGTTTGTCGGTTCTTGCTGCTGTCGTACGCGATCAGATTGGTGGCCGCGTGCTTGTTATCGATCGCACCGGCAACGTCGTCATCGACTCCGCCTTGGTGCTCGGCAATCGTAAGATGTCGCTGCTGGCAGCGACGATGCCCTTCCAGCGCACGACCGAAATTGGCACTGGCGAGTCGATGCGCGAAAGCCTCGCGGCTGTGCGCTTTGGCGGCGAGGTCATTGGCGAAGTTCGTCTGCAGTGTGAGCCACGCAAGTTCCTCTCGGCGTTTGATCTGACTTGGTTCGGCCTCGTGCTATTGAGTTGCCTGAGCTTGGTCGCCGTTGCGGCGATGCTCGGCCACTACTGGTCCGCGCGCATTCGTGGCGCGACTGATGCGTTGATCCGTTTGGCTGCCGGCGAAGTCGCGGGTGTTGCCCCGGAGGGCGCCGAGAGTGAACTGCAAGATCTTAGTTCGGCCATGCGCGAACTCGAGAATGGCATGCAGGACGGTCTGCAGCGAGTGGGGGATGGTTACGTCGCGATGGCGTTGCAAGTAGTCGATAGCCTGGAGACGCGCCGCTTGGTGCCGCCGGGCCATGGTGACCGCACGTCTGGGCTGGCCGGGCGCATTGCCGAGCGACTGCAGTTGCTCGATGCCGACCGCAACGAATTGGATGTCGCGTGCCGCCTCGTCGACCTTGGCAAGGCTTCCGTGCGTTCGTCGATCCTGCAGAAGCAGGGGGAATTGACTGCCGCCGAATCGAGGTCCTTGGAACACCATCCGGTGCACGCCGCAGAGCAGCTTGAGTGTGTGCCGGCTTTGCGCCGCGTCGCCAAGATCCTGCGCCACCAACTAGAACGCTATGACGGCCGCGGCACGCCGGACGGCTTGCGCGGTGATCGCATGCCACTTGGCTCGCGCATTCTGGCGATTGCGTCTGCCTTCGACCTGTTGACGACGTGCGCTGAAGAGACGCCGCTCGAATGGTCGGAAGCGTTGCAGCAACTTGATATGGCCAAGGGCGAAGTGTTCGACCCGTGGTTGGTCGAGTTGTTCGTAGAAGAGATCGAACGCGATCCGCCGGCGTCTAGTGACCGCGAAGTGATGATTGTTCCCGGCGGTTCGTTGCCGTGGCGTACGGTCGATGGCGATGGCGATGGCGATGACGAGGACGAGGCGGTGATCGAGCTGAACAGCGAGTTGAACCGCGAACTGGAAGTCATGCTCGACGACTTTCCGTTTGAGGAACACCCATGAGAATGCTCGTGCTGACGGCTTTGCTGCTGGGTACTTCCTGCAGCCTTCCGCCAAAGGATCCCTTTGTTGCTGCCGAACGCGCCTTGCGCTGCAACGACCTGTTGCGGGCCCTGCAGGCATACGACGCCGTGCCGGTTGCCCATGCCCGTTATCCCGACGCCCGCGCTGCCGCCGGCGACGTGGAACAACGCATGCGTCGTTGCCACGAACTGATTCTCGATGCCTTAATGCTGCGCTCGGAATGGCGCGATGCCGAGGCTCTCGATGCCTTGCAGCGTGCGCGTCAGCACTGGCCGCAGCAGCCGAACTTGAAGCAGTGGATTGCTGCAACCGAGAAGCGGATGCAGTTGTTTGCGGAGCGAGATTCTTCGATGGAGACGCCAGTTGCTGAGCTGCCAGCATCTCCGATAGTCGAAGTGGCGAAGATCGGCCGTCCGCAGTTGCCAGTTGCCGTCGAGGTTGACTTAATGGAAGTCGCTGTCTCGGATGATGATCCATTGTCGGTAGGCGTCGCATCGGCCCCCCCGTCACCGTCGCAGCCAAACGTGTCTTCACCAGCGACTGGTCGAGATCCGGTCGAAGTTCCGGCTGTTAGTGTGCCACAGCCGATGCTGCCGGAAGTGCCGCGCAACCCGGCGAAGGCTGGGTCGCAGGTTGCGGTTGCTGATCTAACAACCAGTGATTCGCCCGCATCGCCTGCGATTACAGGGCCGGTTGCCAAACCATCCATCGCCAAGTCGGTCGCAAGCAATCCGCTAGGCGTTAGTTCTTCGGAACCTACCGGAAAGCCGATTGTCGCATCGCCTGAGTCTTCGACGACCACGAAGCCATCTTCGGTCAAGGTGACGAAGCGCTTGCCCACTGGTGAAGATCCCGTGGTCCTTGGCTTGGTCGTCGTCGAAGCGCGACTGGGTCGTGGCGAACTGGCGCTAGCCGTTCGAGACTTGCTCGAGCTATCGGGTCGTTTCAGCGACGATGTGCGCGTCAACCGCCGCTTGAGTCGCTTACTGCACCAGCGTGCGTTGATGAGTTACGGGCAGGGCTCCGTTGCGGCGGCCGTGACCGATTGGCGTCGCGTGCTCGAGATCGAGCCTGACAACCTCGCTGTGAAGAAGCTACTACAGCGAGCGTTGGCTGAGTCGCGGGCCGAGAAGAAGAGCTAGCGGCATTGCGCCCGCCCGAACTTTCTGAATAGCACCTGCCCTCGGTGGGGCATCTCTGTGCTTGGAATCGCTTGCTTCAAGCGAGTTGGTTCGAGCGACGGTTCGAACCGGTGGCCCGCTGATGGAGCGGGCAGAAAAAGGAGCCGGGGGTTAAACTTCGGGAAAAAGGGGAAGAAGGAGAGTCAAGTTTTTACGTCCGTCGCGGACAACCCCCGGCAATGTGTCAGTTCCTGCGCAGCTACTCGATGAGAGAGCTGAATAGGTATGTTCGTTCTAAGTGCCGATCATGTGATCGAAGCCGCTCATGCTGCGTGCAACGCTAGCAACGTCTTCAAGCCCACAGGTCGACAACCGAATGCTACCTCATGATTTGATTGCGGTCAATCGTCGGTTTTCGGTAGTTATTCCCGCTTGGTATCCCGACTCAGGGTGACTGTTTGGGGAGAACCCATGAGGAAATCAATCGAACCGCCGTTAGCACCGGGCGATCCGCAAGCCGAATGGTGACAGCCTTAGCTGGCACTTGGCCGGGACCAATGTCGTAGCTGTGGATTCCTCAATGATCGCGGGGCCATGGAGCGGTTGGGAGGTCAGTGATTGGCGATCGTAGATCGGCAGCGCTCGCCCTCCGAGAGGCGGCCGGCGGGTCATGGCTGGCGTCGGGGCCCGGCGGGTTGTGGCGGTGCTCGGCAGTTCGGCCGCGGGCAGGGCGCTGGCCGCGCACTCGGCTCGGGCTCGCAACTGCACGATCTCGATCGGCGCGTCGGTGGCGAACCCGAATCGGCGTTGGTGTTCGGCCAAGAAGTTTATCGCCAGGCGTCGGGTCAGCGGCAGTCGCAGGCAGGCTCCTTGCCCTTGGTAGCGCACCATCGCTTCGACGCGGCCCCGGTTGCGTTTGCCGTTGAGCAGGCCTTGTGCCTGCGCTAGCAACTCCTGGCCGCGGGCGAGGATTTCAGTTAGGCCGCCCGAACTCAGCGAAGCGCGCACCGCTTCGGTGACTTCGGTGGCCTCGCCCGCCAACGCGAGTCCGACCGCGGAGAACGCTCCCGGATGGCTCGGCATGACGGCACTTGGCATGCCTAGTTGCAGCATCAACGACGCGGCGTGCAGTCCGCCGGCCCCGCCGTACGCGACTAGTGGCACGTGGGCTGGGTCGACCGCGCGCTCGGCCGTGATCACCAGGATGGCGCGCGCCATGGTCGCGTCGGCAACTGTCAGGATGCCTTCAGCGGTTTGGCGCGGCGTCATGCTGAGTTGCTTGGCGAGCCGTTCGATGGCGCGCACGGAGGCATCGACATCAATCGGGAACGCGCCGGCTAGCAGCGTGTCCGGACCGAGATGGCCGAGGGCGACGTGCGCATCCGTGACGGTTGGTTCGCTGCCTTTGCCGTAGCACGCCGGCCCTGGATCGGCACCGGCACTCTGCGGTCCAACGCGCAGGGCGCCGCCTGCATCGGCGTAGGCGATGCTGCCACCACCGGCGGCGACTGTGTGTACCGGAACCGTTGGCAGCGGCAACGGCAGGCCCGCAATGGCACCTTCGTTTGATAGCGAGGTTTCGCGTTCGACGAGGCAAACGTCGGCCGACGTGCCGCCCATGTCGAAAGCCGCCACCTGGTCCATCTGCAGTCGTCGCGCAACCTGTCCGGCTGCTAGAACGCCGCCGGCTGGCCCGGAGAACATGGCGCGAGAAGGGAACTGCGCGGCTTCCTCCGGCGGCAGGATGCCGAGGCTCGAACGCAGCAGTCGTAACGTGCCGTTGCCGATGCCGTCTGCGACGCGGCGCGTGTAGCGGCCGACGACCGGCGCGATCGCTGCGTTCAGGATGGTGGCGCTGAACCGTTCGTATTCACCGAAGGCCGGCAGCAGATCGGCGCTGCACGTGATCGGGACTTCTGGCAGCGCGCGGCGCAAGGCCTGTTGCAGTCGGTGTTCGTCGTGGGCATCCGCTGGAGAGTGCAGCAACCCGATGGCGATCGCTTCGGGGCGCAGTTTCTTGACGGCTGCGACGGCCTTGGCGATCGCTTCGCGGGTCAGCGCTTCGACGACTTCGCCACCGGCGCCGCGGCGGCAGGCGACTCCGACGCGCAGTCGCCTGGGAACTGGCGGCACGGCGCGGTGCGGGTCGAGGGCGTAGAGATCGACGCGTTCTTGTCGGCCAATTTCGATCAGGTCCTCGCAACCGCTGTTGGTGACGAACACCGTGCGGGCGAGGTTTCCGGTCAGGGTCGCATTGAGTCCGACAGTCGTGCCGTGCACGAGGTCGACGGCTTCGTCCGGGCTTTGTCGAACGGCTTCGAGCCCGTCCAGCACCGCGCGCGACGGGTCATCGGGCGTCGACCGCAGTTTGTGCACCAGCATCTTGCGGCCGCGGATGCGTACCACGTCGGTGAAGGTGCCGCCTGTGTCGATGCCAATACGAGTAGCCACGAGCGAGGGACGTTAGCCACCAATGGCTGCGAACGCACGGAGCTTGCTGATCCGTGGCTCTCGGGCCCGTCGATCTGGGGTCGGACTTGCGCGAACTGCGATCGACCTTGGCGGAGGACCCGGTGCATGGCTTAGCTTGTCCGCTGAATGCTGTCGGTGATCGATTACCTAGAACTGGCTCCACGCGCGCTCGGCGCGTTTTTTTTGGGCGCCATTCCGTTTGCGTGGCTGATTGTCCGTATGTGCAAGGGCATCGACGTGCGCACGCTCGGCAGCGGCAATGTCGGCGCGACCAACGCTAGTCGCGCATTCAGCGGCAAGGGCGCACGTATCGGCGTGTTCTTGGTGGTCTACTTGCTGGACGCCGGCAAAGGATTGTTCGCAACGCAACTTGGTTGGGGCTGCGACTCACTGGTCGCTGCCGTGATTTGTGCCGCGTGCGGGATTCTCGGCCACGTGTTCACACCGTTCCTCGGCGGGCGCGGCGGCAAGGGCGTCGCGGCGGCCTCGGGTGCTTTGGTCGCGCTCGATTGGCGGGTCACCGCGATTGGCTTGGCTGTGTTCTTTCTGGTGCGCGCTTCGACTGGGCAAGTGTTCTTGGGCAGCTTGGCACTTGGCCTCGGTTTGGCCGGGGCGGCGGTTGGCATCGATCCCGTCAATGCATTCGGGAATCGTCTGCCGCTGACGATCTTAACGATCTTGATCGCGGTCTTTCTGTTTTGGACCCACCGCAGCAACCTGCAGAAGTTCCTATCCTCGAGAAAGTCATGAGAATCGCGATCCTAGGTAACGGTGGTTTCGGCACGGCGATGGCGTTGACACTCGAACGCGCTGGTCATGCCGTTGCGTTGTGGGGCCACGATGCGAGTTACACGGCTTCGATCGCGGCGTCGCGCAAGAACCCGCGATACCTGTCGAACGTCACGCTGCCCGATTCGATTTGCGTCAGCAGCGATGCGAAGGCGGTGCTCGATCGGGCCTCGGTGATTCTGGTTGCCGTGCCAACGCAGCACATTCGCCCAGTGCTATTGGGTATGAGCGGCGCGCTCGCCGGCGACGTGCCGGTGGTGTCGTTGGCGAAGGGCCTTGAACAATCGACTGGCCTGCGACCGTCGCAGATCATTGCCGAAGTGCTTGGGGCACCAGAGCGTGCCTTCGTGCTCAGTGGTCCGAGTCACGCCGAAGAGATCGCGCACGGTAAGCCGACCACGGTGGTGGTGGCGGGGCCTGGTGACGACGCGTTGGTCTACCTGCAAAACGCGCTGCAAACAGATCGCTTCCGCGTCTACCGCAATAGTGACCTACTCGGCGTCGAACTCTGTGGCGCGCTGAAGAACGTCATGGCACTCGCCGCCGGTATCGCCGACGGCCTTGGCTACGGCGACAACGCCAAAGCAGCGATTCTGTCGCGCGGACTCGTTGAGATGCAGCGCTACGGTTTGGCATGCGGTGCCGACCCGAAGACGTTCTTTGGTCTAGCCGGGGTCGGTGACCTGGCAGTGACCGCGTTCTCTCAGCATGGCCGCAATCGCGCGTTCGGCGAACTCATCGGCAAGGGGGAGACGTTGGCGCAGGCTCTGAAGTCGTCGCCCAAGGTTGCCGAGGGCGTTTGGACTGCGAAGGTCTTGGCCGCCGAGGTCGAAAAGCACGGCGTCGAGATGCCCATCGCGACGGCGGTATGGCGCGTTCTCTATGAGGGCATGTCGCCGGAACATGCCGTGACGCAGTTGATGGAGCGCGACCCGAAAGCGGAAGGCTAGTTAGAGCCGGAGATCCCGATGGCTGCGGCGGGGTTGGGTCCTCGACGCCTCGTGGTCTTCGCTTCGTGCTTCTTCCTGCCGCTGGCACTGCCGCTCTAATACGCGGCACCGGGTTGATGTTGGCCAGCGTGCTGATTGACTCCGTTGCGGCGTCGATGATGGGCGGGCGTGGTTGGTTCGAGGAAACCTGGCTGGATCCAAAACTCTCGGAAGGGCACCGGCGCGAGGCTGTGGTCGGGGCCAATTTTCTGGCACGATGCCAAAGATGAACCGCGCCTTGATTCCTGTGTCGAGTTTGTGCCTCTTGTCGATTGCCGCCGCGCAGGGGAAGCAGTTGGGGCAGATGGACATGTTCCAGCTGGACTACTTGATGAGCGTCAATTCTGAGGATCCGGTGGCTTGGCTAGACGCCGATAGCTACTTGGTCTTCGATGCGCTCAAGGGGGGACGCGGTGTGCCGAGTTGGTCGCGGGTTGACGCGCTGAGCGGTGATCGCACGAGCTACCTCGATAAGACGGCATTGCTCGCAAGCATTGGCAAGGGGGTTGGCGTGGGTGCGCTGGTGGATCCTACGGCCTGGACTTGGAGCGAAGACCACACGCGGTTCGTTCTCAACGTTGGCGGTGACCTCTACTCGTCCGGCCTCGATGGCAAGGCTGTGCAGTTGACGAAGACGCCGGAATCCAAAGAAGTAGGCGTGCGGTTCTCTCCGGACGGCAACAGCATCGCGTTCATCGCCAATTACAATCTGCACGTGGTAGCGGCGATCGGTGGCGATGTGCGCGCCTTGACAACCGAAGGCCATAGCGACTTGTTCTACGGTCGCCTCGATTGGGTCTACCAAGAAGAACTCTACGGTCGAGGCGTCTTCCAGGGCTACTGGTGGTCGCCAGACAGCTTGCATGTTGCGCTGTTGAAGCTCGATGAATCTCCAGTCGAAGAGTTCGTGTTGGTTAGCGACGTGCCGGCGCGCCCGACAGTCGAGCGCACCCACTACCCGAAGGTTGGTGAGGCGAACCCGATTGTCGATATCGGCACGATCACGATCGCCGACGGCAAGACGCAGTGGTTCGACGTGTCGGACTACCCGGCCGCCGACCGCTTGATAGTGCGCGTGACGTGGGCGCCAGACAGTGCCGAAGTGCTGTTCCAAGTGC
Organism: uncultured bacterium; assembly: GCA_937906475.1. GTDB lineage: Bacteria > Planctomycetota > UBA1135 > UBA1135 > UBA2386. The sequence goes on from CALCZA010000231.1 coordinate 9,416, forward strand.
AGAATCGCGAACAGACCTGGCTCGACATGCGCGCGGGCAGCGTCGCATCCGGCAAGTCGCGACTGCTGTGGCGCGAAGACAGTGACTGCTGGGTCGAAGCCAGTGCCGAACCGGAGTGGCTCGACGGCGGTAAGTCCTTCTTGTGGCTCAGTGAGCGCGATGGCTTTAAGCACGTCTACAAGTTCGGCCGCGATGGCCAGCCGCAAGGTCGTTTGACCGAAGGCAAGTGGCAGATTAAGGAACTGATCGCTGTCGACGAAGCCGCTGGCTGCGCCTACGTCACGTCTGACAAGGACTCGCCGATCCAAACGCACCTGTATTGCTTGCCGCTCGCCGGCGGCGAGATGCAGCGCATCACGACAGGTCGCGGTACGCACGATGTGACGATGGTTCCGGGCAACAAGGCGTTCGTGACCAAGTGGAGCGATGCGAATGCGCCCGGCTGCACCTACCTGCGCGATTTCGACAACAAGACCCTGCGGGAGATCGCCGTGTCGCGCCCGCAACTGATGAAGCAGTTTGGCGTGACAGAGGGCGAGTTCTTCCAGGTCCCGACGCGCGATGGCTTCCCGATGGAAGCGATGATGATTAAGCCTGCGAACTTCGATCCGACCAAGGTTTATCCGGTCGTGCAGCACGTCTACTCGGGACCGCACGCGCCGCTCGTTCGCGACCAGTGGGGCCGGCGCGACTTCTTGTGGCACCAGTTGCTCGCGCAGCGTGGCTTCATCGTCTTCGTCTGCGACAACCGTTCGGCGAGTGGCAAGGGCCGTGAATACGCGAAGGCTTGTTGGCGCAAACTCGGCCAGAGTGAGCTAGCAGACCTCGAGGACGCGGTTGATTGGTTGGCCAAAAAGCCGTTTGTCGATGGCAAGCGCATCGCGATGTGGGGTTGGAGTTACGGCGGTTACCAGACGCTCTACAACCTGACGCACAGTAAGAAGTGGGCGGCCGGTGTCGCCATCAACCCGGTTACCGATTGGCGTCTCTACGACACGATCTACACCGAGCGCTACGGTGGCTTGCCGACGACCAACGCCGTTGGCTACGAGCGTGGCAGCGTCATCAACGCCGCCAAGAGCCTGCACGGCAAGTTGATGCTGGTCGCCGGCGCGATGGATGACAATGTGCACATGCAGAACAGCTTTCAGTTCCTGTACGCGCTGCAGCAGGCGCAGAAGGACTGTGACTTCATGGTTTACCCGCGCGTCCGCCACGGCCTTGGCGACCTGCAACAGCAAGTGCACTTGTTCACGCGATTCGAGAAGTTCTTGAAGGAGAACCTCTAGCCTTGGCGACTGCGATTGCTGGGCCACTATCGCGGTTCTTCGCCAAGGACGATGGCGATGCCGTGCGGTTGCGCGCCGGCGTCGAAGCGTGGCGCAAGGATCTCGTCAGCAGTGTCGCCGAGAAGGTCGGTGCGCAACTTGCATGGGATGAGGCGAGTGACACAGTATTCGAGAGCGACCTCGGTGACTCTGGTTGGATCGCACTGCGCTTGTTCGCGTTCTACGCCGAACACTCGGATCTCGATTGGCCCGATACCGTGCCGGTGTTGGCCGAGTTCGATGTCAAGTGGCGCGAAGCGGCCGAGGACAAGTTCTCGAAGTCGCTTTATGGCCAGTTGTTGGCTTGCGAGATGTGGTTGCCGGGCGAGTTCCCGGTCACGATCCGCGCGCCGCGCCCCGACGGCGATGCTGCGGAGATCGGTTCACTGAAGGTGCTTGCCGATCAACTGCTGTGGCTCAACCAGCGTACGTTCCAAGCGAGTGTCGAAGAAATCGCGGAGTGGCTTGAGATGCCAGCCGAGGCCGGTGGCTTGTTCTTGATGGCGGCGCGTCGCGGGTATGCGGCATTGCGTGCCGCGGTTGAGGTGGCGCAAGCGAAGACGATCCCGTTGGTCGTCAAGCCGTAGCGTGACAGCTTGAGTGTCGGCAATGCAAACTGTGGCAGCGCTCAGCCGACCCAATTAGTGATCGCCGCGTCGGCCCACAGTCCAATGCCCGCGCTTAGCGAGTAAACCCAGAGCGCGCAGATGATCCCGGTGAATACATCCAGCGTGTAATGCGCGCGTAGCACGAGCACGGTTGCCGCTTCGAACAGGACGATGGCGATGCCAGCAGCTAATCCCCATGGTCCCCAGTGGCCAGCGAGAGTCGCTGCCCCGTAGACAGCGATTGCGGTGTGGCCGGAGAAGAACAGGTCGTTTGCCGTTCCGTATGTCACGAGCAACGCTGGCACGCCGGGATACCTCCACACCATTCCCTCGGGCGTTGGCAGCGGGCATAGCATCTGACAAATCTGCCGTAGAGCGAACACCATCGCGAGCCCGACGTACGGACGAATGGAAACGCCAAAGATCGCCGTGCCCAGCAGGTACACGCCAAGCAGATCGATCACGAGCGACGAGGAAATCAGCAGTCGATTGCCGGCCGCCACGTTCGTTGCGTATCGCGCATGGATTCGCGCCGTGAGTATGTGGATGCCATCCGTCAGGGGCGCTTCGTTAGCGACCTTCGGCACACGCTTGGCGAGTACAGCTTGTGACCAGAACCAAATGACGATCCCGATAACGACGAACCCCGCTCGAACTGCGACTACTGGCCACGGAGCGATTGTCATAGTGCTTCCACTGGTGTTGCTGCAGGAATAGGTATGCCGAGCATGGTCTGCAATTGCTCTTCGATCGCAACCATCAGTGGGTCGGACTCGCCGCGCGCCAATCGGCTGGTGCTCACCTCAATGGCGTCGCCGACCGTGACGACTGCTTCTACCGGACCGTGCACGCTCACCTTGCCCGTGAGATCTTCCTCGAACCGCTCTACCGTCTCGATGATCCGCCCTTTCGCGCAGCCTTCGGTGACGTAGTCGGGCGGATAGTGATTGAGCTGTTGAGCAAGTTCCGTGTCATCGAGCAATTGCCACAACCGCTCCCTCTCCGCCTCATTGAGATCGCCGTTGATTAGATCCGGGAGCAACGCCGCGCGCAGTCGCTTGACGCGAGCGATTGGATGGCCGTCCGACTTGCCATTCACCCAGTCTGCTTCCAGCGGCTTGAGAAGCGCATTGATCAGGTTGGTGATGCGCTCGGTCACCGTGCCGCTTTGGGTGTGGCCGAGATACTGAAGCTCTTTGAGCGCCAACAGCCCTACCCCAACCCGCTTGGTGCGCATGTGCAGCGGCATCCCACGGCTGGGCCTCCAGGTCAGCCGCTCTTCGATTTCGTCGAGCATTTTCGCCGCCGCAGCATCGACGTCGAACGGGAAGGCATAGCGCACTGCGACAGGGTGTATGACGACCTTCTTGTTCTCTTTGGCCCGCTTCTTGGCTGCTTGTCTAGCAATAAGCGCTGTTCCTTCTAGCAGCGGGGAGATGCGATCGTTGGTTCGCGAGACGTGTCCTTCGGGGAAGATCGCAAGTGGGCGGCGTGCTGTTGCAAGGATCTGGATCGAAGTCTGAACCGCCTGCTTGTCCATTCCCTCACGATAGATCGAGAACGCCCCAGCGCGCCGCAACAGGTACGCTTGCAGCTTGCTCCCCATGAACAAGTGCGCACTCGCTACTACAAAGAATGGCATGCCCGCGGCGCGCGCTAGGCTGCTCAATACAAATGGATCTTCGTCGCGGCAGTGGTTGGGAGCCACCAGCACGCCATGGCCAGCTGCAATCGACGCCCGGAGCTTCTCTGCGCCAACCACCTCGACCTTCGTCGTGCCATATTGACGACGTAGATAGCGCGGGAAGTAGAGGTTCAGTAACCGCGGCCAGATCGTTCCGTGGTACGGAAGGACTGGCTCATAGGGCTTGTCTGAGATAGCCGAGCCCGCACGCCGAACCGTTGGGTGTCGATTATTCAAAGCTAGAATAAGGTGATGTGACGGATAGGAAAATCAGAGGCCCATGGTAGGCCCTGGGCCATGCAGAGCACAGGTGAAAGAGGTCGCACAGGGGTGTCGCAAGGCAGCCAGTGAACGGCGTATCAGTGACGCCCTCGCGCAGCCTTCTGCGGGCCAAGAGGTTGCTGTGCGCCGTCCCGGTGACTGGGCCGTCCCGGTCGATTCGTCCCCGGGCGTGCGTTGTCGAATGCGTCTAGCTGCCAGGACCTGGTCGTTGTCGCCAACACGCGGCCAGCAGCGCTGGCAACAACATGCCAGCCGACAGTTCTAAGATTCCATGCGGCGAGTCGTAGCTTCGCATGCTGACCCAGGCCAGATAGCCGAGCGGTGACAGCATCGTCGCCCACCAGGCGAATCGATACAGGAAGCCGTGGCCGGCAAGTAGCGCGAGCGGGATCCACCAGATGTGGTACCAGGAGCGGAAGCCGCCGAGTCCGAAGCACACCATCGCAGCAAGACATGCAGCGCAGACGACCACGAAGACCCGCGGTTCGGGGCGCCGCCACAAATGGACAGCAGCAGCCAGAATCACGATCACGGTAACGATGCGGCCACCGGTCAATGCCGTCGCGATGTCGACATCGAAGAGCGCGGCCGCGAACGAGACCGGGGTCACTCCCGTGACGCCGGACTGGCGTCGGATGAAGTCGAGCGAGTCAGGTTCGGTGAAGAACCGCCAGTAGTAGAAGGCGAGCACGACCACCGCGCCGAAGCCGCCCATCAGCAGCGCGGTTAGTCGTCGCTGTCGCGCGGCTGAGACCAACACAATCGGTGCAACTAGCACCGGGATGATCTTGATCAAGACGCCCATGCCGAGTGCGAAAGTGCCCACTGCGACTCGGCCGACAAGCATGGCGCGCACGGCGACTAGCAGCGCCAGCAACATCAACGGTTCGTTGTGCGCCTGTGCAATACCCTCGTTCAGCAGTAGCGGATTCCACAGCACACCAAGGAAGATCACATCCTGGTCGGCGGGCCGCAGCACGGCGCAGATGCTGCGTGCAGTTAGTGCCGAGAGGATCAGGGAGCCAGCGAAGATCGTTTTGAACAGCGCGCATGCCAGCAACATCTCGGCCCGAAGTGGCAAGAATGAGAACTGGTGTGCGATCCAGGCAACCAAGCCCTGCAGGTCGGCAATCAGCGGGCCATACGGCAACGGAAACTGCTTCCACCCCGCGTCGCCGAACGCGACGAACGGATCCTCGGGAAAGTCGGCCGCCATCTGCACGTAGGGATTGCCGCCGTGCAGGGACAGAATGCGTCCGCGCATCACGTAGTCGACGACATCCTGCGATAAGAAGTTCGGCACCAATACGGCAACGGCCAGTATCGGTAGGCTCAGCAGCAACAGTCGTCGCAAACCCGGTGACTCTTCGCGCACCGCCGCCATTCCGCGCAGCCAACTCAGGGCACCGAACCAGGTGAAGCCGAGCAGGCAGAGAGTCTCGACTCCGTGCATTACCCAATACAGCGATCCACCCCAGAAGTAGTTGTGGCGCACACCCGCAACCAGCAGCAGCGCCATCGAAAACACGCCGGTTAGAGCTGCTTTGGAAAGCGTTGATTGAGTCGCGGGCATCGCCTCAAACCATACCGCCGGTTTCCGAGTGCGCGTACGTCAGATCGTGCTTTGCACCGTTCGGCGGCGCGTCCCGCCGGCCAGAGTTCTCGGGCTCTTGAGGCGATCCAGAAGCCTGAAGGCAAGGCGCAGGTTGGCCTGCACCAGCTATTCGAAGTCCACGGATTCGTCTTTGGCACGAATCCAAGCACTGGCTCGAGAGGAGTCCAGTGACGCTGCTTGCTACCGAAGCGTTAGTCGTCGGCTACCCTGCTGGAAGGTCACGCCGAAGCCGTGGAACCGTGGCAGGGAGCTCGCCGCCGGCTCCTTGAGTTTGCGCGCTTTGGCGTCGAGCGGTTCGAGATGGACGCGACGGGATCCTGGCAGGACGGTGCAGGAGTAGCGGCCGCCCTGGTGGTTCCAGACCCGCGGGAAGTGCTTGAGGACTTGCTCGATCTCCCAACTTGGGATGCCGGTCATGGTCTCGAGATTCGGGACTAGGTCGTCGCGCGCTATGAGCGAGATGTCGGCACAGGTATTGAGGCCCAGTGTGGCGATGCGCTGCGTCAACCAGTCGGCATCGTTGGCTGGTTCCGGTGCAGGGATGGGCGGAGACTCGGCGAGCGGTTCTCCAGTCCATGCGGCGAGGATGCGCCAGCCGTGGAGCGCATCGCGCAGTTCCTCACGGGCGCCCTTGAAGAGGCGGTTCTCCAGCACCAAGTCGGCGATGGCGCGTTGCAGGTCACGACCGAGCAGTTCGATCTCGCCGCTGGCCAGCGTGACCCCGGCGAGCTTTACGAAGCGCTCTGCCAAGATCTTGATCCGACCGCCAGACTTCTTCTCCAGCTGGATGCCGGCGAGGGTGGCTTCGCCGAGCCCGGCGGCCGCCAGGGTCGAGGTTGCCGTAGGCAAGATCATGCGGCCGATGCCGACGATGCCCTTGGCGGAGGCGATCCAGTCGGTCTCGAGGATCACGGCGGCGTTGTGCTTCTGCAACTCGGCGGCGTGATCTGCGGGCTGGAACGGGTGGACCTGGACTTCGATGGCGCCGTTCGCCCAGGGCATGGAGCGACCGCGTTCGCGGCTGGCCCGGGGCCTGAGTACGAAGCCCGCGGCTGGCAAGCGGGTGAGGATGTACTCGGCCAGGCCCTGCAGCGATTCGCCCCGCGCTCCGGTGAGGTCGCGCAATTGGCGCGCGATCGTGCGGGCCTCGTCGAGGCGACGTCGGCTCAGGTGGTGCCGCTTGGCCGAGCCTTCCCGAAGCAACCGCAGGCCGGTGGTCACTTCGTCAGTGATGCCCTGAAGCAATTCGACCCGCGCGTCGAGCACTGCCTCGCGCGCCGCGCCGGGCAGTTCGGTGACATCCCTGAGGAACGAACCACGGGACTGCAAGATTGCCACCAGATCGCAGGCGGTCGCGGCGAGGTCCTCTGGCGCGCCGACCAGCAACGCCGCCTCTTCGGCCGAGACCGGCAGCTTGGCCAAGGCTCGACCGCGCGGGGTCAGGCCCTCGACATCGAGCGCGTTCAGCGAGCGGAGGCGGTCAAGCGCGCGCTCGACGGCGAAGGCCGGCGGTTTCGAGATCCAGGTTGCGGCGTCGAAGGCGTCTCTTACGAGGCCGAGTTCAGCGGCTTGTAGGAGCAGGTCGTCCAGTTCGACGCGCTCGATTTCGGGTCGCTGGTAGGCGTCGGCACGAAAGCGTTCGGACCACAGCCGAATGCACACTCCTGTGGCGATCCGACCCGCGCGTCCGGTGCGCTGCTGCATGGATGCCTGGGAGATCGGTGTGGTTGCCAACACCGCTCTGCCGGCCCGATGCAGTTTGGTCTTGGCCAGGCCACTGTCGATGACGATGCGGACACCAGGCAGCGTGATCGAGGTTTCCGCGACGTTCGTCGCTAGGTAGACGCGGCGGCGGTCGGATCTCTGGAAGACCTGTCGCATCGCCTCGGGCGGCTGGGAACCGTGCACGATAAGCACTTCTTCGTCGGGTCTGCCCAGTGCCGCTTCGACCGCACGGATCTCCTTCATCCCGGGCAGGAAGGCCAGCACATCGCCGTCGTGCTGACACAGCGCCTCAGTAACGACGTCGGCGACACGCTTGCCGATCGCGTCGGTGCTCGGCTCGATCGAGCCGGGCGCATACTGCACCTCGACCGGGAAGGTTCGACCAGTGGCGTGCAGCGTGGTCGCGTCTAGGGTGGCCGCGGCGCTTTCCGCATCGATCGTCGCCGAGGTGAGGATCAGCGGGACGTGGCGCAGCGCCGGCAAGCTGGTGGCCGCCGCGACCACAAGATCGACCTGCCAGGAGCGTTCGTGGAACTCGTCGACGACCAGTGCGCCCAGCTTCAGTGGTCCCGCGAGCATCCGCAGGGCCACGCCGGGCGTGCAGAACAGCACGCGTGTGTTGGGCCCAGACCGGTCCGAGAACCGAACGCGGCTGCCGAAGTAGGCGCCGACCTGTTCGCCGCGCTGGGCGGCCAAGAACTCCGCCAGAGCGTGACAGGCGATCCGCCGTGGCTCGACGACGAGGATCAGCCCATCGAATCGGTCAGCGAGCCAGACGGGGATACGAGTCGACTTCCCAGCACCCGTTTCCGCCGTAACCACAAGCCGCCCGGACTCGTCGAGGCGGCGCTCGAAGTCGGGCCGGATCTGGTCGATCGGAAGAGGCATTCGCCGACTCTACGGCTGATCGGGATCCTGGTTCTCGATGAAAGGTCGAATACTGAGGGCGCGTTGGTCGAGTCGTGATTCGCCCAGATGCGTTCTTCGGTGGCTCGACGCAGGCGGCAAATCGCATCTGGTGATGTGCTTTCTACCGCTACAGCTTGTGGATCCACTTCACGTAGGCTTCATCAAGCTTCTCGTAGTCAATCCCGTCGAAGCCGGCTCCGATCGCCTCTTTGAGGATCTCTTCGACTCGTTCCCGGTCGCTGAAGTTGTAGACGACTACCCCTGGAATGCCCTCGACGGTCTCGCCACTCGTGTCGCCCTTGACCTTCTTCTCCTGACGGAACGCTGCCACGTTGTCGCGCAAATACGTGAAGTAGTTGTCCGGAATCGCGCGCCACTCTTTCTTCTTGGTGACTTTGCGCAGGAAGTAGACCAGCGCCCAGCCCTGAGCGTACTTGAGGCTAGCATTGCTGTAGTACTCGCCCTGCGGCAAGCGCACGAGGCTGCGAATCGGGATCAGTCCCTTGCCCATCGACAGTCGCCGCTTGAGCGTTTGAACGCGCCAAGCAAACGGCTTGGTGGTGACGCGGTTGCCATTCACGACCATGCCTGCGAAGAAGTCACCGTGGCCCTCGTTAAACCACGAATGCGGCGCAAGGTCTCCAATCGCATAGTAGATGTACTGGTGGAATGCCTCGTGGTACATCACCGACTTGGTGTACTTCGTGCTCTTCGACTTCGAAACCGATTCGAAGTTGTTGAACAGCACGAGTTCTTCACGCGACGAATCCCAGTATCCAGCTGATCCTCTGGGGCCGCCGTATTGGTGGTATTCGCTCTGCTCTGCAAACACTCGGACGATGCAGATCGCATCCACTTCATTGCTCGGCGGGAACAACTTCTCGTAGACCTTCGACCGGATCGTTTCGATTTCCTTCGCCAACCCAATGATGAACCTGCGGTTTTCTGAATTGGAAAGGAAGACGTAGTTCGTGGTGTCGTGTGCCCACCAGCCAGGGTTGCCAATGATGCCGGCCTTGATCGCCTCACGCTTCTCCTCGCCCTTCATGTCCTTGGCGGCGACCGGGCGATTAACCTGCCCCTCTGCCTCGAACACCCTGAAGCTCTTGAGGCTCTTTAAGTAGAGACTCGCCCATTCCTTCTTGTAGTAGTCCTCATGGGATTCATAGAAAACGCCCCACGACCAGTCGTTTTCCTTGAACAACGCAGCTAGCACGAATGAGCTACCCTTGGTGAACTCAAGCAGTTCGCCTTGGAGGTTTCTCGGTGAGCGGCCAGCCTTGATCACTTGCGGTCGGGACCGATCTCGAGCGCCTGGATACTCAGCTTCCAGGTATTCGTCGAGAGTGCGCGTGTCGAACTTCCTCGCAAACTTCGAGCGCTGGCGCTCTCGCTTGCTCTCGCTCTTCTCTTCTTCGCGTCGCTTCTTTTCCTTGTCAATCTCTGCTTTGCTGCCAGTGAGTGCGCCAGGTGTGCGGAATCTCACGACCTTCAAGTCACTGCCGTAAGCCGACCAGTCACCGCGCAAATTGATGTCTTTCTGGTCGGGTTGCCAACTGCCAATGACACGCTTTTCGCCTGGCTTTTGCGGAATCGAAGTCCACCGGTCGATGATTCGAATGCCGTAGCCGAACTCCATTATCTTCTGCTCTTTGCCGAGCTTCCGACCCAAGATTGGCGTGACCGGTGCGTTGACAGAGCTGAGCAGGAGGCCGAAAGCGGCAACCAAGAGAGTTGGGCGAGCGAGTTTCATATTGTCATCCGTGCCGTTGGCTGAGTGCTGGTGAGGATCTGCAAGTCGATTCCCCATGAGTGCGGACACCCGCGCATAGCAACGAGTATCTTAGAGAGTCCCGCAGTATTTCGAATACGCAATTGTGCCACTAGCCCGTAGGCATTGTTCCCAGACTTACCTAGAACGCCCGTTGTTGGCTTGGAGCCTAGGATGGCAGCGTTGCTGCGCGCGCGCGACTCATTCGCCGCATCTCTCTTTGTGCCATCACCTTGGAGAAATCCACCGGGCAGTTTGGTGCCTCACAGCTGCTTCGACTCCGCTCAGACGTATCGCTACATGTCGCTGTTTAGGTGAGTCTGGTTTCGGGCAGAGTGCCGAGGTGGGAGGTCATTAAGCGGGTGAAGAAACACAGTGGCTTGACGTGGCGTTGCGCTTGGTCGCACCCAACTCCTGCCATAGCCATTGGCCTCGCTCGCAGCCGGCGTTAGCCGTGCGCTGCGAGGAAGTAGATCACCAGGCCGAAGATGGCCACCATGGTGGCCGTCTCGACCCAGTTCACGAATCCATCGTCCTGGATCGCCTTCCACAGGATCAGCATGGGTGGGAACGCGAGGATGATGACCGAGGTGGTCTCAAGATCGATGGGCAGCGCCATCTCGGACGGCTGCGGGGTGACCCCGGTCTGCGCGAAGATGCCGATCAGGATCAACACCAACGGCAAGACAACGAACGGCACTTGGGTCACGGCTCCCGACACGTTCGCCAGCGCGATGTCGTGCATGCCCTTGGCGTGTGCGGTCGCAATCATCGCGGTGGCACCGGCGCTCGCGAAGATGCTGAGGATCAGCGCGCCGAGCATTTCCGAGTAGCCCGCTGCCGTCAATGAATTGACCAGGATGTCTGCGAAGTCTCCGACTGCGTGACCACCGATCACCGCCGTGATGATGCCCAGCACGCCATAGCCGACAACGTTCCCCATAGAGGGCACGGCATCGTGTTCCCCGGGTGCATCCTGCACATCAGGCACCTCCGGTGCATCTTGCTCATCACTGTTGCCCGAGAAGCGCTTGACGAGTCGAGTGACAGCCACGACTTGCACGGCGAGCAGCGCGCCACCAATGACGTAGAGGTCTGTCGAGGTCAGCGCAGCTTTACGATCAGAGCCCTCGCTGAATAGATACATGAGGACCATCAATAGTCCCATCGCCATGAAGACTCCGGCGGCACCGGCGTAGAGGTCGGTGGAGAGCTTGACGAGTGGCTCGGGCAACTTGGCGTGACCCGTTTTGTCGCGCGGCAACATGCCGCTGTAGACGCCAAATGTCATCGCTCCGACGTGCAGCGTGAAGGCAACGACGATGAAGCCAACTCGCGGTTCCTTGGCGATGACGAATCCGAGCATTACCAACTCGGGGATGTTCGAGGCGAGCCCGGCCATCGTCCCGGCGACGAACTTGTTCAACCGCCGCCGCGAAGCGACTCCCTCGACGCACTTGATCATCGCCTCGCACGAGCCGAACACGACTGCGAGGCCGCCAAGGGCCAGAAGTGACGCCGACAACCAAAGCGGTGCCACTTCGGCGTGTTCTAGGCCCATGGCCGCCGCCACGGCGATGCCGCCCGCAACCATGATCTTGATCCAGAGCGTTCCCGCGGTTCCACCTGCCATGGGTAGTATCCTAGGGGGCGACGTTGCGGCTAGCGATGCCTAACCTTGCTGTCGTTCGTGACTGCTTTGACTTGCCATCGAAGGGGCGTCTCACCAGCGCGCCGTAAGGCAATCTCACACCGGAACATGGTCTACCAAAGGGCGCGTGTTCCTTTTGGCTACGGCTCCTGACAAGAGATCTCGCCGCAAACTGCTGTCCTCCGTGATCGTAACACTGCTCGCTCGTTGACGTGTGCGGTGTCGAGGTGCAGGAGGACTAGCGGGGATTGAGAGCCTCATCGGTATGTGTTTCTGGCGGTGACGATCGGATTGTTGGGCAAGTAATTCGCATGCCCCGGTCAAACTCACGCGGATGCTGATCAGGATTGCCGTCACTGCACTCGACAAGTCGCCGCTGTTGCGGCGATTGCTTTGGCGTTGGTGGTATCAACGCTTGGCGAAGAAGTTCAGGCAGCAGTCGTGGACCTTCATGAACTACGGCTACGAGCCTGAGCCTGGTGCAGTGGCGCTGCCGCTCGATGTGGAGCACGAACCGGATCGACTTTGTGTGCAACTGTACGAGCAGGTCTTGGCGGGTACGGAACTCGAAGGCAAAGACGTGGTCGAAGTCGGCTCTGGTCGAGGTGGTGGTGCCAGCTACCTTGCGCGCACGCAGAGTCCTCGCAAATACGTTGGTTGCGACTTCTCAAAGAGCGCGGTGAAGCTTTGCCGCCGATCCCACGAAGGGGTTGCGAATCTAGAGTTCGTCAACGGCGACGCCGAAGACCTGCCATTCGAAGATGCTTCGTGCGATGTGGTGATCAACGTCGAGAGCAGTCACTGCTATGGCGACGTGGATGCGTTCTTCAGCGAAGTAGCGCGCGTGCTACGGCCGGCGGGTCATTTCGCTTTCGCGGACTTTCGAACCGAGGCCGAAATGAAGGGCGTCGCGGCGAAACTCTCTGGGCTGGCCGGTTTTCGCGTGCTTGAGTCCGTCGATATCACGTCACGAGTCGTGGCGGCGCTGCGGAGCGACGATGCGCGCAAACGGCAGTTGATTGAAGAGATCATTACTCCGCGTTTTCGCCACCTCTTCGGTGAGTTTGCCGGACTCAGTGGCGGGCGCATGTTTACGAGCCTGCAAGAGCGGGAGATGGTCTACCACCGCTTCTTGCTGCAGAAGTGCTGAGGGATGGCGGTGGTTGCCCAGCCTTAGTTGGCCGTGACTCTGGCCGGGCTCTCAGTGTTCAATAACTGAGGGGACCATGCGCTTGAGTGGCTGCTGCATCAAACTGGCGCCTTGGCTTGGACGCCGTGGAGCAACCTGCTGGGTGCGATAGCCCGACTACTTCAGCGCGACATGCAGTTTTTGCACATCATCCAAGTCGTCGAGTCGCTCCAGGAACGACTGCACTTGTTCCAGTGCTTCGCCTTCCAGCACAACCGGATCCTTTGGGTGGTAGCCCAGTTCCGCCGAGGTGACGCTCCAGCCAGCCTTACGAAGTTCGTCCGCGACCGTATAGAGATCCGGGATCTCCGTCAGGAATAGACCGCCAGCGTGATCTTCCGGCGTGCTGTCGAGCGGTTCGCAGTCATTCGCGCCGCATTCGATCGCCGCTTCTTCGGCATCCTTCGAACCGTCCTCGTGGGTCGCTTCGATGATGCCGACGTGATCGAACATGAACGTGACCTTGCTGCCGAACTGGCCACCCTTGAAGCACGACTTCACTTCGGGCCCGGTGCGGTTGCGGTTCTCGGACATGCACTCGACGAGCACGGCAACGTTATGCGGCGCCATGCCCTCGTAGATGATCATCTCGTAGTCGGCGCCGTCGGTGCCTTCCCCCGAGCCTTTTTTGATGGCGCGCGCGATGACGTCGCTGGACACCGATTGCTTGCGCGCGGAGTCGACGGCCATCTGCAGGCGGGGATTCATGCTCGGGTCGGCAGCGCCCATTTTGGCGGCGACGGTGATTTCACGACCGAGCTTGGAGGTGATCTTGGCCCGTTTGTTGGCGGTGATCGCCTTGTTCTTCTCTAGCCACTGGCGGCCCATATGCGGTGCTTCCTTTGGGGGGGTGGTCTAACGTAGGGCGGACAGGATGGGGGAGCGGCCTGAGTCAGGCAAGACCGTAGCTGGGAAGAGTGGCTTGGGCACGCGGCTTGCGAGCCGGGTGTCATTGGTGCCGATGCTGCTCGCCGGCGAGACAGGTGTCCTGTTATCACCTTCATAGTGGCCGTGGGCTTCCCCGTGGGTAGCCTTCTTGACCTCTCTCGAACCCCCACTCTAGTCAGGAGACTTGCTTGAGCGACGCCAGCGCCGTAGCCGTGCCGAAGGGCCATCCCCCCGGCCTTTACATGATGTTCTTCGCCGAGTTGTGGGAGCGGTTCTGCTACTACGGCATGCGCGCTCTGCTGGCGTTGTATGTCGTTCAGCAGTTCCACAAGCCACAGGAAGAAGCGTCGCTGTCATTCGGAGCCTTTACCGCGCTCGTGTATGCGACTGGCATCTTTGGGGGTTACGTCGCAGACCGGGTGATTGGCTATCGCCGGTCGATCATTCTCGGCGGCCTGGTGATGGCTGCCGGTGAGTTCTGCCTGCTGGTGCCGTCCGAAGAGATGTTCTTGCTGGGACTCGCTGGCATCGTCGTCGGCAATGGATTGTTCAAGCCGAACATTTCGACGCTGGTCGGCAAGATGTACGAGCAGGGCGATCCGCGCCGCGACTCGGGCTTCACGATCTTCTACATGGGGATCAACATCGGTGCGCTGATGGCACCGCTCGTTTGCGTTGCCGTGTCCTACTGGATGGGCACGCCGGTATTCGAAGCCGATGGCATCACTGCCATCATGAAGGACGGCGAGCAGGTCATCACGCCGGACTACCGCTGGGGCTTCGGCATCGCGGGCGCCGGCATGTTGCTCGGCATTGGAGTCTTCGCTCTCGGTGGTGCTCTGCTGGAAGGCAAGGGCGGCGTTCCGGTTGGCAAGGAAGGTTTCAAGTGGACCGTCATCACGACGCTGTGCTGCTTGGCCTTGACGCCATGCATCTACCTGTTGCTCGCATACAAGGAAGTTGCCGGTTATCTGCTGCTGACCTTGTCGGGTGCGATGATCGCGTTCCTGATCTACTCCGGGATGAAACTCGGCAGCGTGGTCTCGCAGCGCTTGACCGCGTTGATCATTCTACTGTTCGTCAATGCGCTCTTCTGGGCGTGCTTCGAACAGGCTGGCAACTCGCTAAACTTCTTTGCGCAGGACCATGTCGGCGAGCAAGGGGGCTTCAAGTTCGAATGGTTCCAATCGGTCAACCCGGTCTACATCATCGCGATTGCGCCGGTGTTCGCGTGGCTTTGGGTCTACCTATCCAAGCGCAACAAGAACCCGTCGATCCCCGCGAAGTTCGGCCTCGGCCTGATTCAAGTTGGTCTCGGCTTTGCGGTCTGCCTGTGGGCGATCTCGTCGTTCGAGTCAAACAGCACAGGCATGTTCCTGTCGCTGTTCCTGGTCTACCTGTTCCACACCACTGGTGAACTCTGTGTTTCGCCAGTTGGCTTGTCGATGGTGACCAAACTCGCGCCGGCACACATGACTGGCATGGTGATGGGGGCGTGGTTCTTGTCGATCTCGATGGGCAACTACGTCGCTGGCATCTTCTCGGCACTCGCGAGTGAAGGTGCTCCGGCAGGCGCAGGTGCACCGCTCAGCGGCTACACCGGCGCCTACACGCCGATCCTCTACATGTCGGTTGGTGCGGGCATCCTGTTGTTGCTGCTCGCTAAGCCGATCAACAAGTTGATGCACGGCGTCAAGTAGCCCGACGCCTGCTGCCCCTACTCGCGGCCGTCGTCTGACGGCCGCTCTCGTTCCTACTGACTGCTCCCTTTTCCCCTTACGCAAACCATGTTCACTGGCCACCCCAAAGGTCTCTTCCGGCTGTTCTTCATCGAGATGTGGGAACGCCTCGCGTTCTACACGATGGTCGGCATCCTGTTGCTCTACGCGACGGACACCGAAACCGGTGGCCTAGGCTGGTCGAAGGACACGGGCAACGAGATCTACGGTCTCTACCTCGCGTTCGTCTACTTCACGCCCTACGTCGGTGGCTTGCTCGCTGACCGCTTCCTTGGCTATCGCAAGGCGGTGTTGATCGGCGGGTTGTTGTTTGCGACGGGGTTCTTCCTGTTGGCGACCGGCCAACCTTGGGCGTTCCCGGTTGGGTTGGTGTTCCTTTGCTGCGGTAACGGCTTCTTCAAGCCGACGATCTCAGCGATGGTTGGCAACCTCTATGCGAAGGGAGATCCGAAGCGCGATGCGGGCTTCAACATCTTCTACATGGGGATCAACATCGGTGCGTTCATCGCCAACTTCCTGGCGGCGATCATGCGCAACGCATTCTTCTGGGAGGCGATCTTCATCGCGGCTGGCATTGGCATGCTGATCTCGGTCACGATTCTGTTGGCCAGTTGGAAGGTGCTCGAGCGGGCCGATCCGCCGCCAAAGACCAACCCAGAAGACACGCCGTTCTCCGAGATCATGAAGAAGATCCTCGGCCCGGCACTCGCGATCGGTGTCGCTGGTTGGGCGGTTGCCAACTACCTGCTGCCGGCTGAGATGACCAAACTCGTCAAGCCGACGGACTTTGGCTTCTTGCTTGGCTCCATTCCGATCCTGTTGTTCTTCGCGAGGCTGTCTAACAAGGCCGCTGAGGACGAGAAGCCGGGTCTGAAGGCACTGCTGCCGATCTATCTGGCAGGCGGCACGTTCTTCATGGTGCTGCACCTCAACGGCAGCGCGATGACGACGTGGGCCAACGACAACACGGCGCGTCAACTCGGCCAGAACGACCCGATCGTCATGATCGCGGACGCCGTTACTGTTGGCGGCGACACCGTGTTCGCAGGCAATGCTCACCCGAGCTACTACAGCAACGCCGCGGCTGATATTCCGCGCCCCAACAAGTCGACGCTGCTGCCGATCGCGACGGCCGGTCAGGAGAAGATGTTTGGCCAGAAGAAGATGGGGCAGGCCAACCTCGATGAATTGACGAAGAGCATGCCACTGGACGTCAAAGTCGAGGTGCTGCCGATTGGCGGCGAACTCACGGACGAACAGAAGCAGTGGAAGAAATACAGTGTCGATGTCTTCGCGTCGGTGAATCTCGAGGAAGGCACGGACTCGCACGGCGTCAAGACGGTTAGCGTCAAGTCCGAAGGCGACGCGCTCAAACGAGTCGCCTTCGTGCGCACCGATGGCACCAAGAAGTACGCGACTTACTTGGTGACGCCGGAGAAGTTCGACACGCTCTACGAAGGCGATCCGCCGCAGATCGAAGAGGGCGGCGAATACCTGAAGACCGCCAACTCGGAGCTCTACCAATCGTGGAACGCGTTCTTCGTCGTGATCTTCACGCCGCTGATCATGTTGTTCTTCGCTCGCTTGCTTAAGAGGGGCGTCGACTTCAGCACGGCACGCAAGATCCTAGCGGGCATGGTCATCACTGGCGGCGCGGCGTTGTTCATGGTGATCGCTGGCTTCTCCTCCGACAACGGCGCCGTCAAGGTGAGCGGGATGTGGTTAATGGGCTTCTATGCCATGATCACCGTCGGCGAGCTATTCCTGTCGCCGATGGCGCTGTCGCTAGTGACCAAGCTGAGTCCGTCGCGCTTCGTCGGCCTGACGATGGGTGGCTGGTTCTTCGCCACGGCCGTAGGCAACAAGTTCTCCGGCTTCCTCGGAGTGCTACAAGGCGCGATGGAGCCCGCGTGGTTCTTCTTGGTGATCGCCGGTGCCGCTGGCGTCGTCGCGCTCTACATCCTCTCGGTGCTACCGAAGCTGGACGCGGCCATCAAGAAATACGGCGTTTAATCCGATGCACTTAGCCGGTGCCTCGCGCATCGGAAGCCTCCACGGCCCTGCGGCATTCGTGTCGCGGGGCCGTTGTGTGAATGAGGCTCTAATCGCAACATTTGATCTAGCATGACCGCCTCGCCACAACCCGAACGCATCGCGTCACTCGATGGAGTGCGCGGCCTCGCGATCCTGTTTGTGTTGGTGTTCCACTGCTTGTTCATTGCGCCGGGGTTCGACCTCGACCCATTGACGCATCCGTATGCGTGCGTGGCGGCGCTTGGTTGGGCTGGCGTGGACGTATTCTTCGTGCTCAGTGGATTCCTGATCACGGGCATCCTGGTGCGCAGCAAGGGCGGCCCGATTGGGGCGTACTTCCGGAACTTCTACATGCGCCGGTCCTTGCGCATCTTTCCGCTCTACTTCCTGGTGATGTGGTTGTTGCTGTTCGTGCTCGATCGACCTGGGGCGATCGGCGAAGAGAAGCTGTCCTACTTGCTCTACTACCAGAACATTCGCTACGCCTGCTTCGGCGAGTTGGTGACCGACCCAGCGCGCCTCATTACGTGGTCGCTGGCGATTGAAGAGCAATTCTACTTGGTCTGGCCAGCCATCGTCTGGTGGTTGTCCGAGCGTGCTTTGCGTCGTGTCTGCGCTGCGATGATTGTCGCCGCGATTGTCTTGCGGTTTGTGCTCTTGTCGCAGGGCTTCGAGGACGCGCACTTCCTGACCCCGTGTCGAATGGATGCGCTCGCGGTCGGCGCTTGGCTGGCGGTTTCGCCACCGCCTCGAGCCTGGTTGGGAACGGCAGCTACGTCGCTGGGGCTCGGTGGACTCCTGGCGACCGCATACTTCAGTGGCAGTTCGTTGCCGGATTCACCCGGCCAGCAGCAGTGGGGTCTGATCGCCGCGCTCGCGCTTGGCGTTGGCTTGCTAACTCTCGCGCGTTCGGCTCCTCGCTTGACCCCGCTGTTCACGTGGTGGCCGTTGCGCTCGTTGGGCAAATACAGCTACTGCATATACCTGACCCACTACCTGGTGTTCGACTACTACGCTTGGCACGTGAGATATCTGAAAGTCAGCGATCCTGAGATCCTGCGCGGCTGGATCCAGGATTACGGACCGCTATCGATGGTGCTGGCCTTTACCACCTTGTGCGTCGCAACTACCTGGGTGTTGGCGTTCATCAGTTGGCACGCTTTCGAACGCTGGTTCCTGTACTTGAAGCGGTACTTCCCGAGCGTCAGTCGGTAAGTCCTATGAGCGGTTAGTGTTCGGTCTGGTAGTCGTCCGAGAACGGCAGCGCACTAACGAACTTGCGCCCGTAGCCCTTGGTGCGCACCCGCGGATCCATCAGCACCACCTTGCCGCGGTCAGCGTCGCCCCGGATCAGTCGGCCGAAGCCCTGCCGGAACTTCAGGATCGCTTCCGGCAGCGAGTGGTCACCGAACGGATCCTTGCCGCGCTCTTTCAGCAACTTCATGCGCGCTTGGGTTAGCGGGTGGCCGGGACTCGCGAACGGCAACTTGGTCACAACCAGTAGCGACAACGCTTTGCCGCGCACATCGATGCCTTCCCATAGGCTGTCGGTGCCGATCAATACCGACGTCTCTTCTTCGCGTTTGCGTTCGAGCAGGCGCGACAACGGTGCCTCCCCTTGTACGAGCAACTCGATACCTTCGTTGTTGAGTCGTGGGCGCAACGCCTGGGCTAGATTGCGCACGAAGTCCCACGACGTGCACAGAATTAAGGCGCGACCGCCATTGTCGATGACGTGCTGCAGGGTGCGTTCTGCGACTTCGCGGCGATACGAGTGGGACTCGCGCGAAGGGTCGGGCATCGCTTCTTCGATGACAAACTCGACTGCGCGGTCATAGTCGAATGGTGAACCGACGCGCAGCGTGTTCGCTTGGTCGAGCCCGAGTTGGCCGCGCAACCAAGAGAAGTCGTTGTCGTCATCGGTCGCCAACGTCGCGCTGGTCAATACGGCCGTTGCGCCGCCTTGCCAGAGGTGCTTGCGCAAGGTCGAGCTGACATCGAGCGGCGCGCCGCACAGCAGTGTGCCGTTGCGCGATGGTTCTAGCCATCGCACCAGTGGCGTTTCCGAAGCCGGGTTGTGCATGCATAACGCGCGCAGCATTGCACACAGGGAGTCGAGTCCATTGGCGCGCGCTTGCAGTTCCATCTGGACATCGACTTGCTCGACGCGCATCGCCGCTGTCGCCAACTCGCCACTCAACGCACGCAGAACGGGGGATAGGGCCTCGTCGACGTCACTTTCGTAAAGCGCGAGGCTCTCGCTGGTACCGCCAGCACGTTGGCGTTCTTGCAGCGAGTCGAAGAACGCTTCGCTGAGGATGTGCGCGTCCTCCCACAGCATTCGCCCAGCGGGGCTTACAAACCGGGCCAGCAGCGACTTGTCACTGCGGCGCTTGTGAATGCGGCTCAGGTGCCAGCCAACCGACGAGCGCCCGATGCGCATGCCAAGGCTTTCCGTCGCGGTGCGTTCGAGGTGGTGGGCTTCGTCAAAGATCACCACGCGGTGGGCGGGCAGATACGAAGCGCCAGCGATGCGCAAAGCCAAGTCGGCGAAGTAGAGCGAGTGGTTGACGATCAGCACCTGCGCCGTCTGCATGCGGCGGCGAGCCCTTTGCCAGTGGCACTGGTTGTAGTGCTTGCACGTGCGATTTAGGCAGTTGCCGTGTTCGGCTTGCACCGCCTCCCAGACCTCTGGCCGCGGCGGGAACTCGAGGTCCTGGCGCGTGCCGTCCTTAGTCGTCATCGACCAGTCGACGATGCGTTGCAACTGCGTGCTTCGCTCGGGATCGTCGAACAGGCTCTTCTCGCGTTCCGCCTGGTGCATGCGCCGGAGGCACACGTAGTTGTTGCGGCCGATCGCTGTGACCGACGACCACTCAAACGGCAGCACGGCGTGCAAGAACGGCAGGTCCTTGCCGTCGAGTTGTTCTTGCAGCGCGATGGTGCGCGTTGAGATGACGACTGGACCTTCGCCCTGGTGGCTCTCGGCATACATCGCGGCCGGCAGTAAGTAGGCGAACGACTTGCCGGTGCCGGTGCCCGCTTCGGCGATCAGATGGCGACGGTTCTTGAGCGCCTCGGCGACAGCTTGGCTGAAATCGAGTTGCTGCGATCGAACCTCGAAGTCCGGCAGGCGGCGCGCAATCGGTCCTTCGGGGCCGAGCAGCGCTTGAACGTCGAGGGGATCATCAGTCACCGGTTGGAAGGCCCTGGATGCGCGTCAAAGGTGTGTGGAGGAAATCTTGCGGCAGCAGCAACCGGTTCCAGTGCGGGAACCGGCGATCGTGCAGCACGGGTAGCGCCTCGGAGCGAATCTTGTTCGTCCAGTTTTGGAGCCGAATGCCGAGCGCACCGCGAGCACGAACCCAGTGTCGATTCTTACGCATTCGAGCGCGGTGGTCACGGAACTCATACGTAACTGTCAGCATCTCTGGCAAGACGTGCTTCACTGGCCGCACGTCAACCACGCGTCCGACTGAGACATCGCCGTGGATCAACACCTGTCGCAGTTGGAACATCGCTGTCAGCCAGGTCAGCAAGATTAAGGCGCCTGGGATAACCATGGCCACGATCCAAAACTGTGCGTAGAGCCATCGTCGGTCGGCGCGCATCACGCCGCCTTGCACGCGGTTGATGTTGGGGAACTTCGTGAGCACCTCGACAGGGACTGCGTCGCCGAGCTTGTAGCTGCCTGCCGGTACGAAACTGCAACCGTATAAGTCGACGGCCTGCTGCTGCGAACTCGATCCTTCGGGCAGCCACGGTGCGAGATAGTGCACGTCATCCCAATCCTGATCGTCGAAGCGGATTGCCGATTGCATTTTTTGCACGATTCCTTCGATGACTTCGGTTGGGCCGTTGTCGAGTCGCTGGCCCCACGAGAACGTGCCGCTCGATTGCAGGAACATGGCCCACGCAATCAGGCTGCCGAGCACGACTAGGTTTCCGCCGATCACGAGCAGCGGCCAGCGATGGGCGAGCATCGGTCGGAGGCGCGCACGTCTAGGTGCCGGCGGAATGCTGCGCACTTCGTGTTGCATACCAGTGGTGCCGCCGCGGTCCTATGAGCCGTAGATCGTCTCGATCGCCGCTTTCATCGTGATGAGGTCGTCCGGCGTCTTGATCGGCAGGAAGCGCGATTGCGGGCCTTCGCGCGGGATTTTGAGGTAGTTGGTTGGCAAGTGCGCCGTCAGTTCGCCGATTAGGTGTTCGATTTGCACCGCCGTGCGGCCATCGGCCTTCTTTTCGACGTAGTAGCGCCCCAGTTCGACGGGAGTCGCAAGTGCTACTGCCGTGAACGTGATCGTATTGCAGTTGAAGACGTCGACAATGCTGCTGTCAAACCCCTGCGGGTAGCGCAGTTGCTCAACGAGTTGCATGTGGCCGTTGTAGGTGTAGGGCGCGCCGCCGGCATCGCCTTGCCACTTGGGCGCGAGTTCGGTCGTCATCTGCTGGCCGCTCTTGATGTGGTGGCCGAGCACGATGGGGCTGGCCAGGGCGCCGAGGTTGTCGACGTTGCGAACGAACACGTACTTGCCGCCGCCGTCGATGAATCGTTGCAAGCAGCCGGACTCGCGGATCGCCGCAGCGAAGTCCCCGTGGCCGGGGCCGTAGGGGGACGTTTCGCCGTTGTCGAGGCGGAATACTTCGCCGCTTTGGGTCATGCGCAACGCCACGAACTGGGTGAAGTGTTCGACGTCGCTTGGCTTCGCCCCGAAGTTGTCGTTGGCCGCGAAGTGTTCCTTGGTGGCAGCGTCGGTCGCGAAGCTGTTCATTAAGTAGACCGGGATCCGGCCATTAGCTGCCTTGGCGATTTCACGTGCATTGTCGATCGCCATACCAAGGAACGAGCGGTCGTTGCGAACCGGCACGACGCCTTTGACGACCCCGCCGAAGCGCGTCGCCATGCCGCCATTCAGAACGCAGACGGCAAGCTCGCCGTTCTTGATGGCTTGGGTGCCGAGGTCGTGCAGTTCTTGCCACTCGTTGGTGCCAGGTTCGGGCAACTCGTGGATGCGGTCGGCAGGCGGCGCACTGAGCTCGCCAGTGACCAGGTTGTTGGACTCTGAGAACGTGCCGTCCTTGACCTTCTGCTGCCATTCTTCTTGCAGCTCCTGGTTGTGACCATAGCGGGAAAGGGACTCGAGACTCTTTGGATCGGATGCGGACACGTGGTGCAGGCTACTACGATGGGCGAGAGGATCCACGGAGCAGGCGGCCGGAATCGGTTGGCCGATGGGCGTAAAAAAGGGAGAGAGGCAATCTGTTGACTGCAATCGAGCCGGATCTGGTGCCGTCGGGAGTCTGTCGTTACAACATCCCAACCCGATTCTCTAGCCAGGGCTTTTCGTCCCCTAGCTGCGGTGGCATCGGGGGGGCCGGTCCGTCCTTGTGCCAGTGCTCGACGCCGGTCGATTGTGCATATTCAGGGAATGCGAGCGGTGCGTTCAGCCAGAAACTCAAACCTTAGTTCGTTATGAAAATAGCCGTTGTCGGAACCGGTTATGTGGGCCTCGTTACGGGGGCCTGCTTGGCCGATGTTGGCATGGACGTCACGTGCGTTGACGTCGATGCAGAGAAGATTGCAAACCTGCATAAGGGCGTCTTGCCTATCTATGAGCCGGGACTCGAAGATATTGTTGCGCGCAATGTGAAGGCTGGCCGTCTGAAGTTCACGACGACGCTGAGCGATGCTGTGA
>CALCZA010000232.1 GCA_937906475.1 uncultured bacterium
TGCTCGGCCCATGTGTAGTAGCGACGACCAGTAGAGCTGAATGCAGATTGCTGTTGGGCTTGAAGCGTTTTGCTAGCTGCTCTGAATCGTGGTTTCTACCACGTTGATGTATACAAATTCTGTATTCACCAATGCAGTCTGAAACCAAATATCGATGCCGACGAGGGCTGGGTTGTTGGGTAGTGGGAATATGTGCTCGTAGTTGTTTGTCAGCAGCCCTCCGCTAATCGTGACGACCGGGAGTTCTATGAATAGCGTGCCACTAAGTAGCGGCAGGCCATCAAGTGGAGTCATGTCTTGAGCTAGCGAGGCGACGAGGTAGTAAAGAGGAGAGGTCTCACTCTCAATACGCAATTCAATGGACTCGCCGATTCGTGAGCTACCGCCGATTTTAAGTCTGTCGTCGGACTGTGCGACCGAAGTGACTTGAACAGTGTCTGGCGTGCCTGGCACGAGGTTGCCGTGAATCTCAACGATTTCGCCGACGTCATTGCTCAGGTCAAGCGTGCCTGGTAGCAGCACGACGCCCGGAATAGCTAGCGTGTATTCGCCGTTTTCGAGTTCTAGCTCGCCAAACATGCGAACCTGTTGCGCAGTAGCTATGGAGGTTGAAAGGAGGACAGTTAAGAGTGTGGCGTGTTTCATTAGTTGGTGGGCTTTGGTGGGCGCGGGGGGAGGGCGTAGTGCGGTCACGACCCCGGTAGTATGGCAAAAGCATACGAAATCGCAAGCCACCCGACTTGGTTAATGCGGCATTGCCAAAACGCCACGACGTAAACCCCGTCCAATCCGTAAACTCCATCCCGCTTCGCCAGAATGAGTTATGTCGGCTACCTGACGACCGATGATTTGGCCACATGGCCGCCGACCTGCCACTGAAACTGCTCCTCATCACCTTCGCGGGCCGCTGTTGCATCAATCGCTTTGTGCACCAACGCCCGTCAACGGCGCACACCCGTCGCAACAACTCTGCCCAGAGTCGGAAACGGTCGCGAATCGTGGAAGAAGATGCCTGACTCCGTAATCCCCTCTGGCTACCTCGGTAGGCTGGCCAGGAGCTCGTCCAGGTATCCGACCCAGAAGAGGTCGGGAGCATCCGGCCCACGCGCCGCGTACATCTCCCCGTTGTCGTCCAGAAGACAGGTGATGAGCGCCACCGAGTCCGCGGCGCCGCTTCGACCGAGCAACGCGATCGGCTCGTAGGCGCCCAGGAAGTCAGTCGCCGGGAGGTGCTGATTCGAAACCGCGGTGCGCATGTGCTTAGCTGTGAACGCTTCCGCGTCGGCCCATTCGCTGGGCGCAAGGAAGCGCAGAGGAACCAGCCCCGTGGCGGGATCGATGAACCCGTCCGGTAGATCGAGGGGGATGATGTCAGGCGGAACTCCCACCGTCGCTCCCTGCATCCCGGCGAGTTCGGCGAGCGCCAGCGCTCGTCGTTCGCGCGCGAAGGCACGATCCTCCTCGATCGCGGGAACCCAGTGCACCGTGCTCTGCTGGCCGGCGTATTCCTCACTCTTCGGTCGCTCGCGTAGGTAGTAGTAGACCGCCAAGCTGTTCCTGCGACGGCCTTCAGGGCACGTCAACGGATGGGGGTGCCCATGCAGCGAGCGTGTCCCCGTGTTGAACAGCACGACGCGGTTCGCGCTGGGCAGAATGCGCTCGACCGGCTTGCGGTCGTTGTCCCACAGTTCGAGGTGCCCCCCGTAATCCTCCTGCCAATCCTGGTTCAGGTACAGGATCAGGTTGAGGTACTGATGCATCTGGCTCTTGTGCGGATGACGGTTCTGGTCCGTGTGCATCATCAGACGCCCACCAGGCCCCGTGGAGTGCATGCCGCAGTCGTTGTAGGAGACGTCAGGAACGATTCCACTCGTCCCCGTGAGCTCCTCGAGGAAGGCCAAAAAAGTCGCCGAGTTCAGCTGCCCCATGAAGTGCCGCGTGAAGGCCCGGAACTTCGTCTCGTCGGAGGTCGCCAGCTTGGCGATCTTCTTGTCGCGCGCCCACTTCGTGCGTCCGGGCCCATGCATTTCCCAGGCGAGGTCCTCCGGCCCCGGAAACTCGTCCACGAGCAGCTCGAGCACATCCTTCGGCAGGAAGTCGTCGAGAACTACGTGCTGGAACGGGGCGGCGTTAACAAAGGACCCGTGCTTGCTCGCGGCGATTGGCGCTAGCTGTTCCCGGTCGAAGTAGAAAGCGGGGATCGTCTCCATGGCGAACGCCTAGGCAAGTTGACTGCTGAAGTAGGAACTCCGGCGACGCGGATACCGCGAGTCGCCGTTCCAGAGCAGAATCATGCTGGACGTTTACCGTGAAGAGGGGGGAACGAGCAAGGCGCTGGGTAGGGAAACTCGCCGGCGGATAAGAAGTTCCATGTGCGGTCGGAGGCACGGTGTCTCCATCAGCCCTTCGATATCGCCCTCGCAAGAAGGCCCCAATCCGCAATCGGCCGCTCCTCTTCCTGGGCATAGCTCTCGATTCAGAGGTCAACGTGCAGCCCGGTGATCCCGTAGTGCCCAACAGACAGAGCGGCAACTTCGTCAGACCGCGCTTCTCCAGCATCCGCGACTCCCTCGTCAACCTCTTCTTGTTCGCCATCCTCATCAACCTGAGAAACGACTAGATCCCGCGTACTCGCGCCAGGTGCCAGCACACGTCGTGACTCAGGTCGCACGCAAACACAACTGATCTAGTCTAGTTGCGAATCCACTTCATCGTCGGTTGCGTTCTCGCGGTGGGCTCTGCGTGGCCTGTGCCGGATCACCTCCCCCTCCACCTGGAACACCAGGTCCTCGGCGATGTTCGTTGTGTGATCGGCAATGCGCTCGAGCTGGCGCGACAACGACAGCAGGTCGACCGCGCGTGTGATGGTTGAAGGATCCTGCCGCATGTGGTCCAGCAGAATGTCGAACATCTCCCGATGCAGACGATCGACCTCGTCATCTTTCCGGCAAACATGACGTGCGAGTTCTGCATCGCTCTGAACCAAGGAATCCAAGCTATGGCGCACCATGCTTCGAACTAGCTCGCCCATAGCGACGATCGGCAACTCGACTTCGAGCGGTTGCTCGAGGAGCAGGTCCAGGGTTCGCTTGGCTATGTTCGCGGCGAGGTCTCCCATGCGTTCCAACTCGTGGTTGAACTTGAGCACCATCACAACGAATCGTAGATCGCCTGCGACAGGTTGATGCAACGCGAGCGTCTTGAGGACCTGACCCTCGATTTCATTCTCCTTGGCGTCGATGGCATCATCGCCTTCCTTCACTTCTCTGGCGAGCCCTTCACGGCGCTGCACGAGCGCGTTGATCGCCTTATTGATCGCCTCTTCGACCATCGATCCCATCGTGAGGATATCCTTCTTCAGGATGTTGAGATCACGCTGCAGATGCTTGCCCATTAACCGAATCTCCCAGTGACGTAGTCCGCCGTCCGTTGCTGCGCTGGCTGTGTGAACACTTTGTCCGTCTCGTCGAACTCGACCAAGACACCTCGATCCAAGAACGCGGTGCGCTCCGACACGCGCGCCGCCTGCTGCATGTTGTGCGTCACGATGACGATCGTGTAGCGCTCCCTTAGCTCAAACAATAGGTCCTCGATGCGTGACGTCGACACGGGGTCCAACGCCGAGCATGGCTCGTCCATCAACAGCACTTCCGGCTGCATCGCGATGGCACGAGCGATGCACAACCGCTGTTGCTGCCCACCCGACAACCCCATAGCACTTTCGCGCAGGCGATCCTTAACCTCGTCCCACAACGCGACCTGCTTGAGAGACTTCTCCACGAGTTCGTTGTAGTCACCTCGATAGCCATACAGCGCCGGCCCCCACGTTAGGTTTTTGTAGATCGTCTTCGGGAACGGGTTCGGCTTCTGGAACACCATTCCGATGCGCTGGCGGACTTCCACGGGATCGACGTTCTTTGCATAGAGGTCCTCGCCGCGATGCAAGATCTGCCCTTGCATGCTGACAGACGGAATGAAGTCATTCATACGGTTGAAGCCCCGTAACAGAGTGCTCTTGCCGCACCCCGACGGGCCAATGATCGCGGTGATCTTCCGCTCGGGCAGACTCAAGGTCACACCCTTGACGACTTCGTTGGCGCCATAGGCGATTCTCACGTCGCGCGTTTCGAGGATCGGCTCGCAGTCGCCGCGCGATGGCGGCTCTTCACGAGCGATCTCGACCTGAGGGGAGCTTTCGATGGTTACCATGTGCGGTTCTTTTGCGAACGGTGGCGGATGAACACTGCGACCGCGTTCATGACTAGGAGTATGGCGAGCAACACGAGGATGCCGGCGCCTGCGAGTTCGTGGAACGCAGGCTGCGGGCGACTCGCCCAGTTGAAAATTTGAATAGGAAGAGTCGTGAACCCGTCCGTTGGACTACTTGGGACGTAGGAGACAAATGCTGCTGCGCCAATCATGATTAGCGGCGCCGTCTCCCCCATCGCTCGCGACAACGCGAGGATCACGCCAGTTACGATTCCTGGCGTAGCTGCAGGCAACACGTGACCGCGAACTGTCTGCCACTGGGTCGCACCGAGCGCCAAGGCTGCGTGCCGCAGCGACTCGGGGACCGCGCGAATGGCCTCACGCGAGGCGATGATGATAACCGGTAGCACCAACAGGCTCATCGTGAGTGAGCCAGAGAGGATGCTTCGGTCGAGGGCCAACCACCGCACGAAGATCGTCGCACCGAGCATGCCGTAAACGATTGACGGTACGCCCGCGAGGTTGCTGATGTTGACATCAATGATGCGGTTGAGCCGCGTGGGCTTCGCGTATTCCTCAAGGTAGAGCGCCGCCGCGACACCAGTCGGGATCGAGATCAGGGCCGTGAGCCCGATGACCCATACCGTTCCCCACAACGCGACCTTGACCCCAGCCTTCTCGGGGAACCGCGACGGGAAGCTGCTGAGAAATTGGCCGTCGACCCACTGCCAACCCGCGAGTGCAATGTGCACAAGCATCACGGCCAGGATCGCCACCCCCATCCAAGTGAATGCAGCACATGCCCAATGGAACATGCGCGCCTTGCGTTGACGCCAAGCGAGGTTCGAAGCGAATGGAGCAGACACATGCGAAGCTGTCACTCGTAGACCTCCCGGAATCGGCTCAATACGCGCGCCGCGACGAGGTTCATGATCAAGGTGATCACGAACAACAAGGCGCCAACGGCGAAGATCGTCTTGTACTCAACTCCGCCAGCCGGCGTGTCGCCCATGCTTACCTGAACGATGTAGGCAGTCATGGTCTGGATGCTCTCGAGTGGATTGAGCGTCAAGTTCGGGGTTGCGCCAGCGGCTAGCGTTACCGCCATCGTTTCCCCGATCGCGCGGCTTAGGGCCAACACAAAGGACGCGACGATCCCCGACAGAGCACCCGGCACGATCACTCGCGTCGACACTTCAAACTTTGTCGCCCCGAGAGCCGTCGCACCGTGACGCAAGCCATCCGGGACAGCGCGCAACGCATCGTCACAGAGCGAAGTCACCATCGGCAAGATCATGATGCCGACGACGATCGAACCGCTCGCCGCGTTGAACACGCTGGTCGAATCAGGTCCGAAGACGAACCGCAGTATTGGGGTAACAAGTGTCAGCGCGAGGTAGCCGTAGACCACCGTCGGAATGCCAGAGAGGATCTCGAGGACAGGCTTGATCGAACTGCGCATTCGATCGGACGCGTACTCGGCCAGATAGATCGCGCTAGCTAGACCAACTGGAATCGCAATCAGCGCCGCTCCAAAGACGATGAGGAATGTTCCGCAAACCAACGGCAACACACCGAACTGCCGCGGCTCCAGCAGCGGGGTCCACTTCGTTCCGAACAGGAACTCGAACGGCGACACCTCGACAAAGAACTCGAGGGATTCCATCACGAGAACCGTGACGATTCCCACGGTCGTCGCAATGGACAACAGCGCACAGGACTGAAGGGCGCGACGGATCAGGGCCTCGCGCAGCCGACGCCTACCGGCACCGGAAGCGGTGGCCGCAGGCTTGGCAGAGTACTCGAGCGGCGACATGCGTCAGAGCCCTAGTTGTAGAGGTCCATCAGGGTCTTCTTCGCGGCAACAGGGTCAGCAAACATCGATCCGACCACCAGGTCTTCGAACCGCTTTCGAACGGCCGCATAGACCGCACTTGGAAGTTTCACGTAGCCGACCTGTTCCACGAGGCTGGACGCGGACTCAAGATAGAACTCGACGAACTCCTTCACTCCCGGCTTGCTCGCCGCGGCCTTGGCGACGTAGATGAATATCGGCCGCGACAACGGCGAATACGTGCCGTCGTTGATGGTCGCCAAACTGGGGGCGACTGGTTCGGAACCGCCGACCTTGATCGGCACGGCCCGCAGCCTGCTCTGGTTCTCCGCGTAGTATGCGTAGCCGAAGAATCCGAGCCCGCCCTTCTCGCCGGCCACGCCGCCCACGAGCACGTTGTCGTCTTCCGAGAAGGTGATCCCCTCGGAGCGGCATGACTGTTCCTTGCCGTTGATCGCCTTGGTGAAGTAGTCGAACGTCCCCGAATCTGTTCCGGGCGCGTAGAGCTTCAACGGCAGGTCCGGGAACCCGTCGCGAACCATATTCCAGTTGGTGACGGTGCTACCCGGCTTCCAAATTTTGTGCAGTTCGGCGACGGACAAGTGATCAACAAACGCATTCTCCTTGTTGATGACGACGGTCAAACCATCGTAGGCAACGGGCAACTCGAGGAACTCGATCTTGTTGTCCTTGGCCAGCTGCACCTCCGCCCCCTTGATGGTGCGTGAGGCATTGTTGATCACCGTCTCGGCGGCGCAGAACTTTTTAAATCCGCCACCCGTGCCCGAGAAGCTGACCTCGACACGAACCCTGGGGTGGATCCTGCGAAACTCCTCAGCGACGGCCTCGGTGATGGGATAGACCGTGCTCGATCCATCGATCGGAACGTGGCCGACGAGATTCGAACCGGCGCT
>CALCZA010000233.1 GCA_937906475.1 uncultured bacterium
CCGCTGCCGCGGAACTTGGCTTGGAACCAGCCGCGGTGCTCGAAGCGTTCGGCGACTACTGGACGACCTACACCATCGAAGAGGGCTATGGCGATTTGCTGACCATGATGGGCAGCTCACTCGACGAGTTCCTCGACAACCTGGATTCGATGCACGCGCGCATTGCCGGCACCATGCCCAAATTGATGCCGCCAAGCTTTGAGCGCGAAGCCAAGGACGATGGCTCAAGCATCCTGCACTACCGATCCGAGCGCGAGGGCCTCGCCCCCATGGTGCTTGGCTTACTGAAGGGTCTGGCGCGCCGCTTCTCGGTAACCATCACGGTGGAGCAACTCGAATCCGACACTCCAGGCCACGCTCGCTTCTTGGTTCGCGCAATCTGATCTTGAGTCCCGCAGTGCATGGAACTTAGCCAAGTCGACTTTGCCACCGCGTTGCCATTCGGCTTCGTAGTGGACGCCACGGGCACGCTGACGGTTGTCGGCGATGCTCTGCGGCGACGGCTAGGCGCAGAACCTGGCATGCACGTCAACGAGGTCTTCCAGGTAGTGCGTCCCGCGCGGATCAAGTCCTTCGTCGACCTGCCGATCGCCACCAACGCCACCGTCATGCTGCGCGCGGTGCATGCTGAGCTGGAGTTGAAGGGCAGCACGATTGCGCTCGACGCTGGCGCCATGACGGCGTTTTGGGGTGGCGCAGTCGTACGGGACATCGTTGAGTTCAAGCAGCGCGGCCTGCAGATCAGCGACTTCCCGCCGAGCGATGCCACACCGGACTTGCTGCTGAGCATGCAAGCGACCCGTTCGGCGCTCGATGACGCCCGCAAACTCGGCGAAAAGCTGAAGGCAGCGCTACACAATGCCGAGGCCGCCACCGAGGCGAAGGCACGCTTCTTGGCGACGATGAGTCACGAGATCCGCACGCCGCTGAACGGCTTCGGCTCCATGATCGACCTGCTGCGCGATGGCGATTTGACGGTAGATCAACGTGAGAATCTTGACACTATGGACGTCTGCACCCAGTCCCTGCTGGTGCTGGTCAACGACATCTTAGAGTTCTCGAAACTCGAGGCGGGCAAGGTCCAGGTCAACAGCGAACCCGTGTTGCTGCATCAAGCCATCACCCGCATCACGGAGTTCTTCAGGGCATCTGCGAATGAGCGCGGTGTCGAACTGCGAGTGCGCATCGACGCACCGTGCGATCTCTGGCTCATCATGGATGGCGATCGTGTTCGCCAGATCGTCTCGAACCTGCTCGGCAACGCACTGAAGTTCACGCACGACGGTCACGTCGAACTGCACGTGCATTTGCTGACGGCGGGGTGCGATAGTGGCTGAGTGGGGTTCGGGTAGTCCGAGCCGCTGTTTGAACTACCTATGCCCTGCGACCCGGTACCGGATTCGAGATAACTCTGGGGCACGAGTCCGCACCGCACAATCTGATCGTGATTGGGGTGGATGCGTGGCAGGATCGCGGCCCGCTGCGCTTCGAAGTGGCAGTGGAGTCTGCCCACACGCACTGGTTGCCCGTGACGCTCGAAGGTGGGGAGCGCAACGTTGGGCGCCTTAGGAATCTGTGTGGGTGAGTCCGCTCCCACTCAAGCCCCTGATCTGCAAGTAGATACGCGAAGTTGGGCGCGTCAGGCCCCGGAGCCCCGTCGCCGTAGGCATCGGTCGCACCCCGTGCCCGCCTTCGGCCGATGCAGGCGGAGATGGGGCGTAGGGGCCGTCCTGGAGCCCTTGAGCCCGAGATGGAGGGAGACTCTGGCTGCCTCTCACCCACACGAGATCCTGAAGCCCGAAAGAGTAGTTGAACCGGTTGTTTTGCCCGCTAGCTTCTGATGCCCTAGGTGCCGGAGGAAATGGAGACCGGCACTGTTGCAAGACTTCAACGCAAAGCTCCGGGAGAAAGATGATTAGACGCATTCTCGTAATGCTTGTCGCCAGCGTGTTCACGGTAGGTCATGGATTTGCTCAGGCACCACCAGGCCCATTGCCGAATGGAACCAGGGAGCCCGAAGAAGTATCCGAAGACCCCCTGTTGGATGCCGCGGTGAACATTGCCAAGCAGATTGCTGATGCACGAAAGGCTGGCTCCGGAGGAGCTGCTGAGGATGGTGGCAAGGCTGAGGCCAACCTTGACGCCTGGGAGAAGGCTCGAAAAGCAGGTCGGCTTGTGATCATTCTCGAAACGCCTTCCAAGAATCTGCGAGCTTGGACATGGCCGGACTCTCCTTGCGGGCGCCCTCCGTGCCAACATGAGTGAGACACGAGTTCGTGTTGTGTTTAGTGTTGAGGG
>CALCZA010000234.1 GCA_937906475.1 uncultured bacterium
CCATGATCCGCACGCCCAACCTGGATCGCCTCGCTAAGGAATCGGTTAGTCTGACTGACTACCACGTCGATCCAACCTGTTCGCCGACGCGCAGTGCCTTGATGTCCGGCCGCTACTCAACGCGCACGGGTGTTTGGCACACGATCATGGGCCGTTCGTTGATGGCAGGCAGCGAACAGACCCTCGCCGAAGTGTTTGCTGGCAACGGCTACCGAACGGGCATGTTCGGCAAGTGGCATCTTGGTGATAACGCGCCCTGTCGGCCGCAAGACCAAGGCTTCCAACATGTTGTTTGGCACCATGGTGGAGGCGTCGGCCAAGGGCCCGATTACTGGGGCAATGACTACTTTGATGACACCTACGAAGTCGATGGCGCCTGGCGCAAGTTCGATGGCTACTGCACCGACGTGTGGTTCCAGCAGGCGACGGAGTTCTTGACCCGAGAAGACGCTCGACCGTTCTTTATCTACTTGTCGACGAACGCTCCGCACGGCCCGTTCCTTGTCGATGAGAAGTACTCTCGTCCCTACGAAGACGCCGGCGTGGCGAAGACGATAGCGAAATTCTACGGCATGATCAGCAACATCGATGAGAACGTCGGCAAGTTGCGTGCGCTGCTTTTGGAACTCGGGTTGGCGGAAAATACTGTGTTCGTGTTCACGACCGATAATGGCACGGCAGCTGGCAACGTGCGACCCACTAAGGAGGCTGGTGAGTGGCCTGGGTACAACGCCGGCATGCGTGGCAAGAAGGGCTCGGAGTATGACGGCGGCCACCGGGTGCCGTTTTTCGTGCATTGGCCCGATGGCGGCGTCGTCGGTGGTCGCAAGGTTGAGGCGCTGACGGCACACGTCGATGTATTGCCGACGCTGGTTGATTTATGTGGCCTAGCCAAGAAGCCGGCAGCTGACTTGGATGGGATGTCGTTCGCGCCGCATCTGCGTGGCCGAGCACTGGCCCCAGTCGAGCGTACGATGTTTGTGCATTCGCAACGCGTTGAGCATCCGCGCATGTGGCGCAAGTGCGCGGTGATGACCGAGCGCTGGCGGTTGATCAACGGCAAGCAGTTGTTCGACATCGTTGCGGACCCCGGCCAACGTCGCGACATCGCTGCGGATCACGCGGACGTCGTGGTCAAGTTGCGCAAGGAATACGAAGCGTGGTGGCAAAGCCTGAAACCGAACTTCGACGACTACGTGCGGATCGAAATCGGCGGTGCAGAGAATCCAGCAGAGTTGATGTCGCATGAC
Organism: uncultured bacterium; assembly: GCA_937906475.1. Taxonomy (GTDB): domain Bacteria; phylum Planctomycetota; class UBA1135; order UBA1135; family UBA2386. The sequence goes on from CALCZA010000234.1 coordinate 1,251, forward strand.
TGGCACACCCGTGACCGCGGCACTCCTTGGCATCAAAATCATGTTCGTAATGGTCACCTCGGCAATGGGCCTTGGGCGATCGATGTCGTGCGCGCCGGTCGCTACCAGATCACGCTGCGGCGTTGGCCGGCACAGTTAGAGCGCGCGATGAACTGTGCCCACGCGTCGCTCGAACTTGGCAAGGTTCGGGTTGGCAAGGATGTTGATCCGGCAGAGACGCATGCGACGTTCGTTGTCGACTTGCCAGCGGGACCCACCATGTTGCGCACGACGCTGCGCCGAGCAGCGGGCAAGCTAGGTGGCGGCAAGGAGCATGGCGCCTACTTCGCTGCCATTCGCGCCTTGGACAGCTAGGGCATCGGCTCCAGAGCCCGTTTTGATTGGCTTCGATAATGCAGCGGAACTCCCCAAGTGTTCGTGCACTTGGTGGGTGCCCGCATCTGCCGC
>CALCZA010000235.1 GCA_937906475.1 uncultured bacterium
GGGGAAGGTCATAGATACCGACAGCCAACAGCTTCATGGCGAAGTCAAAAGTCATGATGTTCCCAGGCGCGCAAGGTGGGGGTGGCAATCGAGTGCACTGCCGCCGTCGACTCTAGCCGTTCTTGCGGCGTATCTGCACCATCATCACCCGCCTGCAGTCGCGCGGCCCAGCGCCGCCTCGAAGTTGCTCGGCCAGGCCAGTTCTGGGCGGGGTATAGGCGGATTTCATCACGGCTCAGATTTCCTGTGAGAACCCTGAGTTGTGGCGGCGGGGAGGCAGCGAGAGGTCGTCGGTTTCATTCTTCCGTCGATCGTCGAGGGCTTCGCGCGTGCACTATTTGCCGCGCAGGTGTATTCGGTACAGCTTCGGCACTGGTCGCATGGAACCGTCTGCGGCAAACCGCAGTTCGACTCCCGTGATCGTAGTCAGGACCGCACAGGCTGCGGTTGCACTGCGCGCCTGACTGTGCACCTCTTGTCTGGGTTGGCCTTTGGCTACAGTCACTGGCTTACCCATAAGCTCATAGCTCAATCATGATTCGCATCGCCTCGACTCTCTTTCTTATCGGCGGCCTACTCAGTGCGCCACTCACCAGCCAGGGCCGACCCGAAGGGGCTCCCCGCTTCTCCAAGAAGCAGATCGTCAAGGCCTTTGACGACGACAAGAACGGCCGCCTCACCGGTGGCGAGCGCGCGACTGCGATCGCTTGGATTCGAGAGGATCTAGTTAAGAACCCGCCGCGTCGTCGCGGTGGTCGGCCCGCCCCTGAGTCCGAGCTTGAGCCTTACAAGGTCGCGAAGGACAGCGTGACGCACTTCGGTGATCGAGACCTCTACGACGTGTCGGTGATTCGCACGGTGTTCGTCGAGTTCGCCAATGCGAACTGGTCCGATGACATGAAGTTGTTTTACCGCACGGACATCGATGAGCCGGCGACGGTCACCGTGGACGGTGTGGTTTATGCGGGCGTTGGCGTGCACTTCCGCGGTTCTTCGTCGTACTTCTCGGTCGTTAATCGAGACAAGAAGTCGATGTCGTTGTCGTTTGATTACGAAGACAAATCGCAACGCTTGGATGGTTGTAAGTCCGTCAACTTATTGAGCGCGCATGCGGACCCGTCCTACATGCGCACGGTGCTGTTCGCGCATATCGCCGGCAACTACGTCAAGATGCCGAAGGCTTGTTTCGTTCATCTCGTCATCAATGGCGAGAGCTGGGGGCTCTACATCAACGACCAGCAACTCAATAAGGACTTCGTTGAGCAGGCGTTTGGCACGCGCAAGGGATCGCGCTGGAAGGTTGGCCCTAACTTTAATGGCGAGTCGGCGTTGGCGTATCAGGGGCCGGAGAGAACTGATTACACGTCGAAGTACGAGTTGAAGTCGGGGCCGAAGAAGAAGTCTTGGCGCGCCTTGACGCTGCTTTGTCAGACGCTCAGTAAGTCGTCGCCTGAGGACCTTGAGCAGAGTCTGCCGGCGATGCTCGATATCGACCACACGCTCTGGTTTCTCGCGCTCGACAACGTGCTCATGGATGGCGACGGCTACCACTACCGTGGCAGCGATTACGCGATCTACTTGCACCCAAACGGCAAGTTCTATCCGTTGTTCCGCGATAACAACGAGTCGTTCAACTATGGCGGTGGCCCAGGCGGGTTCGGCCGTGATGGTGCCAAGAAGCCGCGCGGCGCGAACATGGATCCGCTTGCTTTGGTCGACGAAGAGCGCGCCGCGCTGTCGAGCAAGCTGTTGGCTGTGCCGAAGTGGCGGGCTCAGTATCTCGACAACTGCCGCAAACTGCGCGACACGTGGGTCGACTGGCGGAAGGTTGGTGCGATTGTCGCGGGTTGGCGCGGCATGATCGAGCCGATCGTCAAGCAGGACGACAAGGGCCTCTACGGCTACGAGGCATTCCAGGCAGCGCTCGCACAGGGGTCGGAGCGCACGCCTGGCCTCGAGAAGTTCTTCAAGGAGCGGCGCGCGTTCCTTGACGCAACACCGTCGCTGAAGAAGTAGGCCCACTCAAGAGCCTGTTCGTCAAGAACTGGATCGAGCGGGCGCGACGTCGGCTAGTTGCCGACAGTCACTTTGGCGCCGCGTGAAACGACGATACCGAGCGCGTTCACGGTTGGATCCCACACGGCCCATTGGTGGTAGGCCTGCAAGCCAATCATGCTGCTGGTGTTCGGGACCGTGATCGGAGCGTTGGCGGTGCCCGCAGCCGTCGTCAACACGGCATCGAGCGCATCGGCGGCGACCAGCAAGTCACAACTGCTCGTGCCCGGCAACAGGGTCGGCAACGGTGTGCCATTGTGCGCGGTGTTGGACAGGCCCGAGACGAGCACGGCGATCGAGGACTCCAGGCCGTACGACATGTCGACGTGGTACGTTGTGCCCAACTTGGGCAGGCCTGTGTGGCCGATCTGCGGCTCGATGTTCTGTGGCGGAGCTGGGCAATGCACCTGCCAGGCCGGGAATTGGATGACCGGTGTTGCAGTCCAAACGCCAGCGTTGCGCATGAAGCCGTAGCCCGGGTAGCCAGTCGTCAGGGTGCATAACACGTCACTATTGCTGTTTTCGTAGCCAATGTAGAACGTGCCGTTCACGTTGACTGGCGATGCGAAGGTGGCGCTGTAGAAGTCCTGCGCGGTGCCAATCGTGATGGTCGTCGTCGCCAGTGGGGTTGCCGCTGGTTGGCCGCCGACCTGCGCGTAGATGTTGGCTGTGCGCGTGACGGTTCCGGTTTGCGATCGCGTGACGAGCGAGAAGCTAGTGATCTGCAGTGGGCCGGAGTTCGTGACCTCGTAGCAATGCTCATACTGAGAGGTCTGGTTGGTCAGGAAACCTTGGTTGCCATTGAACTCAAGACACGGCGTCGGCGGTGCAATCACTGAGCCGGGGCAGCCATCGCCGAACGTCGTGAAGGTGCCTTGCAGCGCTCCCGTTGGCACCGTCGTGTTGATACTGACGAAGGCAGCACCTGGGCCGGGGCGACCTGCATCGATCGCGGCTTGGCCGGCAGCCGGTGCGACGTTGGCATCGAATGCGAAGTTGTAGATCGTGTTCCATTCGTGGAACTCGTTAGCTGGTGCCGTGAACACGACCTCGTTGCCAGCCTGCTGGATCGACCAATCGTTGCTGGGGTCTTTGTCGATGTCGCCGAAGCTCGCGTTGCTGAACACGGCTCCTGGAGCCAGCGGCACGCGGAACGAACTGCCTGCACGGCTGTTGTCGACATTGTGTACTGCGTATTCGTAATGATAGGTGCCGTCGTTGTTCGCGCGTGTCTTGACGGCGACATAGAAGCGACCGTCGTCGACACCGTTCGAGCCGGATGTGATCGATGCACCGTTCCATCGCGACAGGATCGAGCCGTAGTGTTGAACCTCGTTGTTGTTCGCGAACATCCAGCCGGAGCCGTTGAACTCGGGGTTCATGCCGCGATGCGCGAGGTTGTCCCAGCGGTTGCCTACCGACTCGCCTTCATGGATCAGTTGCAGGCCGTAGTAGTACTTCGCGCCGAGCGTCGTTAGGTCGATCTCATCGACCGTGATTCGGTTGTCGACTGAATCGAAAATCGACTGACTCAAGCTGCGAACGCCGTCGGCGGGTGCCGGGTATCCGGCCTGTACTGGGTCGCCAATGTCGAAGTAGCTGCCGACTGGATCCCAAGTGCCGAGCCATGGGTTGATCTCTTCGGGCGGACCGAGCCACGTGCGGCTGGCGTTGTTACTTGGCGCGTAGGTGTCGGCGCAGTTGAGCCCCATCAACGCGCCAGTGCCAGGGTTCTGGCACTGGCCGCACGCTCCGTTGACATTGATCGATAGGAACGCGTGTTTGCAGTAGCTCCACTCGTTGATCTGTTCGATGCGATCATCGGCCACGCGCGCCACCATGAACCCGAACTTCGGGTGGTTGGGTTGCATCGCCGCAAACCACGGGATGTTCACCGAACCCGGGTTGCACATGGTGTTCAACATCGCCATGCCGATCTCGCCGTTCGGGTGCGCGGGGCCGCGGCGACCGTAGTACGACATGTTGTCGATGACGGTCAGGCGGCCATCGAGGCCGTTGACTGAGTTGGACTGCGCAGCCAATGACGTAGCTAGCAGGACGAAGAGCGGGACGGTACTGGTTCTCATATGCCTGTGAGTCGCGCCGATGGTGGCGAGGAGATGGGGGCAACCCGGTATCTTAGCGGTGGACCATTTTTTTAGGTGGTAGCACAGTGTGTCGGGAGCGTCACATTGGCGCAAACCTAGAAGGCATGGGGGTGGCAGCGCCAAGAATCTTCATTCGGTCAGCCGTGGAGTCGGCTGTTGTTTGTCCTGGTGGCGTATTGGCATGTTTGCTTGCCTAATTTGACTTAGAGTGAACGGTCATCGCTCTTCGGATTTCCGCAGCCCCGCGATCGTTAGCTCATGCACATCCACAAATCAGTTCTTCTCGCGATTGTTCTGACTACGTCTCTGTCGGCGCAAGGCACCAACTGCGCGTTACTCGGCACGTTCAATAGCCACGGACCATTCAACGACGTCTGGGGTTACACCGCGCCGAACGGCGATGAGTATGCGTTGCTTTGTGCGACGACCGGCACCGTCGTCGTGGATGTCACGAATCCTGGCTCGCCGGTCGAGCGTGGTTGGTTCCCCTTTGGTTCGTCGACCTGGCGCGACATTCGCACCTATGGGCACTATGCGTATGTGGTGACGGAGGCGACCTCCGGCTTCCAGATCCTCGACCTGAGTAACCCCAACAGCCCAACCGTGGTGGGGGTCTTTGGTACCAGCGTCACGAGCAACGCGCATAACGTTTGCGTCGATGTCGGTGCTGGCAAGCTCTACCTCACGGGCACCAACTTTGGCTCGCCGGCTTGGGACTTGACCGCCAACCCGGCCAATCCGACGTTCCTTGGCCAAGCGAGCACGACCAGCTTCCACGATTTGCACGTTGAGAACGGCTACGCCTACGCGGCGCACATCGGCGGCGGTGTCTTGCGCATCATGGATGCCGCTATGCCGACTGGCATGCCCGTGCTCAGCAACACGCCGACTCCGAATACGTTCACGCACAACGCTTGGCCGAACGCGGCGGGCACGATCTGCGTCACGACCGACGAGACCACCGGTGGCGTCATCAAGTTTTTTGATATCACCAACAAGTCGAATCCGATCCCGCTCGGTCAGTTCACTCCGAACACCAGTTCGATCCCGCACAACGCCTACATCGTTGGCAACAAGGCTCACGTCAGTTGGTACACCGAGGGCTATCGCTGCATCGATTTCAGTGACCCGATGAACCCGGTCGAGGTTGCGTCGTACGACACGTGGCCTGGATCCTCTGGTGGCTTTAACGGTTGTTGGGGTTGCTACCCGTTCTTGGCGTCGGGCAACATTCTCGCCTCGGACCGAACGACCGGCCTCTACATCCTGCGCCCGAGCAGCGCGTCGTTCAGCAACTATGGGCAGGGCTGTGTCGGCTCGGTGGTCAGTCCGTGCCCGGAGTTGAACGCTACTGGCGGCTCTCTGAGCAACAACACGAACCAGTATGAATACACGTTCGAGGTGCCGTCTACCGGCAGCTTGCAGGTGACCAGTTTCGACATCTATACCAGTTCGAATGCGGGCGTGCTGATGCGATCAGCGTACCTCTACGCGGATACCGGCAGCGGCCCGGCGACGACGCCGATGGCATCGACCACGATCACGGTTGGCTCGGCGCCCGGGTTCTACACGGCAACGTTCGGCGCGCCGGTTACGGTCAACGGCAAGTTCTTCATTGGCTACAATAACTCTAACGACGGCGTCATCTCCAATCTGAACAGTGGTGCCACCGGCATTGGTCATTACCGCAATGCGGTCACTGGTAGCTGGAACCAGTCAAGCTTGGTGCAGCGTCCGTCGTGGCGCGTTACCTGCAGTGGCGGCGGCGCCGTGACCCCATCGCTTGCTAACGTTGGCTTGCCGATCCTGAGTTCAAGCTACGACGTGACTCTGTCCGGCGGGGTTCCGTCAGCGTTCGCAGTCATGGTTTCGGGTCTGTCCGATACGATATTCAACGGTTTGCCGCTACCGGCACCGTTGCCTGGCGCATCTGGCTGCAGCATCTTCGCAAGCCCTGACGTGACGCAGTTGTTCGCGACCGATGCCGCGGGCGCCGCGAGCGCGTCGTTCAGCATCCCGGCCTCGCCGGGCTATATCGGCCTCAGCCTGTTTCACCAGTGGGCCGTGCTCGATCCTATCAACGCACTAGGCATCGTAGTCTCCGATGCCGGCAAGGCGACGATCGATACGTAGACCGGTTGCTTAGTTGGGGGGGGGCGGTCTGTGCGAACCCGTCAAATCATCTGACCTTCCCCAGCTTGGTGGACAGTCGAGTTACGCGGCCATCGTAGCCACGCGTTGGTGATAGCGAGCTTCGAACTCGACGGGGCTGAGATAGCCAATCGTCGAGTGTCGTCGCTCACGGTTGTAAAAGAGCTCGATGTAATCTTCGATCTCGACTCGTGCGGCTTCTCTGGTCGCAGGGATTGGCAAGTCGAAGAAGAGCTCAGTCTTCGCGGTGCCGTTGAAGCTCTCGGCGACGGCGTTGTCGTGGCAGTTACCTGCTCGACTCATGGAGGACGTGATACCCCTCCTTCTTAGAATCTTCTGATACACATCGCTCGTGTACTGACATCCTCGATCTGAGTGATGGATTAGATCGCTATCGATCTTGCGATTGCCAATCGCCATCTCCAATGCCGCCAGTGGAAGCTCCGTGCGCAAGTGGTCGGCCATTGACCAGCCAACGACGCGTCGAGAGAAGAGGTCTATCATCACGGCCAGGTAGAGCCACCCTTCGCGAGTTTGGATGTACGTGATGTCGCCTACCCAAACCTTGTTCGGAGCATCAACAGTGAATTGCCGGTTCAGGATGTTCTCCGTCACGGGATCAGATGCATCACGAATCGTCGTCGTGCAGCTACGCCGCGGAAAGCGGGCTCGGATGCCATTCTCGCGCATCAGTCGCTCGACACGCTTGTGCCCAACGGCCTCGCCAAGAACGAGCAGCTCGTGATGATTTCGTGGACTGCCGTACGTACTTCTGCTCCAACGATGGATCTCACGTATGCGCTCGATGAGCACATCGTCGAGCACATCTCGATCACATCGTCGCGCACATCTCGATCACACGGCGAGGACTGCAACCATGCGTAGAAGCCACTTCTGGACCCTTCGAGGCAACGACACATCATCGTCACCGGCTACATCGCGCGCTCCGCCTTGATCACTTCGTACGGCTCTCGGTGATCGTGTCCTCGGCGAAGTACGCGGCTGCTTTTTTTAGGAAGGATCGCTCCTGCTCGAGAATGCGATTCTCGCGCCGCAGACGATTCAGCTCTTCGCGTTCGTCCGTCGTCAGCTCGCCGGACTTGCTACCGCCTTCGTCAATCTTCGCCTGCTTGATCCAGCTCGTAAGACTCGACTCTGTCAAGTCGAGATCGCGGGCCGTTTTGGCAACGCTGCCCAGTTCTTTGGCAAGGCGGACTGCCTGTGCCTTCTGTTCCATCGTGAACACTCGTCGTTTGCGTCGGGACATCTGATTCCTCATGGGCACCATTGTGCCCGTTCGGGGTGTGTCCACAAATCGGGGGAAGGTCACATCAGTCTCCAGATGCATAAAGAGGCACGCATCGAAACGAGTTTATTGGGTTCTCCTAAAGCAGCTGTAGGTCTGGCAGGGTGATTCCGCCGCAGCAGAGGAAGATAGTTGCGATGAGTGGCGGCGCGCTGTGGAAGCCAAAGGCGCGGTGGCTGAGCAGTCGAATCTTGTTGTTGACGCCCTCCGCAAGACCGTTGGTGATGCGTTCGCTGAGGATCGCGAGGACGCCATCGAGGTGATCACGGATCGTTCGCGCAAGCCGAACAAATGGCTTTAGGCGCGAGCGAGCCGCCCAGCCCATCCACCGCTTCAAGTGGAACGCCGCGTTGGGCTGGCCATTGCGCAAGATGTCGAGCAGCTCCTCCTTGATCATGTATGCGCGGCCGAGAGACTGGTCGAGTCGAACGCGATTGATGACCTCCATGTGCTTGTCGTTCGTGTTCTCTAGGCGATGGAGAAGGGGCCACATTGTGCCCTTGATGACCTTCTTTTGCTGCGCTGTCTCAGCGTTGCGCACGAGCTCGCGCCGCACTTCGTTGCGGGCAACGTTTGGCAGCTTGGCGACATGGAAATGGTCGAAGACGATCGTTGCGTTGGGCAGTTCCTCGAGGATGGCCTTGCGGTATGCCGCCGACATGTCGATGGTCGCGATTTCGATTGCCTCGCAAGCATCAGGCCCAATCTCGGTGAAGAAGCTCTTGAGCACGTCGGAGCTCTTCCCTTCAGCGACCCAGATGACTTTCCGGCTATCGTGGTCGGTGACGACAGTGAGATAGCGGTGACGCTTTCGAAAGCTGATCTCATCGACGGCGATGCGCTTAATGCCGCGAAGCCGATCGGGGTCGAGATGCTCGGCAACAACTCGCTCAGCGATGTTGCCGACTGTTGGCCCCGAGATGCCTGTCAGCACGGCTACCGCCGTCTTGCTGGTTTGCTGGGCGAGCAGTGCGACTGCGTCTTCGAAGCTCCTTGTGAAGTCAGAGTCGTGCCGTGCCCATGGCACGGCCTCGGTCACGACTGTCTCGCACTGTTTGCATCGTAGCCGCCGGATTTCGCCCTCAAGCCAGACGTCGTTGCCCCAGAGGCCAATGTGTCGCCATCGACGAATGCTCCGCGACTCGCGTCCGCGCTTGCAGTAACCGCAGCGCGGGCAACTCAAGGACTTGAAGGTCCGGGCGATGCCGATGACCAGTCAGCCGCCTTCGAAGCGGATCCCGGTAACGCGGACCCCATGCCGATTGATGAGGTT
>CALCZA010000236.1 GCA_937906475.1 uncultured bacterium
TAGTCATTGCGCGTCAGGACCACCGCGATACCCGGCCGATCGGCGAGTAACGCGGCGCCGTGAGGTGCCGCTAATCGCGCGGCGGACTGTTCGTGCTGCCCGGCAGAATCGTGCGCTGCGGCACCTCAAGATCGAAGTCGGCGCAGCGCCGTCACCAAGTAGTAGACCTCGTCGGCAACTTCTTGGTCATCCGGGTCACGGGTCAAAGCCAAGACGAAGTCTTCGATTCTCATCCACCTGCCTTTGGTGCATCCCGCCGATACGCCGGGCGAGCCGTTTGACTTCGATGAAGTGAGGATCACGCTGGCACCGCACCGGGCTTACTTCAAGAAATACCCATTGCAGGAAGTGACGTCGAATGCGTCGCTGTTTGCGCGTTAGGGCACCGCGGAGCCTCGCAACGGCGGATGCGGTTGGCCGCGTAGTGGATTATCTGTGGTTGGGGGAGTGACAGGCTGCTTCGGCGGTCGGCTACGTTGGAGCGCTGTAGGAAATACAGCCCACCATCTCCATGCGTATCCAACTGCTTCGTTCTGTTCCGATTCTCGTCACCTCGCTCCTAGCGCCGCTCGCCACGGCTCAGGAGGCCACTGCAGTCGCCACCGAAACGGTGGTTGTGCAGCAGAAGGCCGAGCCCGAGAAGGTCGCCTTCTTGCGCCCGTCCGGTGCCTATGCGGACCTTGCGGAGTCCAGCTTTGACCCGATGAGCCTGCTGACCGGTGGCGGCGGCGCGCCGAAGTCGTTCTTCCAGTTCCTCGAGATGGTGGATGAATTGGCGACTGCGCCGGGCACCAGCGTGCTGCTCGATCTGTCCGCGGGCGTGGGCATGAACCTCGCGCAACAGCGTGAGCTTGAGCGCGCGATCGCGCGTGTGCGCAAAGCCGGCAAGCACATCACGTGCTACCTCGAGCACGCTGGTATCGGCAACTATCAGATTGCTGCGCAATGCGATCATATCTTGCTGGCCGACATGGGGGGCGTCGACTTGCGTTCGCCGGCGCTCAACGTCATGCACTTCAAGGATGCGCTCGATTTACTCGGCGTTCAGGTCGAAGTGACCCGCGTTGGTGAGTTCAAGGGCGCGGTTGAGCCCTACATGCTGCCGACGATGTCGAACCACTTGCGCGAGCACTACCAGGCGATGTTGACGTCGATGAACCAAGACATCGTTCGCCGTATCGCGATCGGACGCAAACTGTCGACCAACAAGGTGCGCGGACTGCAGGAATCCCGTGTTTTCACCGCCAAGCAGGCGTTGCTCGAAGGGCTTGTCGATCGCTTAGTGCCATGGACCGGCGCCAAGCGCGCCTTGACGTTAGTGCGTGGTGATCCGGACTACGAACTTGAGGATGTCGCGCCCAAGAAGAAGAAAAAGCGGCGCGACCTGATGTCGTTGATCGGCGACCTGATGCGCGCCAAGAAGGTCGAGGAGATCGAAGACCCTCAGATCGTCGTCATGCACCTCGCCGGCGAGATCGTTGACGGCGCCTCGGCAGCGGCTGGCAGCATGGTGAGCGGCCCGTCGGTCAATCACCTCGACAAACTCGCAGACAACGACCTCGTCAAGGGCGTCGTCATCCGTATCAATTCCCCCGGTGGTTCGGCAACGGCCAGCGAAGCGATCCGCCAGGCGATTCTGCGCCTTGCGAAGAAGAAGCCAGTGGTGTTCTCGATGGGTGAGT
>CALCZA010000237.1 GCA_937906475.1 uncultured bacterium
CTCCCCCACTGAGACTGCCAACCGCCACCTGTTCACCTAGCGCGCGACCTTGCGCCCGCCGATCACGCCCCGAGCCAACCACCCCCAAACTCCGGCGGAGGGGATCAGGAACTGGCCGAGGTCAAAGAATCAACTCTGTGGTCCGGGCGAAGCTCTCCCGATGATGAGGACTCCCAAGTGCAAGCAAAACCGTACCTTAGGTCGTGGGTGGAGCCATGCACCAACGCCTAGCCGACGCGTTCCAGCACAGTTTGGACACGTGAAGATCTCCACCCGAAACAGGAATCAGACCGCGTCGACTCCGCCCGCTTCGCGGCCGACCGTACGCGCATCACCCGCCCGCGCCGCGATGCCAGCGAGAAAACGCTCGACGTTCGGACGCGTCTGCACGTGCAGGCGCTGCTCCACGCGGCGGATCTGCTTCTCCATCCACGCCCAGCGCTTGGGTGAAATGCCGTCGATCTCGACGCGCTGGCCAAACAGCGGCACCGCGCGCTCGCTCGGGTCCGCAAGTCCGGCGCCGGCGGCGCTCATGTCGGCGCCGTCACCACCGAGTGTGAAGTAGTACGAGAGGATCGGCAGGTTGTGCTCCCCGCGCGTGAAGCCGGTGCGCCCCGCCTTCAGGTCGACGTACTGGCAGATCATCTGCGACGGATGCACGAGCCACGACTCATCGACCGGCGTGACGGCACTGCTGCCCACGCGCGATTGCACTTCGAGGAAAGTGTCGTAGTCGACGCAGCGACCGTCGACAAAGCGTTCGCGATTGAACAGTTCGATGGGTCGGAAACGCTCGCGCAGCACCGTCGCGTCGAGCACCATCTCGTACGTCGCCGCGAGTTCCATGCCGCGATTGATGTCGCCGCCCTGGTAATGGGAAACGCCGGTGAAGGCCTTCCGTGTCGCACGGGCGTTGTCGTAGAGCGTCTCGAACAGATCCGGGTGCAGCGGCAGCGCATCGAGATCGTGCAGCAGCACGTGGCGCGTCTTCGCCTCGCCGACGCCGATAGCCCACGACAGCCAGCAATACACCCAGCCCCAATCGATGAGCCGCGCGCGACGTGCCTGTCGCTGTGTATAGCAGACGATTCGGCAGGGCACGTTCAGCTTCGCAACGACTCGCCGGACGCCTTCGGGAATCTCGTGCTCGAGACAGTCGAAGACCAGGATCACCTCGTGCAGGTTTGCCAGGCGCTGGCTGTCGATCAGTCGCAGGTTCGCGGTCGCAATGCGCCAGAGCGAGCGCATGCAGCCCATGACGACCGAGTAGCCCGCCTCGGGCTCGGTCAGCGGGCGCCACGTCACGAGACCGCGAAGGTAGACGCGCAGGGGCAGTCGCTTACCGCGTTGCCGAAGGAATCGGATGAGCTGCATGGAGCGAACAAGTGATACACCGGGTGAACGGCCCTGTTCGAGCACACTATAACAGACGACGGACACGCCAAGACCACAAATACGCGAGCGTCAGCAAGACCTCATGGAAGGTCGTCCAGCAAGAATCCCAACGGAGTATAGCCGAGGCTCCACGCATCGGCCTCAAAGAGACCTAAACCCATGAAACGAACCAACGTCGTGGTTGCGTTGTGAGTATGAAAGACGCCAATGAGTTCGGGTTGGCGCGACGTCGCATTCCAGAGGTAGACACCGCCACCTGAGTGCCCACCCGGACCAGGCCAATCGTATGGGTAACTAACCATTGGTTGCGACTTGGCTTTGTCGGTGGCGTAAGACTCTTCAACGTGCAAGTTCGAACAAGAACTCTGCAAAGTTGTCTTAGCCATCGGGTCCGAGGAGTTCACGCCGTCGCGCTTCGGTAGCGCGCTCAGTGGTCTTCGGGCGATGCTTGCGAGCATCGGTCGTGACGCGCTTACGGAGCTGCTCAAGGAGCAAGATGTGGCAAGCCCGAGCATCGAGATTGGCGGCCATCGTGCGCGATTCCGCGAATCATCAGAGCGCGAATGGCTAACCGCGTTTGGCAAGATCACCGTGTCACGGCGCGCCTACCGCGGAGATGGTCCATCAGCGCCCAGCGTAGTGCCGCTTGACCAAGCCTGCGGCATGACAGGTCGATTCATGACTCCGGACGTCGAAGCGATGGCCGCGATTGGGATGGCGATGCTGACTGCAAACGAAGTGTCGCTACTGCTGGCCAAGACCTTGCCGCACAAGCTGCGGGAACCGGTTGCCCAGACCATCGATCACAGCACGCCAATCGGCTGGTAGACCCGTCCTGGGAACACTTCCTGCGCATCGGTCCCGCCCATGTGGACTTCTAGAACTTCGCGCAACACATCGCGGAAGTCACTGGTGGCGGCCAGTGAGTGCCCACCCACAAGTGCTGCGGGAGCCAATCCAGGCCATGTGCCGTAGACCTGACCGCCCCTGACGTAACCACCGCGCAGCAACATAGCGCCACCAACACCATGATCGGTGCCACCAGAACCATTCTCAGCGGCGGTTCGGCCAAACTCTGACATCGTGACTAGCACGACGTTATTTGCCGCCGCACCAAGGTCATCGAAGAATGCCGTCACCGCTTTATCCAGATCTTCGACGTTCACGCCGAGTTTCGCAACGAGATTGGAATGGTGGTCCCAGCCATGCTGCTCAAGCGCAAAGAACTCAACGCCAAGATCCGCCTTGATGACCTCTGCAATCTGTCGCAGATGCTTGCCAACGTGAGTGGTCGGATACACGGCCCCGTTGGCAGGTGCGTAGTTGGCTGGATCGAGCACCGAGAACCTGTCGAGCAGCGCGAACGTATCGCGCTGAGCTTGATATGCAGTCTGCTGCTCAGGAAGCATGCGCTCGACGTTGCCGCTCACCTGCGCAAGCTTGTTGAGGAACCACTTCGTGTCGGAAGTGCCGCTATAGACCAACTCTTCCGTGCCTGCGACCGAGTAGCACGGGTACAGACCCTTCATCGACAACGGCACGGAATTCGTCAGCGCCAACGCACGAACCGGCACGTCCTGCGGCGTCGCGGTCACCTGCAGGTGACGGTTGATCCAACCACCCTTGGCTATGCCTGCGAGCGCCGTCTCGTAGAGATCCATGCTATCGAAATGCGATCGACTGAACGGCGAGTAGCCACAAGCGTGCACCACAGCACATGTGCTGTTCTGCAGCCGAAAGGCGTGATTGGTGCCTAGCATGGCCGGATGCATCGAAAACATTGCGTCCATTGGCAAGCCCTCACCCGCCGCACCACTTCCAGGCGTGCCGACGCCAATTGTCGGACGCAGGTTCGCGTAGTTCGCATCGCCTGTGGGCGCATAGAGATTGAGATGGTCGGCGCCGCCGTGTTGGAACAGCACCACTGTCACTTTGGTGTTCCCACGCGGTTGTGCGATCGCAGATCGCGCGGCAAGACTCTCAGGTATCGCAAGGGCGCCGGTTGCCAACACCCCTGCTTTCAAGACGGTACGGCGCGTTGCGCCAGAGCCATCGCTTGACGTCTGCTGCGAGGTGATTTGTTGCTGTCGCTTGCTCGTCATCGTCATCTCCTCCTAGTGCATCTGGGTTTCGGGGAGCTGCAAGATCAACGTCAGCAGCGCACGCACATGCGGATATACCTGTGACCAATACGGATCATTCGGCACTGCATGCTGCGCGAAGCGATTGTTCATGAATAGCGTCAAAGCCCTGACCGTTGTCTCCGGTAACGGCTCATCCACAAGGAACTCGAGCAAACGATTCACACAAGCCGTGCCGGTTGACGGGGTCACGGGGAAGATGTACTGCCACGATACGATTGTGCCGGTGATGCGATTGTTCGCGTAGTCATCGGCAAACTGCCAACGCGGCAACAAGTGGCCAGGTCCCTGCCAAGCTGCGCCAATCTCCGGGTATCCCGTGGGCACGTGAAACTCGTGTGGTTGCGAGCGCAACTTAGCGATGCGATCGTTGATCGCAATGAGGTCGCAATCGCCCTTGAAGCGACGCATCACATTCACGATGTACTCGAAGCCATCGAACGTCTTACTACGCACGTTGCTCGATGCAGCAAACTCGGGATCCAAGAACAACGCACGCACAGTAGTGCGGAGGTCCCCACTTGATCGGGTGAAGGCCTCACGCACGCGCGACACCATCGCTTTCGACGGGTGATCGCTGACGAAGTAGCGACATAGCTTCAGGCTGAAAAACGCTGCCGTATGTGTCAGGCTAGCCAAGAACGCGAGCACTTCCCCACCTTCTTGACGGCCTGCGGGTCCGCTGTAACCAGGAGTCGACCAACCGAAAGACAGAGCCTTGGGGCCAGTGTCGTGCCTGCTCGGATCGAACTCGAAGTAGCTGTCCGCCACCCTGTTCGTAACAGGATCGGAGACATTGACTCGCCTCCAGCCAGTGAACACCCGCGCTAGTTCGGCGACGTCCATTTCCGTGTAGCCACCGTCAACGCTGATCGTGTGTAGCTCAAGCAGTTCGCGCGCGTAGTTCTCGTTCGGATTGCCAGCAACATTGGAGCCCGAATCGAGGAAGTCGATCATCGCAGGACTCGAGGCGCTCATCAGGAGCACGTTGGAAAAATTCTTGAAACAGCGACTGTAGAACTTGTCGTCTTCGTTCGCTTCACTGATGCCGGCCGTATGTCGGCGATATGTCGAGAAGTGATTGTTGAGGAAGTGCACCATGCGCCACGCTAACTGGCGCCGCGAATACATGGCCCGCGTGAGCAACCGGACCCCCGCGCCGTGGCCAGACGTAGGATCGACCACGTTTTCGACTAGAGCCTCGCAAATCGAATCATCGATCGAATCTGGGTGCAGTTGCTGCTCAAGCCAATGCTGGGCACCCATGGTCCTCAGATCATGCGTGACGTCCGTAAACCGATTGGCACCGAACGTCGCCCGCGCCAGCAGTTGCTTGCCGAAGGCTTCGTCCGACGGTCTGAGAACCGGGGAGGCCCTACGAACATGCTCTGGGGACATGCCCAGAAGGCGCCGCGCCAATTGACGCCGAGAAGATGTGTGCACGTTGTCCTTTAGTTGCCGCTACTAGACGAAGCACGGCAATCATCATCATGGCATATACACACGCACTCGTATGCCCGGTCAAACTCAGGAAAGGTCGCTAGTAGATACGATTGATCGAGCTACCGCCGAAGTTGCTGAAGGAGCAGTCCGGAACGCATGCATATGCCATTTATTTGCAATGATCTGGGGCATGGGTGAAACAAGCTGCGGCTCGGACCAACCGAACCCCACCACCCACGATCGCAACCCGCCATCACTAAGACCCCGCAGCCGCCCCTGCACCACCGTCACACGCGCTGATCACGCACCGAGCCAAACTGTCTGGGTGGATGGGAAACGGATGGGTTGACGGGGTGTCGTGGCGGCGGGATCGTGGTTGCATGGGGTTCGGGTCGTCCGAGCCGTAGCCGTCCGAGCCGTAGCTTGCATTGCCTATACCTTCACCCCAACGCGCTACCTGATCCGCATGTCTTCTCCCGACCAAACGCCTGCCCCGCGCAAGCCCTCGCGCCGACGCACCTGGCAGTTGCGTGCCATGATGATCACCGCGGCACTTGGCTTCTCGACACTCGCGGCCGAAGGCCTGCTACAAGTCGCGCCCGGCTTGTTGCCCTCGTCGTTCCGCGATCACTACCCGCCGCACGGTATCGAGTTCTTTAACCCTGGCATCCTTGATCGCACACCGCTGACGGCGGTGCCGCTGCCATACGGCGTCGAACCCTACGATGGTCCGCCGCCGCACCAGAACGCCGACTTTGGAGTCGCCAGTATGGCGGACACATTGGCCGATCGTAACGACGTGCCGCGCCTGGTCGTGCCTGCCGACACCGATGGATTGCCCAATCGCCAACGGCCGGCACATCCCGACCTCGTGCTCGTCGGCGATTCGTTCACGATGTTCGCCGCGCAAGAGCAACCAATCGGACTGCAGCGATCGGTCGAAGCGAACCTCAAGATCGAAGTTCTGAATCTGGGCATCGCGGGCATCGGTCCGGATCAGGAACTATGGCTGCTCGAGACCATTGGCGTGCCGAGCAAGCCACGCGTCGTGGTCTGGTTTTTGTACGGCGGCAACGACTTTGTCGATGCGTTCTGGCTGCGCTGGAACCTAAATCACGAGGTTAAGACCTACGGTGATTTGTTTGCCAAACAGCGCGTTCCGAGTCTGTTGCTACCAAGCCTGATCGGTAGCTGGTTTGAACAACCGGCAGCCAAGAACGCCAACAGCGACGTCAAGCCACTCGCGCCGCTGGTGATGCGCGATCACCCCGACATGCGCATGTGGTTCTATCCGGATGTGCTACGCATGATCTGCTTGCCGCCGAAGTTGCTGAAGGAGCAGTCCGCGTGGCAAGGCATCACCGACATCCTGCGCCGCGCACGCTCCCTGGTGACAGCAGCCGGTGGACAGTTTTTGGTGGTCTACCTACCGAGCAAAGAACAACTGTATCTACCGTATGTGCAGCCGGAGCCCGAGTTGCTGCATCAGTACGCACTTGCATCGACGTTCGTAGGTGCGCCGCTATCCGAGGACCCCAACAAGTTCTTCGCCGCCTTGCTGGCGAACTGCGGTGCGTTCGAAGCCGAGGTCGCGAACTTCTGCCAACAAGAGTCGATACACTTTTGGTCGGCGACGCCCGCGCTGTCGGCAGCGTGCGAAACTGGCGCCCCGCTCTACTACCGAACCGACACGCACTGGCGCGCTGAGGGGCAACTCGTGGTGGTTCCGGGCTTGTGCAAACAACTCGAAGAACTCGGCGTCAAGAAGCAGTAGGCGCGCACCCGGTCATCGGTAGTTTGCGCGATGGGTGCATCTTGGGACGTGCTGAGGTATCCGCGCTTAACACCCACTTCACGAACAGCTCGCCAGTGTCGGTGATTTAAAGTGCGGCTCGGACCACCCGAACTCCACTCAGCCACAATCCCACCCGCACGACACCCCGTCAAGCTGCCGCCAGCGATCGCGATTCGGTCAACTCGCTGTGACGGTGCCAGGTGGCAGAGATGACTTTTGCTGCCGCAGCAGGATCCAGTTTCCGGATAGCACGCGGCAACCTGACCGGTGTGATTTCACTCGAGGGCGCAGCCGACTTGCTCGCCGCGACACGCGACTGTCGCACCGGCCGAACATCACCTACTTGCTCAGTGCGATCTCGGTGAATCCCGCTTGACCCTTTCTGCGTCCAGATACGCGCTCGGCGATGCGGATCCATATCGTTCGAACCTTGCGCACCTTGCCGAACGGCACGGTCGTGATCGCCAACTGGTCCGGATCCAATGCGACACGGAACGGCTTGCTGCTGTTGATGCGAACTTCGATGGCGGTGATGCGATCGAACAAGCCAATGTCGATCGCCCGGGAACCGGCCTGACTGATCATCAACTGTCTCGCACCGACGGAGCGGCCGAGATCGATCTCCAACGAGGGTTCCGCGTCGTTCGCAGCGCACACCCACTGGGTGCCCTCTTGGCCGTCGCACGCGTTCCGAGCCGTCTTACCGGCGCTGCTGGCCGTCGCCTCGGTCTTCTTGAAGACCACGAGATTGACGCGCTGGATCCTGGCCACGTCCTTCATCCACGGCGCGAAGACGTCGCGGATCGTGACGCTCATCTCCGGCGACAGCACGGTCTCAGTCGCGGGTGTTGCCGCCGGCTTCTGCGCCGACGCGTCCGGCGGTTGCACGTCGTGGGCGAGCAGTTCGATGCGGGCGCGAATCTTGTGGTCGCCGCGAGCCAGTGCCGGCGCTCGCTGTAGAAATGCATCGAACTGCCACGCCTTGCTCGGGTCACCGGCAAGCTGGCCGACGATGTGGTCACCATCGAGATACTCGACTTGCACGACACGCAGGCCGTACTGTTCGTGGCGTTTCGTCAGTGCCTCACCAAAGCCCGTCACCCAGATGGACAGCGGTTGCTGACCCGAAGCACTGATCGCCACGTCCTCCTTGGCCGTTCCCACGGCATACAGGTGGCGAGGTGCCGCGCGCTTGCCGCCGGCTCCAGTCGTAGGCGCCTTGCCGCTGGTGGCGCGCCGCAAGAACAACAACGCGAACGATGTCCGCACTTCCCGCAGTTGCCCACCCCCCGGCCAGGAGCCATCATTCGCCTGCTCCTTGAGCAGGCGTCGCGCCCCCTCGACATACCACCAATGACCGCCCATCTGTTCGACTCGCGTCAGCGACCCCACGCGTTCGAGGCCATAGAGGTAGTAGTAGGCCCAGTCGGTCTTGCCGGGGTTCTTGTCGACGGCGAAGTGATGACCGAGCCAGTTCACGCCGCTGTCGATGGCGCGGTCGACCTTCTTGCGCTGCGCGCCGAGCGAAGTGCCGAGCCCGATCTTGCATATCTGCAGAATCGAAACGCCGGCCGTCGTCATCGAACCGGTAGGGCTCTGACCGCGCCGATAGCCAAAGCCTGCGATGTATATCTTGCCGCCGTCCTTGACTGTGTGCTTGCCAGTGACCGGTGCCTTGACGCGCTGGGCCTTGGCCTGGTAGTCCATCGTCGCGCGCATGAGTTGCCGCCAGGCCTTGACGGGCACGTCGATCTTGTACTTCTGTGCCGTCCACAGACCGAGCGCCGCGTACTGCGTGTTGGATAGATCGCGGGTTCGGTCCGGGTAGGCGTAGTCGCCACCGGACTTCTGCCAGTCGATCAACAATTTGGTCAAGTCACCCATGCGCTCGCGGTGCATCGTCTGCCCGGCGGCGGCGTAGGCGAGCATCATGCAAGCGACCGTGTAAGTGTTCGCCGGTTGCACGTCGTCGAGCATCAGCATCGCACGCCGAATCGTGGGGTGCGCAGCATCGACGCCGCACTTCAGCAACGCGTAGGTGCACAGAGCTGTCTTGCCGCCGCGAAAGTTGCCGTACTGGCCCCACGTGCCGTCCCGAAACTGGCTGTTGATCAGCGCTTCGACACCCCGCGCAATCGCCTTGTCGATGTCGGGCTTGAGCTTTAGTTCGTCAGGATGGATATCCTGCTGAGCCTGAGCAACGACGGCGATCAGAATCGCCAAGACGTGGGCGAGAACGCGGCGCATGGGAACAGCGATCGTAGCCGGTCGCTCGATGGGACGAATCAAATGTCGCCGGAAAGCTCCGCACTTACCGCCGGCTCGAACTGCAGTGACACGCAAGTGCAACAACCCGCCATGGAACGAAGTCGGCCACCTCAAAATCTAGTCGGTGATTGGCGGCGGCGGCGAGCGAACTCAAGCGAAGACGCACCCCGGGTGCACGAACGCATCCAGTTCCGCGCCAGTAGTGGTCGCAACGGTGTGCCTATCGATCGCCAGTGCGGCGAATGTTACCGGTCGGCGCGGAGTTTTGGCTGCCGCTCGAGCTTGACGACCCGTCGCCGGCAGTAGATCCCTTCTTGCCGCCCGCGTCGCCGATCTCCAGGTCGCCGGCTTCCACGTGCTCCATCACTGGCGGATGTTTCGCAGCCTTGGGATTGACCTGCGCGGACTTGCCGGGACCGAGGAACAGCTTTTTGCCATCCGGAAGCGGGATCTTGATCGGCCGGCGAGTCTTGTTGGTTATCTCCATCTGTGTTCCGATATTTGGCAACGCAGGGTATCCGGCACGGCGTTGCCCACAAGTGGGTCGTGAGCGACAACGCGAACGGATCGCCTCATCCCAACTTGCTGCCCCGCTCTTCGGTAGCCCATTACGCATCAACGACCCTGCTTGCGTCCTAATCGCGAACCGTCTAGTTACCGCGCTGACCCGTCGTCTGTTCGACGCCGACCGTCATCGCCTTTCCGTTTAGAAGCGGCCAGGACTCTGCCATGCGCTCGCGCAGGGTGCTGCCGAAGCACGAGCCGCATCCAAGTCGAACGCTGTGATCACGCCCTATCCACAGGTCCTCTGCCGGCGATCCGCCAACAGTTCGCGCCACTCACACGGACTCTGCTTGGTCATGAAGTTTATTCGAAGCTGACCAGCATCCGCGCGCTGCGCATTTTTGTGCAACACCACTGCTTCGCTGTCTGGGACTTCATGTCGTTGAAAACGTCGCTCGTGTCAGTGTTGTGCCAAGAGGCCTTCAGTCCGGCGAGCGGTGATACCGTTGCTATGGCTTGAAGACATCGGCAGGGTGGGAGCATGGTGTGGTGAGGTTCCGGGTGCTTGGCTTTGTGCCTATCGCAGGGCGACGATGTCCGGGGCCGACTGTCTGCGTCTGCATCTGATGTCCTGCGTCAATGCCCTAATTCGAGCCCCCGCTGCAGCCGTGACAGTTATGCTCGGCGGTTGCTATCGTGCTTCGTTTCGCTGCCCTTGTCTTACTGCTGTCTACCACTGGGGGCCTGCACGCCCAGACGGTGGCATGGTGGTCACAGCGGCCGTTGCAAACAGTGGCGGTGCCAGCGACCGGATCGCACTGGGTCCGCACACCGATCGATGCTTTCCTGTTGAGTCGGTTGCGCAAGAACGGACTTGAACCGTCACCGGTGGCAGAACGTCGCACGCTGATCCGACGCCTGACCTTCGATCTGCACGGCCTGCCGCCGACCATTGCCGAGATCGAGACGTTCGCGAACGACCCGCGCAAAGACGCCTACGAGCGCCTTGTCGATCGCCTGCTTGACTCGCCGCGCTATGGCGAGCGCTGGGCGCGGCACTGGCTCGATGTTGTGCACTACGGCGAGACGCACGGATACGACAAGGACAAGTTGCGGGCCAACGCCTGGCCCTATCGGGACTGGGTGATTCGCTCATTCAACGAGGACAAACCCTACACTCGATTTGTGAAAGAGCAGCTCGCCGGCGATGTGCTCTATCCCGGCACTGCGGATGGCATCGTGGCACTCGGCTTCATTGCTGCTGGTCCGTGGGACTTCGTTGGCCACGTTGAGTTGCGTGATGGCACGGTCGATAAGGCGATCACACGTTCCCTCGATCGCGACGACATGGTGCACACCACCATGTCGACGTTCGTTAGCACTACGGCGGCTTGCGCGCGTTGTCACGATCACAAGTTTGATGCGATCTCGCAGCGTGACTACTACCGGTTGCAGGCGGTGTTCGCCGGCGTCGATCGCGCTGACCGCGCCTATGAAGAGGCGGGCACGGACCAACATCTTACGTCGACCGCTGGTTCGCTCGGCTACCACAGCGAGATTGCCAATTCGCGCGACGCAAGCAAATGGGTGCAGGTCGATCTAGGTGAGCCGCGTGAGCTCGACCAGATTCTGCTCTACCCGGCGCACGAAGTGTTCGGCGGTCATCCAGGGCCTGGCTTCGGCTTCCCGGTACGGTTCCGAATCGACGCTTCCAACGATGTCGAATTCGGCGAATCGACCACGATCGCCGACCATACAGACCGCGACTTCTTGCACCCTGGCGATGCACCGCAGCGCTTTGCTGGTAAGGGCGAACGCGCACGTTTCGTAAGGGTTACCGCGACGCGCCTGTTCGAGCGCACGAACGACTGGATCTTCGCACTCGGGGAGCTGGTCGTGCTGGCGGGCGACAGCAATGTCGCGGCACTGGCACCGGTCGCCGCACTCGACTCGATCGAGGCAGGTGGTGCCTGGGGCCAGCGCTACTTGACAGACACTGCCGCGAGACGCACCGGCCGCATGGTCTACGCGGCGGCGACGGCGTTCCGGGCATCGGGTAACTTCACACCTGCGGCAGCGCCACGGCCAGTGCATCTACTCGCGCGTGGCGAGGTGCAGCAGCCCCTCGCGTTGGTTGCGGCCGGCGCGCTGTCGTGCCTGCCGGATTTGGAGCGTCACTTCGCCTTGGCGCCGGACGCACACGAAGGGCAGCGTCGCGCGGCATTGGCGCGCTGGATCACCGACGAAGCCAACCCCTTGTCGTGGCGATCCATCGTCAATCGTGTCTGGCAGTACCACTTTGGCAACGGCCTCGTCGATACCCCGAACGACTTCGGGCGCATGGGCGGCCAACCCAGCCACCCGGAGCTACTGGATTGGTTGGCTGTGTGGTTCCGCGATGGCGACGGCTCGTTCAAGCAGCTGCATCGGTTGCTGGTGACGAGCGCAGCCTATCGCCAATCGTCAGCGCCCCGGGAACCTGATGACCTTGCGCCCAGTCGGGACGCGGGCAATGTCCTGCTTTGGCGCATGTCACGCCGACGCCTCGAAGCCGAGGCGATCCGTGATGCGATGCTCGCGGCCAGCGGCAAGCTCGACCTGACCATGGGCGGCCCGTCGGTGCGTTGGTTTGGTTTTGTCGACGACCACTCGCCGCACTACAGCTACGACTCCTTTGATCCCGATGGCGCAGGCGCATGGCGACGCAGTATCTATCGCCACATCGTTAGGAGTGTGCCGGATCCATTCTTCGAGGCGCTTGACTGCGCCGATGCATCGATCTTGACGCCAAAGCGCTACACGACGCTGACGCCGCTACAGGCACTGGCGATGCGCAATAACCGCTTCGTACTGCGTCAGGCCGAACACTTCGCCGCGCGCCTGCGCACCGAAGTGTCTACCGTTCGACAGCAGGTTGACAGAGCCTTCAGACTGGCGCTCGCCCGCGCGCCATCGCGGGCCGAAGCGGACATCATGGCGACGCACGCGGAGCGTCACGGGCTTGCCAGTCTGTGTCGTCTGATATTCAACCTCAACGAGTTCCTGTTCCTCGATTGACCATGCTTTCCCGGCGACAGTTCCTGCAACAATCGGGCGGCGGCCTTGGCGCAGTGGCGCTGGCACAGATGCTTGATGGCGATCCCAAGAGCACGAGTGTGCCGAAGGCGAAGCGCGTCGTGCAGCTGTTCATGTCGGGGGCTGCGAGCCAGTGCGACACCTTCGACTACAAGCCCGAACTGATCCGCCGCCACGGTGACAAGTTCGACCCCGGCGGCAAGGTTGAGCTGTTCCAGAGTTCGCCGGGTGCGGTAATGAAGAGCCCGTGGCAATGGCGACGGCACGGCGCGTGCGGCAAATGGATCAGCGACCTGGTGCCGCACCTCGCTCAGTGCGCCGACGACATCGCATTTCTGCACGGCATGGTCAGCACGAGCAATGTGCACGGACCTGCGACGTTCCTGCAGAGCACCGGGTTTGCGCGGCCTGGCTTCCCGGCGATGGGAGCCTGGACCTCCTACGGTCTCGGCTCCAGCAACGACAATCTACCGACCTTCGTCGTGCTACCCGACGCGCGTGGTTTCGCGCCTGGCGGGCCGCGCAACTGGTCGGCTGGCTTCCTGCCGACGCAGCACCAGGCGACGATGATCCGCCCTGATCGACCGGAGCCGCTCGCCGATCTGTTCCCGCCGCAACAGACCGCGTTCATCAC
Organism: uncultured bacterium; assembly: GCA_937906475.1. GTDB lineage: Bacteria > Planctomycetota > UBA1135 > UBA1135 > UBA2386. The sequence continues at coordinate 13,256 of CALCZA010000237.1, forward strand.
TGCGGCCAGTGAGGCTGACGGTCGCAGAGCCCTTGCCCAGCTCAACCGCTTGCATCAGCAAAGCCGCGCCGATGATCAACGCCTCGAGGCGCGCATCGCGTCGTACGAACTTGCGGCCCGCCTGCAGTTGAGCGCGCCTGAGGCGCTCGACATCTCGCGCGAGACCAACGAGGTGCGCGAATTGTACGGCGTCGATCAAGCTCCGACGTCGGACTTCGGCCGTCGCTGTCTCGTGGCGCGGCGGTTGCTTGAGCGCGGCGTGCGCTTCGTGCAGATCTGGAGCGGCGCCGACAACGGCCACCCGCGGCGCAACTGGGACAGCCACGAAGACCTAGCGCGCGATCACAGCAACATGGCGGCCGAGATGGATCGCCCTGCCGCCGCGTTGTTGACGGACTTGAAGCGCCGCGGCATGCTCGACGATACCGTGGTGCTGTGGACGACTGAGTTCGGTCGCATGCCGTGCAGCCAAGGAGGCCTTGGCCGCGACCACAACCCGTTTGGCTTTACCAACTGGCTCGCTGGCGGCGGCATTCGCGGCGGCGCTTCGTACGGCGCGACCGACGAGTGGTCCTACCGAGCCGTCGAGAACCCGACCACATGCAACGACGTGCACGCGACGATCCTGCACCTGCTCGGCATCGATCACAAGCAGTTGACGTTCCGCCACAACGGTATCGATCGGCGGTTGACGGACGTCGCCGGGCGGGTGCTGCGCGACGTGCTGGCGTGAGAGCAATTGGTCTTCGACCGCACCGTTCTAACACATCTCGCCTCTCACGCATGCCCCTCACGCCTTGTCGAGGTCGCGCCCTGTTGTCGATCGCAAGAAGCGCCTTCGCTGCGAGAGTATCGGCTTCTCGAAGTACTGGAAGCTGATTGCCGAGACTGCCGTGAGTCCGACCAAGTAGATCACAACGTAAAGCACGGACCACTCCTCGATCCCGAGCTTCTCGCCAGCGGATCTCAAGATTGCCATGGCCGGGATGTGATAGAGGTAGATGCCATAACTGATCGTGCCCAGGTAGGCGATCGGGCCGAAGCGAAAGAAGCGGGCGAGAACATGATCGGGACGAATCACGACCGAAGCGACGAAGCAAGCGAGCAGGATCGACGTCGAGACAGCCTTCCAGCCCTCACGATCCCCCGACTGCGCAACTATCGCCAGCAACACAAGCCCTATGATCAGACTCGCCCAGCGCCCACCGACGGCGCGCGCCGCCAGTTCGCACCCTCTCTTCGAGTGAAGTAGCCAGGCCAATGCCACGCCCCAGACCAGAGAACGCGAGAAGGGCGATCGTGCTAAGAAGGGTGACAGCTCGGCGAGAATCCCGGCATCTCGCAAGACACAAAGGAGCAACATCAGGAAGAGAACCGGCTTCAACCAACGTCGTCCCTTCCATTCAAGAAAGGGCCAGATCAGATAGAACTGCTCTTCGACGCTGACCGACCAGAGATGAGCAAAGGGTCCCGTATGTTCACCCGCGTAGTTCACGGTGAACGTGAGCAGGTAGATCCAGTTGCCCTCGACCGCGCCCCTTAATGGGGATGCCTCCGACAGGAATAAAGCAACCCCAAGTAGAAGGAAGACGTAGAGGAAATAGATCGGGAAGATCCGGAGCCCACGCCGAATGTAGAAATCCTTCAGCGATATTTCGCCGAATTGATCACGCTCGCGGAGCAGCAGCGTGACGATGAGGAAGCCGCTCAAGACGAAGAACATATCGACGCCAAGGAATCCCCTTTTGGCGATGGGCCAGTCGAGCGCGCTCCAGGGGCTGTGATGGACGATTACTGCCGCGATACAGAGAAAGCGAAGCCCATCGAGCGACGAGAAGAACTTCGCATCCAGATACTGATCGTGAGTAAGAGCGGCCGAGGGCGAGCGATCGTCCATCAGTCTTCCCGCAGATTGCCAAGGGCCAGTGCCAGTGCCAGCAAGTGATCACCGATCCACTGCGCGGACTCGTCGGTGGCTAAGCCGGAGCGAGTGACTCGGGTGCCCGTAGTCAAATCTTCAAGACGCACCATCAAGCCTCCATAGGTCCAGCGTGACGCCCAGGGGTGCCCAGGAGGGCATCTTCGATTCTCCCGGGCTGTCGTTCCCATCACGATCCCTGCACATGCCGTTTCCCACTCAATATGTGCATGCGATGGCCCTTCGGAGTGTCGATGATTCAAGCAGAAGGGTTGACTGTCTTCGCCTGTGAACGTGCGACGCAAGCCCAATAGCTCACGAATACGATACTCTAGCGATCGTTTGTAATTTTCGCAAGATGTCGCGTGAGGTCACGCGAGATGCGTCGGGCCGTGACGGTCGCAGCCTGACCCAGCACCCCGTCAGCTTGAATTGCCACTACCCATGGAGCACGTCACGATGTGCGGCAAAGACAGGTCGCATGGTCCAAAGACGCGTGTGAGAGCCCTCGGTCCTATACAGTTCTCGGCCCCGCAGTTCAGCCAAACCACTATGCCCATGAATACGTCAGCAGCCACGCCGCTTGATCGCCGCTTGTTCCTCGGAGCCTCGCTTGGCTTTGCCGCCACGGCCTTCGGGGTGACCTCGTGCGGATTCGAAGCGAGCCGCTCTGCCGGAGCCGGCTCAGCGCCGACGCTGCCCGAGGGACTGCTGGCGGACGACTTCATCATGCACGGCTCCAACCCGTGGACGCTGGAGACCAAGCGCTCCCGGCTCGACGGCGGCATCACCCCCTCGAGCCACGTCTTCGTCCGCGGCAACCTACCATTCCCCAACCCCGCAATCCTGGCCGACCGCGACGCATGGCAACTCGAAATCACGGGTGTCGCGTCGCCGAAAACGATGACTCTGGCCGAACTAAAAGCGCTCGGCTCAAAGACAATCACTGCGGTTCTGCAGTGCTCCGGCAACGGGCGGAAGTTCTTCGAACACGGTCCTTCGGGATCGCCCTGGGGCGTGGGCGCCGCGGCAAACGTGCAGTGGACCGGGGTTCCGGTCGCCAAGGTCATGGAGGCCCTCGGTGGCGACGCGAAAGGCATGCGCTTCGTCACGGGCACGGGCGGTGAGCCGATCCCTAAAATGCTCAACGAGCGCGACGTCATCGTCGAGCGCTCGATCCCACTAGAGAAGGCACTGCGCGACGCGATGCTCGCGTGGGACCTGAACGGCGAGCCAATCTCCCTTGCCCACGGCGGGCCGCTTCGCCTTGTCGTTCCTGGCTACTACGGCGTCAACAACGTCAAGTATCTCAAGCGCCTCGCCGTCACCGCGGAGGAAACCAACGCCAAGATCCAGGCGAAGAGCTACCGGGTGCGCCCCCTCGGCGTCTCGGGTGCCCCGGACCAACCCTCGATGTATGGCATGAACGTCAAGTCGTGGGTCACGGGCCCGACGGGCGACGCGCCACTCAAGGCGGGTCCGCAGACGGTGCGCTGCGTCGCATTCTGTGGCACCAGCGAGGTAGCTTCCGTAGAAATCTCTACGGACGGAGGCACGACCTGGACGGCCGCCAAAGCCCAAGGGGAAGCGATGGGACCGTACGCCTGGCGGGAATATACGATCCAGTGGCATGCGACTGCCGGCAAACACATGCTCGCATCGCGCGCCAAGGACGCCAAAGGCAACGTTCAGCCCAAACTCCGGATAGAGAACGAGCGAGGTTACGCGCACAATGGCTGGTTCGACCACGGCGTCCGCGTCGAGATCGCCTGACCTGCTCGGCTGGTTGTCTCAGGCCTTCACTCTGGGCATTCTTGAGGGCTCTCCAGGCTCTTGTGCCAACTCCACTTTTGACTTCCCAGTTTCCACGCCTAGACAACCGGTCTCATGCCTCGCTTCGCTCGCCCGGCGTCTCTCCTTGCCGCCACCGCGATGATGCTTGCCTCGTGCGGCCCACCATCACTCAGCGAAACCGCCGAGCGCGGCCGAGTCGTGTTCATCGAGTCTTCGCAGCCTAACTGCGCGCTCTGCCACGAACTGATGCACGCCGGCTCCCCGAAAGGTCTCGGACCCAATATGGACGTGCTCCGTCCGTCTCGCCAACAGACCATCACCTCGGTCACCCAGGGCGTCGGAATCATGCCGGCGCAACAGGGCATCCTGACCAAGCAACAGATAGAAGACGTTGCCGACTACCTAACGGAAGTCGCTGGCCGCTAACTTCCTCCGATCGGCAGAGGAGATAAACCGGCCGCGTTGCCATCACGCTGGC
>CALCZA010000238.1 GCA_937906475.1 uncultured bacterium
GCCCGACACAGCCTTCGCATGGACCTTCACTTCGACCTCACCCAAACCCAACGCGTTGCCGTCCTAGTCGACGCCGGAATCGAGGCTAGATTGCCAAGTCTGGTGCAATCTCTGGCACCGGATGGCGTGGTGGTTGTCTACGACACGGCACTCGAAGGACTGGCGAAGCGCATCGGCGAAAGCCTCGGTGCCCGCACCATACTGCCGGTTCAGGAAGGTGAATCGGCCAAGCGACTGACGGTCGTTGGCCAGTTGGCCGAGCAACTACACGCTGCCAAGGCAACACGCGCGACGGTGATGATTGCCGTCGGTGGCGGCACGTTGACCGACCTCGCTGGCTTCGTCGCATCGATCTACTTGCGTGGCATTCCATTCGTGTCGTGCCCGACCACAACCCTCGCGATGTGTGACGCCGCGCTCGGTGGCAAGAACGGCGTCGACCACTGCGGTCTCAAAAACCGCCTCGGCACAATCCGCCAACCCAACGCCATCGTCATGGACACGGAGTGGTTGCACACCCTACCGGACGAGATGTTCCGTGAAGGCATTGTCGAAGTGATCAAAAAAGCGGCGGTTCTCGATGCCGCGCGCTTCGCCGAACTAGAAGCGTTGGCGCCTGCGCTGCTCAAACGTGATGCAACAGCCACCATGAAGACGGTCGCGATGGCCGTCGACATGAAGATGCAGGTCGTAATTGAGGATGAACGTGAGGGCGATCGCCGGCGGGCACTCAACGCCGGCCACACGATCGGTCACGCGATCGAAGCCCTCGCGGCAGGATCCGTTCGTCATGGCCACGCAGTCGCGATGGGCATGATCGCGGAATGCCGCGCGGCAAACGTCGATGAGGCCATCACCAAGCGCATCGCCGACTTGCTACAAGCGATCGGCGTCGAGACGAAAACCCCAGCCCACCTGACCGACCCGGCGAAACTGTGGGACCTGGCGCGACAGGACAAGAAGGCGATGCGCGGGCAAGTGCCGATGTATGTGCCGGTCACGCTCGGCACGGGTGCCATCGTTGACCTGACGGCCGAGTCGCTTGCCTACGCAATGCAGAACGACAACGGCCCGCGGACGACGTCGTGAGCAAGGCGCACCCGATCACCCAGTTGAGTTTTGTGAGTCACGCGACGCTGTCGTTACCGGGCAGCAAGAGCGAAGCCAACCGTTTGCTCGTCGCCGCCGCATTGAGCGGCCAAAACATCACGGTTCGCGGCGCATCGCCGAGCGATGACGTGCGCCACCTAGTCGCCGGCTTGGCGAGCCTTGGCTTTGCATCGACATTTGTAAATGAGGCACAAGGCATTGTCTCGGTCGGGCCACGGTGTGCCGATGCGCCGACGAGCGCCGAACTGTTCTGTGGTAACGCCGGCACCGCGCTTCGATTCTTGGTCTCAGTGGCTGCAACCTTGCCCGGGGATTGGATCATCACCGGCGACGAACACATGCAGAAGCGGCCGATCCAACCGCTGGTGGATGCGTGGCGCGAACTCGGAGTGACCATCGAAGCCAACGACGGTTGCCCACCAGTGCGGGTGCGCGGCGGCACCAGTCGCGGCGGACGCGTCACCGTCGACCCAAGCGTTTCGAGCCAGTTCGTCTCGTCGCTGCTGCTCGTCGGAGCCTCGATGCCCGACGGCCTCGATATCGATTTCCGTGGCCCCCTCGCGTCACGAGGCTACGCCGAACTGACGTGCCTGACGCTCGGCAGACTAGGCATTGATGCGACTCTTGACTGCGACCGAGCCACGGTAGCACCGATCAACGCAACGCCGCAGACTGACCTGAGTGTCGGTGGCGACTGGAGTGGCATGGGCGTCTGGACCTGCCTCAACCACCTCACTGGCTCGCGCATTGTCGCTAACAACTTGCTGCACAACTCGGGCCAATCCGACGAGCAACTCGCCGACAGAATGCGCACGCTAGCAGGAGATCAAGAACAGTCCATTGACGTCGAGCTAATCCCTGACCAGTTCTTAAACCTGGCCGTGGTTGCAGCCTTCCGCAACGGCACCACCCACCTGACGGGCGCAGCCAATGTGCGGGTCAAAGAGTGCGATCGGATCGCGGTGATGGCGCGCGAACTACGCAAACTCGGTGTCGACCTCGACGAACACCAAGACGGTCTGACGATTCGCGGCGGCAAAGCGATGCATGGCGCGATCATCAACCCCGAAAGCGACCACCGGGTCGCGATAGCGTTCGCGCTCGCCGGTTTGTTGATACCCAACATCGCAATCGAAAACGCCGTTTGCGTCGCGAAGAGCTATCCGACGTTCTGGGGCGACATCGAGCGCGTGCGAGCGCAGCATCGGCCATTCGCTCTCGTTGGCATGCGTGGCTCGGGCAAGACGACACTCGGCATGGCGCTGGCCGAACTGAGTGGAAATACGTTCGTCGACACCGACCAGCGCTTCGTTGCCAAGCATGGCGAGATCACGGCATTCGTGGCGAGGCATGGCTGGCCCGCGTTTCGCAGCGAAGAGGAACGCATCGTTGCCGACGCGCTAGAGCCAGGCAACATCATCGCGACTGGCGGCGGGGCCATTGAGAGCGAGGCAACTCGAGCAACACTGGCCAAGGATGCAGAAGTCATCTGGATCCGCGCCGATGTCGAGTTCCTAAAGGCACGATTGGCCCGCAGCAAGCACCGACCGTCGCTAACTGGCGCATCGGTCACAGACGAAATCGAAGCCGTGGTAGCGAAGCGCGACCCTTGGTATCACAGCATCGCCGATCGCATCGTCGCAGCAGACCAACCTCGCCCCGAGCAACTCGAGATCCTGCTGCGCCCGCTCCACCAAGCAACCGCAGGAACACGAAGCCCATCGGTGCCGCCCCGGCCTTAAATCAGTGCTGAGACAACGTGCCAGCGAGTGGTTGTTGGAACCGAGTAACGCAACTCTGACCAAATCGGGCTAGAGTCGGCACGGCGATGTTCACGACCAGATTGCGTTTCTTAACGGCCGGCGAATCGCACGGGCCATCGCTAACCGGCATCCTCGAGGGCATGCCGGCGGGCTTTCCTCTCGACGAAGCGATGATTGCACACGAACTCGGCCGGCGGCAACAAGGCTACGGATCGGGCGGGCGCATGAAGATCGAGTCCGACCATGCTCGCATCACTTCGGGCGTCATGGCTGGGCAGACCACGGGCGGGCCAATTGCGTTCGTTATTGAAAACGCTGATTTCAAGAACTGGCGCGACCGCGATGTGCAACCGATGACGGTGCCGCGGCCAGGACATGCCGACTTGACGGGTGCCGCCAAATACGGCTACCGCGACTTGCGCCTGTCGCTGGAACGAGCATCCGCGCGCGAAACTGCGATGCGCGTCGCCGTTGGCGCTGCCTGTCGGTCGTTGCTGTCCACGTTTGGCATCGAGATCGGCGGATATGTGACGCGAATCGGCACGGTGGATTGCACCGACGAAGAACCGCGCCACGACGCTGGCGAACTGCGCGCGCGCTTCGCTACCGCCGAAGGCAACGATGTACGATGCCCCGATGAAGACGTGGTGCCGGCCATGCGGCAAGTGATCGAAAACACCATCAAGAACAAGGACACGTTGGGTGGCGTCGTCGAGATCGCGGCGCTTGGCGTTCCTGCCGGGCTCGGTAGCCACGTGCACTACGACCGCCGCATTGATGCGAGACTCGCCGGTGCGTTGATGAGCATCCACGCAGCTAAGGGCGTCGAGTTTGGCTGTGGCTTTGCGGTCACGCTACGAAATGGCACAAAGGCACAGGACGAACTGCGCTGTGATGGCGACGACATCGTTCGAGACAGCAACCGCGCCGGTGGCATCGAAGGCGGCATGACCAATGGGGCGCCGGTCATTGCCCGCACCGCGATAAAGCCAATTGCAACGACGATTGCATCGCTGCAATCCGTCGACCTAGCTACCGGTGAAGCGTCCGCAACCAACTACGAACGAAGTGACTTCTGCCAGGTGCCGCGCGCCGTTCCGATCGCCGAAGCCATGGCCGCGATCGTGCTCGCCGATGCCTTGTGCGAGAAGCTCGGTGGGGATTCCCTGCAGGAGATGAAGCCGCGCTTCGATGCGCTAAAGCAACTACGCGTGTCGGATCTGCCAATGAACGCCAAGCCGTGGCGCTTCGGATACGAAACCGACTAACGCCACGGCAAGGCGGCGTTTGGATTAGTCGCTCAGCCAGCTAAGAAAGCTAAGCACGCCGCCATGAACTTTGGTAGGTCATCCGGTTTACGCGACGACACGTGATGGCCATCGACGATCACGTCAGCATCTTTGAACAGCGCACCTGCATTGCTCAGGTCATCGCTAATGCCAAGCGAACCGGTGTAGTGTTTGCCGCGCACGACCCCAGCGGAGATACAGATCCAACCGCCGTGGCAAATGCTCGCAACGAGCTTGCCTGCGCCCTCACAATCGCGCACAAACTGCAACACACCTGGATCGCGCCGCAACTTGTCGGGCATCCATCCGCCCGGAACGATGACTCCCGCAAAGTCCTTGGCGTCGACATCAGCAACCGCCACATCACTGACTGCAGGGTAGCCGTGCTTGCCGAGATACTTCGTTGCCGCTTGCTGGCCTGCCAACACCGGCTGGTAGCCGGCCTCGATCAAACGCAACCGCGGGTACTGCAGTTCGAGGTCTTCGTAATCCGTCCCCACAAACAACAGGATCGACTTGCTCATGCCAGAAGCAGAGCAAGCCACGCTCGGCGACACAACGTTGCGACTAATCCTTCTCCGGCAACGACTCGCGGTTCTGCTTTAGCCATGCCCGCCAAAGGCCGACGGCGCGGACTCTCGTCTGCTTTCACCCGCTGCTAGCAACCTGCTAGAGGCGACGGCGTGATGCACTAATATTCACAAGCCGATCTTTACTAGCATCACCGCCCGGATCCCCTGCCGTGTTCGACCGCACTGACCTCGACCTTCCAACTGCTGCCTATCACGAGGCGGGCCATGTGCTGATGGCGCACTTACTTGGCGGCAACGTCGTGCATGTGACGCTCGAGAATGACGACGACACACTCGACGGCCTGACAACCGTTCGCTGGCCCAACCACAACCCAATCGAGCGCCAACGCTGCTCGGCACTGGTTGCGCTGGCCGGTCCGTTGGCCGAGGCACGCTGGCGCGGTGAAACCATCACGCTCGATGCATTCCTTGCCTGGCGCGGCGACTGGCTTGAAGTGCAGCACGCGTTGACCTCACAGGCCAAAGACGGCGACCCGACGAAACTACTTCACCAATGGTTGGCGGAGGTACGCCAGCAGTTCGATGACCCACTCGTGTGGGAACTACTGTGCCGTATTGCCGATGCCCTCGAAGCGCACGCAACGCTCGACGAAGACCTCTTGGATGACGTCCTCGGCAGAGCTTGACGACCACCCTGCACACCTGCTAGCGCCGGCGCGCAGTGGGTCGCAGTGGATCGCAGCCAACGAAGTGACTAGCGAATCACGAACCCATCGCGCAGCGGATCATCTGGATCCAGCCAGAACTCTGCCTTGCCAGTAACGTGCGCGCGACCGCGAACCTCTGGCACGATCGCCTTGGCTCCAGCGAGATCAACGCTCTCAACCACGCGAACGTCAAAACTGGTGCCGAGAATGCTCTCAATGCGAATCCACTCACTGCCCAGTTCGCCACGCGCATGATGAATCGCGGCACGGCCGCTGACCCCCGTGCCAGTCGGCGATCGATCGACTTCGCCATCAGCAAAGATGCAGACGTTGCGACTGTGTGCACCATCTTGCTTGGCAACGAAGATCGTGCCGTAGAGAAAGTTGAGGTCTTTGTCACCTGACGGGTGCTTGAGCGCACAGTCGCGCATCACAGCACGCTTGATCGCCATACCGTGGCGAATCAGTTCTTGGCAATGCACCGCATCGAGCGTGAGCCCCAGCGCGTCCGCATCGACATAGGCGTAGAAGGCACCGCCATAAGCAATCGTGCACGGCACGCTGCCGAGTTCTGGCACGTCGACTGCGACTTCCGCGAACACAAACGATGGCACATTGAGGAATGACACGTCGGTGATCACACCATCCTGCCGGTGCGCGCTCGCACGGATGCGGCCGGCTGGTGTATCGATCTTGATGTCGCTCTCATCAGCCGCGAACAAGCCATGCTCTAGCCCGACCTTGACCATCGCAATGATGCCGTGCCCGCACATCGTGCTGTAGCCCTCGTTATGCAGGAACAGCACGCCCACGTCGCCATCGTCGGTCGCCGGCGGCATTAGCAGCGCGCCGTACATGTCTGCATGTCCACGCGGCTCGAGCATCAGCATGCGCCGCAAATGATCGAGGTGTTCGCGCGCATATGCTCGCCGCGCCAAGATCGTCTTGCCTGGCACATCCGGATAACCAGATGTAATGATGCGTAGCGGTTCGCCCGCGGTGTGCGCCTCGATGGTCGTGATCTTGATTTGATTCATGCCTGTCTCGTGTTCAGAGTTCCACGACTTGACCAAGCCCTAATCGCTCGGCGTTAGCGACCGCCCGCCGCGCGGCGAACAAATCCTGCACCGCGTGGCCGACCGACTTGAAGAAGGTGATGTCCTCGGGATGCGCGCGGCCAAGCGATGGCTCGGCCAAAAGTTCGCTAAGTTCAACCCAACGATCCGAGGAGGTCACACCAGCGGCCTGTGCCGCCACCAACTCGCCCGCCTCGTCGAGCGCTGACTCGCGCAGATCGACGACTATGCGCGCGCACCGCGCAATCGCACCCTCATCGAGTTCACGCATATCGAGGCGAAAGCTACCGACACCGCTGATGTGTGCGCCAGGCTTGAGGTGCTCACCAGCAAGAACCGGCTCGCGAGAACTCGTCGCCGTAATGATCACATCGGCATCGGTCACAGCCTGCTCACTCGACGCCGCGACCACGAGCCGCACCGACACCAACGGCGCCATCTCGGCCACGAACTGCGCCACCTTGTCCGATCGCGGGGCATAGACGCGCACCTCCGTGAGCGGCCGGACCTCAGTCATCGCCAGCAACTGCATACGTGCCTGGCCGCCAACGCCAATCAGCGCGCCCACCTTGGCATCGGCGCGCGCGAGTAGATCGGTTGCCAACCCAGCAACACCCGCCGTTCGGATCGCGGTCAGCGTGCCACCACAGCACAAACCAATCGTCTCGCCAGTTTCTGCGTCGATGACCAGCAGTACGCCACTAGTGACATCCGCGCCGCGCAGTCGGTTGCCGGGAAACACGTTCATGACCTTGGCAATGCGGCCCACGTCGCCACCAGCCGCCCCCATCAGCAACGTCGTGCGATCCCCTTCGACCACCTGCACACGCGGCGGCACAGTAATCGCCCCGGTGGCGAGAGATGCAAATGCTTCACGGTTGGCCGCGATGGCATCCACCATCGGCAAGGCGCGTCGAACGTCGGCGGCGTTGAGGATTCTCAGTTGCACAGGCTTAGGTGACTAGGTGCTAAATGAAGCGAAGTCGAGATCGAAACGGGCCAGATAATTCCACCCACGACAGGTGTCGTCAATTGACCCGCGTCGCTCGCAGTGCCAGGCGACGCAGCCACTTCACCGTGCCTCACGTCCGCTTGCAAGTGTGCGATCTCGCCACGCACATCGGCTTCGGTGATCTGGCCACCATCAGCGAGCGTGCACAACCGGGTCATGCTCGCATTGACGTCGCCAACAGAAGGTGGCGTCGCCGCGCTTCGGCTACAAAACACACATAGCGCCCTAACTCGCAGTCGACGCTGGGCTCAAGGCCCTTGATGTAATCCCGCCAACCTGGCAACCGATGCGTTCACCGGTCGATGCCCACTAACAGGCCCGCACCGAACGTGCCCGGCACGCTCGCGGTGACTGCAACGCTACTCGACCGCGTAGTCGTCACCGTAGAACTTGGCGGTCGTGCGCGTGTGAAACGTAATCACTTTGATTGGCTCGTACTTCGGTATGCCGGTGCCCGGTAGCACTTCCAACATCTCATCGGGGCGAAGGTAGGCGGCAAGTGGGACGCTGACGCGGGCCTTGTGACGTAACGATGCATCACGCGGGCGACCAACGCGATGCGTTGTCGATGGCAGAATGTCATTGGATAAACGCTGCAGGTAATCGCCAGTATTGAGGATGATCGTGCCCGCCGGCGGCGAGAGGCGCGCCCACCGGCCGTCGCGCTTCAGTGCTTGCAGGCCTTCGATACTCGGCGCAGGTAGCAACGTGAAGAGGTCGACGTCTTCGTGGCCGAGCAGACGACTCGCGTCGACTGGCGCACCTTGGTCGAGCGGCGGGTAGTAGTTGAGTCGCGAGCCGAGGTTTGCATTGTGCAGTCGTTGATCGAACAAGTTGGACTCGACACCAAGTCCCATCAAGATGCTGCGCATGATCGGCAGGATCAGCGCACTCTTCGCTTCGACCAACTGACGGAACTTCGGCTCAAACTCGGGACGCGGCCACAGTGCCGACGCATCAAACGGCTGCACGTTGCCAGGCAGATCGAAGGCGCGACGACCGAACACCCAACCTTCGACTTGGTCCGGATGGATGTCGCTGGTCTCCTCGATTGGGAAATAGCCTTCACTGACCGCGCCATGCCGAGCAGCGCGGAAACGCATCTTGCTGGCGAGATCAGTCGTCGTGAAGAACTCTTCGACCCATTCTTCTGCCTGCTCGAATAGCTCGGGATCGACGCCGTGGCCTTCGAGAACCGCGAAGCCGATGTCGCGCATAGCTTCGCCTAGTTCGTCGGCAAACTTACGCTTATCACCGGCATCGCCGTGCAAGAAGCGGCCAAGATCACAGGTCGCAAACTCGAAGTCTTCATCAAAAACATCGACGCCATCAGCCGACTCGGCGAGGTGGTAATTCGGTTTGTTGACCTGGTCGTAGCGAGTGAACTCGGCGCTCGACGCCGTGACGCCACGCTGACGCTTATCGTCCTTAGAATCGCCGCTCATTATTACGTCAGCATACTCGGAAAGCGCCCGGCGCGAGGTCTGCACCAGCACGAGACCCAGTGATCGAGCTGAGTTCGCGCGCAAGGTTGTGGGCTGCGATTCACTAACCAGTGATTATCTTATCAACATGCGAAACATCCTCGCGACCGCGCTTGCGTCAGTAGTCGCTGTAGCAGCAAACCTCCCCGCATCGCATCGCCAACCCGTGCAAGATCCAGCCCCCGGAACGCAGGTCGAGCAGTCGCTCACCACGAGTAGTGGCGACCGCATCGATTACCTGCTCTATCTTCCGAAGAACTACACCGCAGCCGGAAAGAAGGTGCCGCTGATGCTGTTCTTGCACGGTCGCGGTGAGAGCAACGGACCGCTAAGCGTGGTAGCCAAGTGGGGCCCACCTCGTCGTCTCGCTGCCGGCGAACAGATGAAATACATCGTGGTGTCGCCACAGTGCCCGCCAGAGTCCTTCTGGTCGAAGGACGTGCAGCAAACGCAACTGCTCGCGTTGCTTGAGCACATCCGTAAAGCGTACAACCTCGATGACGATCGCGTCTACCTCACGGGCCTGAGCATGGGCGGCTACGGCACGTGGCAACTGGCCGCCAATCACCCTGGCATGTTTGCGGCTGCCGCCCCCATTTGTGGCCGAGGCAATCCAGCCGACGCCACGAAGCTACGCGACCTACCGATTTGGGCTTGGCACGGCACCATGGACACGGTCGTTCCCTTCAATCGATCGGTGGAGATGGTGGATGCCATCAAGGCCGTTGGTGGTAATCAGATTCGGTTTACGGCCCTGGAACACGTCGGGCACGCCTCTTGGCAAGCGGCCTACCAGTCGGCCGACTTCTACAGGTGGCTCGACCAACAAAGGGCATCGACAAACAAAGTGGCCGCAAAAAAGGCCAGCGCGGCTAGGAAGCGGAAGCGCGACAAGAAGGAGTAGTAGCAGGGTCCAGATACCAGGCAAGTCGTCGAGGCTGGTCGTGTTCTGCTCTTGCCAGCACTTGGCAACTCCAGCCTCGCACCACCTGGCGCACTGACGTTTTGCAATCGCATCCTCGCGCTTGCACCGCTGCGGGCAATCGGTCGCACCAGTTACGGGCGGTATCTCTGCCACGTCCCGATCTCCCACAACCTCATATACAGCAACACCGTCCACCCGGAAGGCGCAGCAACAAACGCCTTGCTGGCCGTGACAATGACGTTTTCTGTGGTGACCGCTTCTTACTGGCTCAGTGAGCGTCCGATACTGAAATACGCAGGCCGCTTTCGGCAGCGTCAGAGTGCTCCCCCACCCTGGCCATGCGTGACTAGCACAAAGCCAAGTGCTAATCACAACCACCCGATCACAATACTTTTGGCCAAGGGCTTGCCCAGTCGCTTGGCTATACCCGACTAACATGCTTCGAGTCCCCCACACTCCCGCAGTCGTAACGATCCTGCTCGCACTCGCGCTCAACGGTGCCGTAACTGCTCAAGATGATTCGGGCTACGCAACCGCACTTGAGCGCTACCGGGAGTGCATCAACCGCCTGCCGTTCAAATACCACGTCGAAGGACGCGAGAAGATTGCGGCGACACGTGAGATCGCCGCCCTAGACCAACTGAACAAGGACTACGCCAAGTCCAGAGAGTATGCGGCCTACGCGCGCTACACGATCGCCGAGATCATCGCGCGCAACTTCAAGAGCGACGAATGGGTGGCGCCCATCACCAAGCTACGCGCCAAGAACAGTGACCCCATAGACACTTGGCTGTGGGTGCGCACGCTCAAGAACGAGATCGACCAAACAGACGACAAGCACGCGGTCGCCCTGGCTCGCGAAAGCAAGAAGCCACACCTACGCGCTGCCGCCATCGCGGCACTCGGCGCTTCGAACAACGGCAACATGGCCGCGGCCATCCTCGCCAACTGCATTGACTTCCCGCGTAAGGAATCCGATCGCATGCTGGTGCTCGGTGCGATGACTGGCGCGCTCTATGCAAAGAAGCAGCGCGTCAACGTCGATGAGTATCGCAAGGCACTGAAGGCCTACATCAGCCTGCTCGCCAAGGATGTCAAACTAAACAACACCGCCAAGGTGCAGGTGGCACGCCACCTGCAGGACATCCTCAACGGCCCAGCCAAGTTCACCGAGCCAGAGCCGTGGCTCGAGTTGCTGAACCGCGGCGACGTCAAGAAGCCGACCAAGAGCCGCACCCGTTCGCAACCGAAGTTCTTTGGCATCGAGACCGAAGGGGAGCGCTTCTGCTACGTGCTAGACATGTCGGACTCGATGCTCAAAGAGATCGTCCCGAGTGCGCGCCCCAAGGGTCCAATCACCGGCCCCAAGAAGAAGAAAAAGAAGAGGAGCATGGCGCTCGATGAGAGCGACCTGCCGTGGCACAACATCGTGACTCGCTGGGACCTTGCGCGTGAACAACTGCGCATCTCGCTGTCGCGCTTGTCATCGGACAAGCACTTCTCGATCGTTTGGTTCGGCACCGAAGCCGGCACTCTCAACGCGACAAAGGGCATGGTCAAAGCGACCAAGGGCAACATCAAGAAGGCGATGGCCGAGCTTGACGACATCCACCCGGTGATGAACAAGAACGGCAAGGACGCCCTGCGCGGCGAGACCAGCCTTCACTATGGCCTCCAGGTGGCCTTCGCACTCGGTAAGCGCGGCATCACCGAAGAGCCCGTTTATGTCGGTGCCAAGCCACTGACTGAAGGCTGCGACACGATCTTTTTGTTGTCCGACGGCGCGCCGAACTGGGACGGCTTTGACATCCTCGACAAGAACTACGGCGAATCTCAGACCTACCAAGACGTGGAGGCAGGAATCAAGGCCGCCGGTACTCCCCAGCTCAATTACTCCGGTCCGTACTCGGGGTTCCCAACCGTCACTGGTAGCGGCCGTCCAGGCCGCATCGACTGTTGGCTAATCCGCGACGTGGAGCGCATGAACGCGTTCCGGCGTATTCGCCTGCACTGCATTGGACTCGGCGAAGCCAACGAACTCTTGCTCAAGAACCTCGCCTCCCTCGGCAATGGCGAAGTGTTCATCGTCGGCAAGAAAAAGTAGCCCAATAGCTCCCTTGCGAATCTAGATCTGAGACGTAGAGACAGCGAGTACCCGACGCGCGACCAGTCATTCGCTATCCTTGATCGCCCACCGGGAGACCCCACCTAGCCACGCAATCATGACAACTTCCCTCGCCAAACTCTCACTCGTCACGATCGCCATCGTGACTGGCTCCGTCTCTGCAATCGCGCAATCGACAGTGAGCATCGTCACCACCAAGGACACGA
Source organism: uncultured bacterium (assembly GCA_937906475.1). Lineage (GTDB taxonomy): Bacteria > Planctomycetota > UBA1135 > UBA1135 > UBA2386. The sequence goes on from CALCZA010000238.1 coordinate 12,231, forward strand.
CTCTCTACGAGAGCACTTCCGGCAGCCTCGCAAACGGTGGCGGCCGTGGCATGTTCTGTGGACGTGTTGGGCCTGGCGGCGGCGGCGGGAAGCGGCGCACAATGGTGCAATGGAACATCGCTAGCTCGGTCCCCGCCGGCTCTAAGATCTTGTCGGCCTCGTTCGACATGTGGGTCGAACAATCACCGGCGTTCTTACCGATCGTGACCGAAGTGCACCGTATCACCACGAACTGGAGCGAAGGCAACAACGTCGCGCCAGGTAACGGCGGCGCTGGTGGACCTGCTGGCAATGGCGAGTCGACTTGGTTGCACAGCAACTACCCATCGCAGTTTTGGACCAACGTTGGTGGCGACTTCGCACCTACGAGCTTCACGTTCGACCTGCCTGGCATCGGCCCCTTCGTGACGCCATCCAACGCGGCAATCGTCGCCGACGTGCAAAACATGCTCGACAACCCGGCCGGCAACTTCGGCTGGTTGTTCAAGACCGACGAGCTTCTCAATTCTACGGCGCGTCGAATCAACACCCGAGAAGCGCTGGCGCTCAACCCGAAGCTCGTCATCACCTACCTCGCGCCGGGCGAAGTCGCCAACTACGGTGTCGGATGGCCGGTCAACGGTGGCACGTTCCAACTGAACGTTAGCGGTACCGCCAATGGTGGCGCCGCGCTGCCCATCACCTGGACGAACGCCCCGACGCCAAGCGTTGGCATCAACTTCTTCTCGATCGGCTACGACCCGATTGGCACGACGCTACTTCCAGGTAGCGTGCTCTACCTACCGCTACTTGGCCCGCACATCGCTGGCCCGACGCTTATCGTCTCCGGCGGATCGGCTAGCTCATCGTTCACGGTGCCAAACGGATTCCCCGGATTCCTGATCGCGGTGCAAGGGGCCGCGCTTGACGCGACACCGCTCAGCATCTCGATGAGCAACGCTGGCTTGATCTGGACCAACTAATAGCGGCTGCCGCTACCGCCTCGCAGGATGACAACTCGCTCCCTACTTGGGGCGGCTGTAATTGCAGCCGTTACCCTATCACTACCGGCACAGACAACGACGAGTATCGTCGCAGACAAGGACACGGCACTTTACGAGAGCGCATCCGGCACTCTCGCCAACGGTGGCGGCTCAACGCTGTTCGCCGGCTTAACCGGCCAGCCGAAGCTTCGACGAACGCTCCTGCACTTCGATGTCGCCAATGTGATCCCGCAGGGATCGCGCGTGCTATCGGCCCAACTCGAAGTGAGCGTCATCAATGTCGCCGCCCCGAACCCAATGGCGGCTGCCCACCGAGTGACGCAAGCATGGTCGGAAGGAACCACGGTCGCCCCCGGTGGCCAGGGCGGCGGCGGCACCGCGCAGAGTGGTGACGCCACCTGGCTACACAGCGACTACCCGAACTCGTTTTGGAGCTCGCCAGGCGGTGACTTCGCCACCCTAGCTAGCTTCTCGATCCCGCTTGCTACAAGCTCGAGTGTCAGCAGTCCCGCGCCAGGCCTGATCAGCGACGTGCAGAACTGGCTCGACGCTCCGGCAAACAACTTCGGGTGGCTGCTGATTGGCGACGAGGCCACTCCCGGTGGCGCGGCCAAGATTCACTCGCGGGAGTCGTCCAACTCGACGAAGCACGCGCGGTTGATTGTCTCCTACCTGATGCCCGGCGAAGTTGCTGCGTGGGGTAATGGCTGCCCAGTCGGCGCCGGCACGATGAATCTGGCCTTGAGTGGCGTCGCGAACGGCGGAGTTACGATCCCGCTCACCTACAGCAACGCGCCGCTCTCGAGCATCGGCGCGACGTTCTTCGCACTGGATCTCGCCCCGGCAGGCGTCGAACTGTCCGTGTCGTGCTCAGCTTATCTGCCGCTCGCAGGCGTCATCCTTGCCGGTGTCACGTTTGCCACCGACGCCATCGGCAATGGTGCGGCATCGTTCACGGTGCCCGCCGGTTTCCCCGGCTACTTGATCGCGTGCCAAGGCGCCGTGCTGGATGGCACGCCCTCGGTGTTCGCGCTAAGTAACGCTGGCGTGATGCTGACCCAGTAAGGGCAATTCACTTGGCAACTGAAAGAGCGCCGCACCTGTGGCGGCACACCGAACCGACACCGCCGCCTAGGGCTGCGCGATAACCAACGTGGCCGGCTCGGCGTCCGCGTTGTATTGACGCACCAGACAACTGACGAAACTGTCGGCCATGCGTACTTCGAACTTGCTCGAAGCACCAACAGGCAAGCTAACGAAGCCATCGCTACCGGCTTGATCGACGCCGCGTCGCAAGCCGTGCAGGCTTGAGGACACCCAGACGCCGACGGCAAGCGCACCGTTCTCATCCACGACGCGAACGCTGGCCTCTTCGATCTTGGTCAGGTGCAGGTCGCAGGCAACCACCGCGCGGTCGACCTTCACCTCAACCGCTTCGCCAACCGCACCGCGATAGGCAAACGGCTCGACCGTGTAGTCGGCGGGCACCAATCCACTCAGCACGAACACGCCACCAGCGCCCGACGTCACGCGACGACGACCACCGGGACCACGCACTTCGATGGTCAGCCCAGCAATGGCTTCGCCTTTGATCGTACGGACCGTACCGCGAATCGAACCAGCGCGCTGGCCGACCAGCGTCGGGAGCGGCACAATGCCGTGCGCGCGTGGCGAAATGAACGGTGACGACAACGCAGCGAATCCTCCGAAACCATTTTCGCCACCAGGCTGGTGCACGACGAACATGCTCGTCGTGGCAGGCAGCGGTAACTCGAAGCGGCCGGTCTCATCGGTAATGCCCCAACAATCCGTGCCGAGCACGTTAACGAACGCGTTGGCCAACGGCCGACGATCAACGCCTTGCACTTCGCCTTCCCCGCGCAGCATTGCGGCAGGCTCCAGCGGCTTCGGCAACGTGTCCCATGGAGCGCTCGGCTCCATGCAGATCGTCAGTGGATCGGGGCTCAACGCCGACGTCCGCAGCCACTCGTGACGGCGACCATCCGCACGCACCAGTAAGTCGCTGGCTTGGTAGCGCAGCAAGTCGACGGAGAACGCGCCATCGGCATCGGTCTTCAGTGTCGCTCCATCAGCCGGAACGACTTCCGCACCGACGAGCAGAAAGCCCATGCTGTCAAAGACACGACCGCTGCGCTGCGTGCGCGGCAACTGTGGAGCCTCGGGACGGCGGACGACAACCGGCTCAGGTTGCATGTGAGCCGCGGCGTGTTGATCGGGCGTGCTAAGGCTCAGATCCCCGCGCCAAACGAACAAGCCGAGCACCAGAACGGACCAAGTGGCTACGGCTACAGATGGCTTCCTGAGGAGCGTGATCAAGTTGCCAGCAGTTTTAACACATCGCCACGTCGCGAGCGAGGAGCGACGATGGAACTTGGCACGCCGCGAGGAATCCCGGCGATGCCCTAACGACATCTCACGCGCCCGGAAATCGGGCTTTACACCCGCACTGCGTCAGGGTTGACACACGCGACTCGTTAGCTCGCGGGCCTGTTGTGAGCTAACGCAAGTCGTTCGGTTGCATCCCAATACGTGGGTAGCCAGGCCAGGGCTGCCGGCCCCGCCAGCAAGACCGAGCGATTCGTGCGTCGCTCACTGGGATGCGCCGACGTAGTCAATCGCAGCGGGGCGCGCCCGAATCATCTGCGCAAACATCGCGGTAACCGGATGACCAATCGTCAACTCTGGGTGGAAGCAGGCCGCGAGCACTTGGCCACGGCGAACCAACACCGGATCGCCAGATCGGCGCGCGAGCACTTCGACCTCACCGTGCAGCGCGGTGATGCGCGGCGCGCGGATAAACGTGCCGGTGGTGCCCTTCGGCAACACATCCGACGCAAGGTCGAAAGTTCCGGAGTGATACTGGCGGCCGTAGCCATTGCGGACCACGGTCAACGGCAGCACGCCGTAACTCTTCTGCGAAGGGCTTTCGACGTGCTGTGACAACAAGATCAACCCGGCGCAAGTCGCCATGATCGGAATGCCACTCTGGAGCGCTTCTCCCAGTGGGTCCCATAGCTTCTCAACCTCGAGCAGCTTGAGCATCGTCGTGCTTTCGCCACCAGGTAATACCAACGCATCAACATCACCCAACTGACCGGCGGTGCGCAGTTGACGGGTGCGCAAACCGCAGGCCGCCAAGGCTTCCTCGTGATGAGCGAAGTCGCCTTGCAGGGCAAGCACACCGACGATCGGCGCGCTGCGGTCTTGCGTGTTATTTGCCACGATCAAACTCGTTCGATCTAGATGCCGCGACTGGCGAGCAACTGCTCTTCGGGCAACGTGCTGATGTCGATACCAACCATCGGCTCACCGAGTCCCTTGGAAACTTCGACGAGCACCCTCGGGTCCCGGAAGTGCGTCACCGAGCGAACGATCGCCCTGGCGCGCTCAACCGGGTCACCCGACTTGAAGATGCCCGAACCGACGAACACGGCTTCGGCGCCGAGTTGCATCATCAACGACGCGTCTGCCGGCGTTGCGACACCACCAGCCGAGAAGTTCGGGACCGGCAGCTTCTGATGCTCAGCAACCCACGCGACCAACTCGGTCGGAACGCGCAGTTCGCGCGCACGCAGTTCGAGCACGTGGTCATCTTGACCGCGCAGCGAACGGATCTGCGACATCAGTGCGCGCATGTGGCGAACGGCTTCGACAACGTTGCCCGTGCCGGCCTCACCCTTGGTGCGAATCATCGCGGCGCCTTCATTGATGCGACGCAGTGCCTCGCCAAGGTCACGGCAACCACAAACGAATGGCGTCTTGAACGGGCGCTTTTCAATGTGGAACTCCTCGTCGGCCGGCGTCAGCACTTCGCTCTCGTCGATGCAGTCAACTTCCATCGACTCAAGCATCTGGGCTTCAACGAAGTGGCCGATGCGCACCTTAGCCATCACCGGAATGCTGACTGCCTTTTGGATGGCGGCGATCATGTCCGGATCGCTGGCGCGCGAAACGCCACCGTCCTTGCGGATGTCAGCCGGAACGCGTTCGAGTGCCATTACGGCGCAGGCTCCTGAATCTTCTGCGATCTGGGCTTGCTCGACGTTGACGACGTCCATGACGACGCCGCCCTTCAATTGAGCGCAGAAGCCGATCTTGCTGACAAGTTCTTCAGCGGTGAAGCCGGGGACCTGGGGAATGGGATGGTTGTTAGTCATGGCAGTAGAGAGATTAGTTTCAGAACAGTTGGAGTAGGTCTCACAAGAACGTCTGCGCCGGCGCATGCACCGCGAGCAGCTCGCGTGCGCAGTCCGCTAGAACGCGCACGCCTTGATGAATCTGGTCGACACTTGAGCGCGTCAGCGACAAGCGCACGCCGGGTGACGCGGCGCCATCAAGATCGAACGCGCGACCTGGCACAACGCGCACGCCGCGTTCGACAGCCAGCTCGGCAAGTTGATCGCCCTGGCCAGCGCCGGGCATCTCAAGCCACGCAACAAAGCCGCCGTCGGGATCGGTGATACGACAACCTTCTGGCAGGTGCTCGGCGCAGGCGGCCTGCAACGCCGAATGGCGCTGCTGCAACTCGACACGCAACGAAGCAAGGTGACGATCGTAGCCACCGCGCCGCATGAACTCCGCCAACGCCGCCTGTAGCAGCGGACTGGTCTCGAGATCCATGAAGCGCTTCACCGCCGCCATCGGCTGCAGCAGTTGCTCACTGCCAGCAACCCACCCGATGCGCAGCGCCGGGAACAGGTCCTTCGACACCGTCGACACCGTGACCGTCAAACCGCGCGCATCCATCGAACGCAACGTCGGCAGCGCATCGCCGCGGCAACGCAGCGAGTGTTGGTATTCGTCTTCGACGACGGCGACATCGGTGTCGGCGAGTGTGGCGATCAGTTGCTGCCGTTGCACGAGGTTCAGCGAACGTCCCGTTGGGTTATGGAACGTCGGCATCAAGTAGCACAACCGAACCGACGGCCGTGACAACACTCGCTGCAGTTGAGCGTGATCTAGGCCATCGGGTCCGAACGGCACCTGCACGACTTGTAAGCCGTGAGCACGCAGCAAACCGTGCATGTGATGGTAGGACGGCGTCGTCACGACGACCGTGTCACCCGGCGAGCAAACCGTTCGTAACACCAGGTCGAGCGCCTGCTGCGCGCCGGCGGTGACCAACAAGCTGTCGGCCAACAGTTCCGGATCACTGTCGTGCGAACGCTCGACGAGCAGTTCGCGCAGTTCTCGCAGGCCGAGTGTCGAGTGGCCATAGCCGAGTAGTTCTTGACCGCGCGTCTTGAGCACCGAGTCCATTGCCTCACGCCACTCACCTATCGGGAAGCGCGTGTCGTCCGGCGCCAACTCGGCGAAGTTAGCGACTAGCTTCTGGGCTGCGGGCAACGACGGCGCGCCACGCATGGAACGCGTGCGCCGCAGCGCGGCCTCGGCGTAGGGACTGAGGGTGCGGCCCTTCGGGTCGGCAACAGTGTCACGGCCCGCGAGCACAATCGTGCCACGGCCGACGGTGCCTTCGACCAGGCCAAGATCGGCCAGGCGTCGGTATCCCTCCTGGACGGTGGCACGGGTCACGCTGCAAGCGTTGGCCACTTCGCGAATTGGCGGCAAGCGCTCGCCCACCAGCACCCGACCATCCTCGATCGCCCGCGCGTAGAAGCGGGCAACCTGCTCCGACAGCGCGGTGGCGCCAGTCGGATCGAGTTCAGGGAGGATGTGGGCCACAGAGACTGGTTTAGCAAACATTGGCCCTCAATCAATTAGGCCAATTTGTCCATCGGTGTGATTTCATAGATTATCCGGCCTAACCGGACCAGGCTTGAGTGGTCAATGAGGATTGTCTCGCGTGCCAACTGCTGTTGGCAAGGCTAGTTGCGACCGCAGATCGCTTCATCTGGAGAAGCCCATCCCAGCAAATGTCCGATATGGCTGCACCGGAGGTGGGACTTGGACAAATTGCCGACAATAAACGTATGTGGAGTGGTGGCCCTAGCGGGGATAGCCCTGATGACGGGAACCTCTGATTTCGGAGACTCCCCCGACCCGCGCTTGCTCGCGAAATTGAACCCGCCGCCGGTGATCACATCGGAGGTGACGACCATCGAGCCAGCGACCGGCCACATGTATGGCTACGCCCACATGCCGTCAGCGCCGATGGGTGAGTCGGCTGAGGTCTCACGGAGCCTGAGGCCACGCATTGAGCAGTTGGTTGTCGCAGTTGGAAGCAACGCCCAAGCAAGCTTCGACAAGGAGTTGCGCGGCGCCTTCGAAGGCACGCTAAGCAACCAGACCGTGCAGCACATCCAGAGCTCAGATCGAGAAGTCGTCGAACGACTATTGTCTGGCCGCGCAGACTTCGGCTTGATCGGCGGGTCGCTGTCGCAACGCGAGGTCCAAGCTGGCCTGCGCCAGACCCAGATCGGCGTCGAACTGTGGGCTCTGTCAATCTCGCCACGGTCGTCGGTGCAATCGCTGAGTCGCGCGCAGGTCCGACAGATCTTCACGGGTCAGGTCACCGACTGGCAGCAACTAGGCTTCGACAGCGGCGCAATCGTAGCGGTCGTGCCGAGTGACAGCGTGGTGGCGCAACGGGCCGAACGCACCCTGATGCCTGGCGACGCGTTTGCGTCGACGTGCATCCGAGTCAGTAGCGAGCGGCACGTCGCCGACCAGATCCTGCAACACGCTGGAGCCATCGGCATCGTGCGCATCACGGCCGGCCCGCGCGCGCCGGAACAGAAACTGGTCCAGATCGATTGGACTCCGCCGACGCCCGCAGCATTCGGCTACGGCACCTACCCGTTTGGCATCCCCCTGCAACTCGTGACGTCAGGATTGCCGGACCGTCGCGCCCACGAGTTCCTCTCCTTTGCTGAGTCGGAACTCGGGCGATCTCTGTTCGCCCGCACGCTGACGTTCGCGCGCTAGTACACCCGGCGCGAGAAGTTAGCCATGCAACACATGACTGATTGCCGCTTGGCAGCGCCAATCCTAGAAGCGGATGCCAGCGCTCAAGTAGAACCCCTGAACATCGACGTCGGCATCAAAGTCACGCGACGATGCGCGACCGTAGCCATCGATCAAGATGTAGCGGTAACCGAACTTGACGTCGTAGTCCTCATTGACCGCCCAGTTGGCGTATCCCTCGAGGTCCAGGTAGCGACCGTTCGCATCGCCAAGATCGGCGGACATGATGCCCATGTTGGTACCAAACGTGAAGTCTTCCCAGAAGCCTTCGAACTCAAGGTAGGGCATCGGCACGAACACTTCGCTGGTCACGCCTTCGCTAGCGATGGGCGAACGAGCCGCAACGTCGAGCGAATAGAAGCCCAACTGCCCACCGACGCCAAGGCGATAGTGAGCACCGCGCAGCACCTGGTAGCTGTAATTGGTGGCCACCGTGAAGAAGTCCAGCGACGTCTGCACTTGCTCTCCAGCCTGGATGTTGCCGTAGGCGTTGGCCAACGTCCCCGAACCCTCCGAATCAATGTAGAAGCCGTTCAGACGCGCGCGGTGCGCGTTGTAGTCCGTTCGCAAGGCCACGTAGGGCGCGAACTCGGTTTCGCCGAGACCCATGTTGCCGTCGACGCTGTTGTTCGGCGGTAGCACTTGATTTTGAGGGCTGTTGGCCAACGCGAACTCACCCCGAGCGCGAGCAAACATTGGCCCAACTTCCGCGCGGTACGTTTGGCCAACACACGCCGCGAACGTGATCACAAGGAGTAGGGACAGGAGCCTGGACAGCTTCATGGAATCGAGCATCGCTTGACTGGCTACAAAACGCCAGTCGATCGTAGATTAGAATCGAAGTCCGCCACCGATGACCCATCCTTGGATCTGTAAGTCGGTCGCGAAGTCTTCAGACCCAGTATCACCCTCGCCGTTGATGCTGATGAAACGATGCCCCACAAAGACGTGCCCAAAAGCACGGGGTACCACTCAATCATGACTTCGAAGTCGAGGAACTTGCCATCGTTGTCGTCAAGGTCCGAAAACTCAAGGTCCCCGGGCGTCGTAACCACAGGTTGAGAACCGATACCAACTTCCCCACGAAGACAGGCCTTCGACACAAGTCCGATGTCATTGATCTCCTCGCTGCTCATCAGAGCTATTCACTCGCCCGAAAATCGAGCGCGAAGAAGTCAAACATCACCCCAGCCGGCACCTTCGCGAGGCCAAAATCAAAGTCGTGCGACACGGTGCCCTCGGCCACGGAAGGCCACCGTGCTGTCGACGGTCGCTCTCTGCAGCAACCCACCAAGCGAATTATCCGACTGACCATGACCGGTATCCCGCAATCAAAACACTGTTGCTAACTGCGATCGTTGCAATGGCAACCTGCCGCCCCGACACTCCCGCGAACGCAATCCTTCGCCCGTTGCCACCAGGAGTCTGCATGAACTGCCGCGTCGCCGCTCTGCTCTGTGTCGTCAGTGTTACCGCTACTGGTTGCTTCATTCCCGACGGAGCCGCCCCGAGCGTTGGTATCGGCAGTGTGGTTGCCTCCAAGTTCGTGCATCGAGGCATGGTCAATGTCGACCGGCCGGTATTCCAACCATCGCTGTCGATGTCGCTGCCAACCAAGATCGAAGGCGACAGTGTTTCGATCACGACGCGCGGCAACATGGACCTGCAGAATGACAACGGCAAGGCGTGGTTCCCCAACGGCCATGCCGGTCGCTTCAGCGAGATCGACTTCATCGGCACCTACAGCCACCAACTGACCGAATCGATCAACATCCGCGGTGGCCTGTTTAGCTACAACTTGCCGAACGGTCAGGAGTTTCCCAAGAACAGGGACGGCAGCGGCCCGGGTGAAGAACGCGGCGGCACGACCGAAGTGTTCGTCGTCGCCAGCGCCAACGTGCTCGAAACGACGCCCTACCTGTCGTGGCACTACGACTTCGACGAAGTGCGCTCCGCCTACTACCGCCTCGGCATCACCGAGTCGTTTGTCATCAACGACCAATGGAACATCGTGGTCGACGGATCGATCGGATACGCAGCGTCTGGCCAATCCGATTGGCTCTACGACCTGGACGAGAGTGGCTTTGCGGACCTGCGCGGCTTTGCCAAGGTCAACTACGCCTACGACGACCGCACGACAATCAGCGCCGGCGTGCATGGCTCGACCCTCGTTGACAGGGCAATCAATCGCTGGTCCACCAACATCGGTGGCATCGACACCGACCCGATCTGGCTCTCGCTCGGTGTGAACTGGAGCTTCTAGGAGGCCCAGTCGGCCGGCGGTGTTCGCGGCACTAACGATGCGAGGCGCGAAACTCGCAGCGGCTCTTGGTCACCAGCAGCTGCAACTGGCCACCTTCCGCCAACGCGGCGCGATCGGCCTCGGTCAAGTCCACGGTGACCGGCGGCTTTCGCGAAATGGTCGGCTCGGCCAACGGCTCGCCATCCACCGGCGCCGGCTGACCGAACTCGCCAACCTGGAGCACCAGCTGCTTGCCGACGCGGCGCACCGAGAACCAACCGCGGTTGGCGCCGTTTGAGAGGGTCGGCTGCATCCAAGTCAACTTGGGCGCGGACACGAACGGCCGCCACTCTTCCTGGCCGGGAACCTGTTCGAGCACTTCGATGGTCCACACGGTCTCGTTTTTGCCGATCGAGCACCGCACCGCATAGCCCTTTGCACCAAAGCGGAAGGCGATCAGTGCCGAAGCTTCTCCGTCCGCCGCAGCAGTGGGAGTGAGTGTTCCAGTCCACTCCCAGAATGCATCGGTATCCAGCTTGGTCGTGAGGACCGGCTTGATCGACCTCACGACGCGCCCCGAAACACACCGGTTGGCCGGGTTGGCGCCCTCCAACTCGAGCCAAGTCCCAACAGGCTCGCTCCACAGACCGGTCGCTTCGAAACCGATGAGCGGCATGGTCGGCGTGATATCGTCTACCACGATGCGGAACTCGCGATTGGCGACCGCGGTCGAAACGGCATCGCTCACCTCGACCCGAATGACGTGCTCAACGCCAGGCAACCCATCCAACAGCCGGAACTTGATCTCCGCGCTACCGGGCTGCGACATCAGACTCATCGAGTCCTCCGGCCATGTCCACTTGTAGTGCAGCTGGTCACCATCCGGGTCCGAGGCACGAACCGCGAGCCCGAACATGGCGTTCAGGGCAACCGTGGCATCGTCCGATTCCTTGCCGCCCTTCGAGAGCTTGAGCGAAGCAATCGTCGGCGCCGAGTTGGGGGTGACGTTGTTCGGTGTCTTGTTGTCGGTCTTGACCGTGTTGTTCGAATTGGGCGTGCCGCCAGGATCACCGCCCGTGCCGAACACAATCCCGAGCACAGCGGCAACCAAGACTGCTGCTCCAATGCCGATGTAGAGCCCCTTCTTGCTGCCACCATCACCCGGCGCGGCAGCCATTGGATTGGTCGCCGCCGTCGGCGTAACTCGTGTACCTCCATCCTGGAATGCTGGCGCTGCGGGCTCATCAGCTCCGGCAGGACCGCCCTCCGACAAGAAGTCGAGTTCGCCCGTGTTCAACATGCCGGGCGAAGTGTTGGACTTCGATTGAGCCGCAGGCTGCGCCGGCCGTTGCTGCGTGCCCCTCGGCATCGTTGCGTCGACCCCACCACCTGGCGAACCTGTTGGCCGTTTGCCACCTGGCGCCGAAGGAATGGTCTGATCCAAGATGTCTGACGCGCCACGCGGACCGCCGGGCGCCGAAGGCGGCGCCGCCTGACTCCGGTTCGCCAGCAACGCCGTCAGCAACTCGTTGGCTTCGTTGTCGAGCTCCTTGTAGCTCGCCGGACGATCGTTGCGATTGCTCGCCAATAACCTCTGCGTGAACGCTCCGACGGCGGCCGGCAGATCAGGCTTCTCGTCGCATGGGTTGGGGCTGGATGGGTCGCGCTTGCGCAGCACAATGTCCGTCAGCTTGTTGCCGCCGAACGCAGGCTGGCCAACGAGCATCTCGTAGAGACAGCAACCGAGACCGTAGATGTCGCTGCGGAAGTCGACCGAGTCCGGATCATCGAACTGCTCAGGCGACATCGTCGACGGCGTGCCCATCACCGAACCCGGCGAGGTCAGGCCCATGCCAACTTGTTCGTGCGTCATGCGCGCGAGGCCGAGGTCGACGATCTTGGGCGTGAACGGGAACCGGATGTCGAGCGTCGTCGACGTCACCGACTCGAGCAGAATGTTCTCCGGCTTGATGTCGCGGTGGATGATGTCCGACTGGTGCGCGTGCGCCAGTGCCAGGGCACTCGAGCGAATCAGCCGGATCGCAGCCATCGGTTCGACCGGACCGTTGTCGCCGATCCACGCCTTCAAGTTCGGGCCGTCGCAGAACTCCATGACCAGGTAGGACTGGCCTTCCGGCGTCGTGTCCGCCATGTGGCAGCCGACAATGTTGGGGTGGCTAATACCGGCGAGGATCTTGGCTTCGCGCTGGAAACGTTGCGCAAACGCATCGCCGCCGAGGTCCACCGACAAGAACTTGACCGCGACCCGACGGTCGAGGAAGTCCTGGCGACCGCTGTAGACGACGCCCATGCCGCCGCGCGCGATCTCATAGTGCAGCGTGATCCCGGGGATCTTGGGGAGGTCCTTGGGCAACTCTTGCCCAGGCGGCACGCCGTCCGGATGGAACGGATTGGTCGGGTCGCCCTTTTTGCCAAACCGCTTTCCCTTGGGGTCAGTTCCACTCACGCCTACATCCCCTCGATCAACTTGATCAGTGTGTTGGTTGCCGGACGGTCCGCACGGTGCTCGCCGACGTACGCGTATTGTACGATTCCCGTCTGGTCGATGATGATCGTCGTCGGCGACGCCAAGTCCCCCTCAATGCCCAGTTTGGTCACGAGTTCGAGGTCCTGGTCGTAGAACACGCGGTACGGCGGCGGCCCCTCGCCAAACTCCTCTTCGTAGAGCAGGCGGAACGACTCTTCGTTCTCGCGGGCACCTGGGTAGATCACGAGCACTTCGACGTTGGCCGCTTGGAGCTTGGCGCGCGCCTTCGCGAGTGCCTTGGTTTGTGCGACGCAATACATGCACACTTCGCCGAGGAAGCCACGCAGCACAACGATCATGACGCGCTGCTTGCCCTGGTAGTCCTTGAGGTTGACGTCGTTGCCGTCGACACCCTTCATGATGTCGAAGGGCATGGGCTTGTTCTCAAGGTTCTTGCGACGACCAGTGCCGGTCTTCGGACGCGGACCACCCGGCGTCGGCGCGTAGATCTCGCCGGTCGAGTTGCTGCGCTTCTTGCCGACGCTGTACTGCTCGACCATCTTCGACAGGTTCTTCTTGTCCTTGACCGACAGTTGCGGCTGCGCGGCTGCTGGCTCGCGCATCCCCTCGTCGTCGAGTGCCGCGACAATTGCCTTCGGTCGCGGCGCCGGCTTGCTTGGTGCCACTTCACTTTCGAGCAACACGGCAGCGACGTATGGCGTCACGCCTGCGTTCATCTTGTGTTCGTTGACGAACAACGAAACCTGCGACTCGGGTGACGCGGCGGCGATCGTAACCATGTTCGGCCATGGATCGACGCGCACGGGCGGCGGTGGCAACGCGCCGGCGGCCATCGCACGACTGGTACCGTTCGCGACGCATAGTCCACTGACCACGACACCACCGTCAAAGCGGCCCTTCGCCAGCACGCCACCGTCTTCGTCACGAGCCTCAAACACCCCATTCGGGGACGAATCGGCCATTCCGCAGCTCAAGCGCAGCTTGCCGTTGGCGTGCCAACTAGTCCAACGACCAGTCGCTTTGCCATTGACCAAAACCCCGACGCGTTGCAACTTGGTAGTGCCCGGCCACACCTGCCGAACGACCTGCACACCGGCCTTGCTTTGGAAGTCTTGGATGCGGCTCGCGCCATTCTCACTCCACAGTTGCCACGGCCCAATGCGACTGCCGCGGTAGTAGACGCCTTCGGCGCGCGGCTTGCCGCCGGCATAATAAAAGCGCCACAGACCCGACTGCTTGCCGGCATCAAACTGGCCTTCGCGAACGACTGAGCCATCGTTGCCGTAGAAGGTCCACAGGCCGTCTTCGAAGTCTCCGAAGTAGCTGCCCTTCGATTGCGGCGTAGAGTCCTCGTAGGTGTAAATCCACTCCCCGGTGCGCAACCCCTTGTCGTCATAGAACCCCGAGCGCTTCTCGGTGCCGTTCTCGTAGTAGAAGACCCAAGCACCAACCTGGCGGTCGTTCGCGTAGGTGCCCTTGGCAAGCGGTTGGCCGGACTCATACGAGAGGGTCCACTCACCGGATTGCATCTCACCCAGCAACTTCCCCTTCGTTTTGGGAAGACCGTTTGGCCAGAACTCTCGGAAGTCGATCAACTGACTAGCTAAGAACTTGCAGGAGCCCAGCAGCACGAACGGGACAGCAAACAACAACAGGGTCGATTTCTTCATCAGCTTTGATTGATGGCACTTGGCCATCCGTGACAAGTATCCGCTGACAAGCCAGCGACTACCAGCGTCAGCAGCGGCAAAGACTCCTCCGGCTACATCCAGTTCATGTTGCGCTTGCAGGTCATTCTGACGTTAGGCTGTCAAGCCAACATCGACCGGCATCGAGTACTCTATGAAGGCACGCTTCCTCGTCTCGCTGTGCGCTATTGGCGCCGCCATCACAGTGGCTAGTTGCTCCAAAGGATTGGGCAATAACCCCACAAATCCTATTGGCGATACTTCGCCGGTAAGCACCAACCGACCAGTTGGTTTAGACATTGGCTTACAGCCGACGGATCCGATCACCGAGGCCTGCTCGACAGGGGTGGTTGTGCCAGCGATTGGCTCGTTTCCCGAACGAGACATCGTGCTGTTGGCATTCACGACTGCGTCGGATGCAATAAACGCCGACGGGGCGGGAACGCCACTGAGCCGCGATTACGTCCTCGACGGCAATGCCGCTAGCGATGTCTTCGTTGCAAGCATCTGCTCACAAGACGTCGACACCAGTGCGTTCAGCCAATCATTGGCCGGCAAGTTTCGGCATCCGCGCTGCACCACATGCCACAGCATGCAGGCTGACGACACAAACGCCTTCGTGTCGTCGGCAATCTCAGTGCAAACCGGTGGCTCCCAACCGCACCTCGGCCCGGTGCCAGGTTCGGCGTTCCCCAACAACTCGCCAGAAGCTTGCGCGGAGTGTCACGACAGCCAAGACTTCACCACGTTCCCGGTCAAGGACTGGCAAGCGCCAGCGGTGTCGTTCGACCTGCGCACCAAATCCGTGCAAGAGTTGGCGATCGCAGCTGGCAACGTGCCATCTGACGAGCCTCGCCACTTCGTCACCGACCCGCGTGTCCTGTGGGCGCTTGACAGCGGCATCCTGCCAACTCGTGGTGGTCGCAACGGCGTAGCAGACGACGATCACGATGGCATCGACGAGGCTTCCGACCGTGATGGAGTGATCCGCACGGTGCCCGGTGGTTCGGCCGTGTTCTTGCAGCAGATCGAAGAATGGGGCCAAGGCGGCTTCGTCACAACCGCAGCCGACGCGGTCTGCGACATCACCCTCGTAAGTCGCGCGGCCTACTTAACCGCTGCCGGCAATGGCGCTTCATCGCGCCCGCAAGTCACCTGGGAAGCCAACAGCAATTTCTCGGCACCAGGCCGCGTCGGCACGCTGTTCATCGTCTTCCAGTCTGACGCGACGGACCTCATCGGTGGCGACAACAACGGCGCCACTGACATCTTCCGCACCGCAGTGGACTTAGTTTCCGATTCGGCCGGCAACCTGGACCTTGTCGCCAACGGCAACGCCGTGTTGGTCAGCGCCATCAATGGTGACACCACAGTCGCCAATGGCGGTTCGACGATGGCAACGGTCGGCGGGATGGACGGCAACATGGTTGCGTTTCAATCCATAGCGACGGACCTCGTCACTGGCTTTGGTGACACCAATGGCCCGAACACAGCGGATATCTACGTCCGCAACATCGCGACCAACAGCACCGAGTTGATCAGTCACGAAGTGTCCAACGTGGCGAACGGTGGCAATGGTGGGAGCGTCAATCCAGCCATCGATGCGACTGGCAGCGCAATCGCGTTCGAGTCCAATGCAACAGACATGATCGTGGCCGACACGAACGGTGTACGCGACGTCTTCTACACCGACATCAGCGGCGGCAATGGACCCTTCCTAAAAGTGCGCGCCAGCCTGACCTCCGCAGGCGGTGAAGGCACAGGTGGCGCTAGCGGCAATGCCAGTATCTACGTAGCTGGCGATGGCCGCACGTTGGTCGCCTACGAATCGGACAAGACCGACCTTGCACCATCACTGACCGCGACAACCAACGTCTACGTCTTTGACAGTAACGGCGCCGGTTCGACGCTGCTCAACCAGCAACTATCGAGCAAGTCCGCCGCAATCGGCGACGGCTCGGCGCGCAACCCAGTGATCTCTGCCGATGGTGCGAACATCGCGTTCGAATCCGACGCAACCAACATCGACTTCTTGCGCCCCAACGACGACAACGGTTCGACGGACATCTTCCTCGTCGGCGTGTCCCAAGCACTCGCTGGCACCATTCTGCCGCACCGCTTCAGTGTCACGACGATCGGATCGGCAGACGGTGACGGCAACTCAACCGAACCGAGCTTCGGCACGTTCTCGTCGCCCAGCAGCACGTTTGGTGTTGGCTTCGCCACCTATACGACCGCCGCAAGCAACCTCGGCACGCCAAGCACTACCGACATAATGGTCGCGTTTCTCGACGAGACGTTTGGTGTGCTCGCCGACTTCACGGCGACGCCGACGACCGGCGCCATCCCGCTCGCGGTGCAGTTCACCGACATCTCGGTCGGCACGCCAACTGCCTGGCAATGGGACTTCGACAACGACGGCACCGTCGACTCGACAGAGCAGAACCCAAGCTTCACCTACACGACAGGCGGCATGTTCACGGTTGCGTTGACCGCGAGCAACGACGTCGGCAGTGACGCAGTCACCAAGTCCGATCTCGTAGTTGCTGTCGGTCCTCCGACAGCCGACTTCAGCGCCACGCCCACGAGCGGCCCGGCTGCGCTTGCCGTGCAATTCACCGACACGTCCACCGGGATCCCGACCAGTTGGTCGTGGGACTTTGGCGACGGCAACTCGTCAACGCAACAAAGCCCGATGCACACTTACGCCGCGGTCGGCACCTACACGGTGGCATTGACGGCAACCAACTCGGCTGGCACGACGACGGAAACGAAGAGCAACTTCATCGAGGTGTTCACACCGGTGGTCGCGGGCTTCACGCCATCGGTAACTTCCGGCACGGTTTCCTTCCCCGTCACGTTCACCAACACAAGCACCGGCGCAACCAGCTACGTCTGGGACTTCGGTGATGGTTCGGCGACCGTGACCACGGAAAGCCCGACGCACACCTACACCTCGTCCGGCACGTTCACGGCCACATTGACCTCAACCGGTCCCGGCGGCACGGACTCGACGACGGAAACGATCACTGCGAACGGCGTCGTGACGGCGAGCTTCACCGTCACGATCTCCGCCGCAACAGTGACTTCGGGCTACTCCACTTCGACGGTCACGCTCGACGCATCCGGGTCGGCCAATGCCACGACCTACCAGTGGGATCTAGACAACAACAGCACCATCGACCGCACTGGGGTCACGGTGACCGACACCGTTAGCACGCTATTCCCGATCGCTTCACCCAACGTCGCACCGTTCTCCCAGAACTACACCATTCGATTGATTGCGACGGGCCCCGGCGGCAGCTCGCAAGTCACCCAGTCGTTTACGGCGGTCGCCGCGACTTCGACCGTGACGATCTCGGCGAGCCAGGACAGCACGATCTACAGCGAGAGTAGTAATGGCAATGGCGGCGATGATGAGATGGTCGCAGGCAATGCGGCGAATCTCACTCCCACAGCCGTCGGAGTTAGGCGTGCACTGATGGAGTTCGACGTCGCTGGCAACCTGCCGTCTGGTGCCTCGGTCACAGCGGCGAGCCTGCAGCTTCGATGCACGTTTACGGCAGTGACGAACCCAATCGGTGCTCACACATTCGACCTGCACCGTCTGACCTCAGGTTGGACAGAAGGCACCAGCGTCGCCATCAGCGCCGGCATTGGAGCCATCGCGACTGGCGGTGACGTAACCTGGGCGGAATCCACGTCTGGCTCCACACCTTGGGGTACAGCTGGCGGTGATTTCACCGGGACGATCAGCGCTTCACGCCTCGTCAACGCCACTGGCTCGTACACCTGGGCCTCGACTGCAACCATGGTCTCCAATGCGCAACTCTGGCTCGATACGCCAGCGAACAATCACGGTTGGATCCTGAGAGGCGACGAATCGTCCACTACGGGACGCACCGTGAAGTGGTTTGGCACGCGTCAGAACGGCACTCCTGCCTTCCGACCCATGCTTTCGGTTACGTTCCAGCGTCCGCTCTAGGACGCCGGTCCGCGGGCTACACCGCGGGCTATACCGAACAAAGTTCGCGTTCTGGAAATCTCTGCGCGTCAAGTCGCACGCATGTCGCGTTAGTCAGAGCTCTCCACCATGCAAAAGACCCTCCTGCTCGTACCACTGTTCGCAGTGGCGTGTTCCTACCCTCGCTTCGTCGCCTCCAAGACCATTGTGGTCAATGTGCCACTTGCACAAGCGTTGACGCTGGACTGCAAAACGCACAATGGCGACATCAAGATCGCCCGCGGAGAGGCGGATGACATGGTCCACGTCGTCGCCAAGATCAAAGTGCGCGGCCACACGCAGGAAGAAGCAGACCGCAATCTGGAGCGCATGTCGGTCGGACAAGGCCTAGAGGGCAAAACCCTGCGCATCTACGGCGACTACCCGCGTCCAGACATGAACAACCGTTCGCCGTCGTTCAGCTTCACGATGCAGGTACCGGAGCATCTCGCGCTCAAGCTCGAATCCCACAACGGCGACATCGAAAGCAATGGCACCACCGGCACAATGCGCATCGAAACCCACAACGGCGATGTGCGCGGTACTTCGCGCCACAAGAAGACCTGGGTCAAGACGCACAACGGTGAGGTCAGGATGGCAGTGCAATCCGAAGACGACCTCGACGGCCGGATCACGTCCCACAACGGTGACATCGTCATCCAAGTGCCTGAAGAAGCGCGGTGCTGGCTCGAAGCCGCCACGCACAACGGCAAGATCAAGACGCCATCCGCCATCCACGACGCGACAATCAAACGTCGCAGCGTGCTCTGTCGCCTCGGCGAAGAACAAACCGAGGGCCGCCTCTACATCCAGACGCACAACGGCAACATCGTCGTGCGCGATGGCACGCCGTCCGGCGGCAATGCCAAGAAGCTCAAGTAGCCTGCGTACTGTACCCGGTACAAACCACAACCTGTGTGCGGTAGCGGATCTGCGGTGTGAACCGGGTAGGGTATGCAGATCCACCTCGGTCGCTGAGCGATGTGTGCGGCCGGCGATAAGTGCGGCCGATCTGCCCTTAGCGACCTGACCGGGCTTTCGCCGTCCGGCCCCATCGCTATGGTGTTCGCCCCCAATGATCACCCTGAGCGGAATCAACAAGCGGCACGGGCACCAGATCCTGTTCGTCGACGCGTCGCTACAACTCAACCCCGGTGAGCGCGTTGGATTGACTGGCCCCAACGGCGCCGGCAAGTCGACCGTGTTCCGCATGATCGTCGGTGAGGATCCGCCGGACGAAGGCGACGTTGTGCTACCCAAGCGCCTGACGCTCGGCTACTTCAAGCAGGACGTTGGCGAGATGTCGGGCAAGGCCGTCATCGATGAAGCGATCGCAGGCAGCGGACGCGCCGGTGCGTTGCACCACGAGATCCAGCAACTCGAGGCGGACATGTCCGACCCCGACAAAGCCGACCAGATGGAAAAGATCTTGGCGCGTTACGGCGAGATCCAAGGCGAATACCAAGACAGCGGCGGCTACGAACTCGAACCGAAGGCCAAGGAAGTGCTGCACGGCCTCGGCTTCGACGATGAGCAGATTGCCGGCGACGTCGGCGCACTGTCCGGCGGTTGGAAGATGCGTGTCGGCATGGCCAAAGTGCTACTCGGCAACTTCGATGTGCTGCTGCTCGACGAACCGACCAACCACCTCGACATCGAGTCCATTCTCTGGCTCGAGGATTTCTTAAAGGGCACCAAGGCCGCCGTGCTGATGACGTGCCACGACCGCGACTTCATGAACCGCGTCGTGCATCGCATCATCGACGTCGACGACGGCCAGTTCATCTCTTACGGCGGCGACTACGACTTCATGATGCGCGAGCAGGAAGTGCGCTCCGCCCAGAAGGAAGCCGCCTACGAACGTCAGCAAGCGATGATTGCCAAGATGACGCGCTTCATCGATCGCTTCG
Source organism: uncultured bacterium (assembly GCA_937906475.1). Lineage (GTDB taxonomy): Bacteria > Planctomycetota > UBA1135 > UBA1135 > UBA2386. The sequence continues at coordinate 32,514 of CALCZA010000238.1, forward strand.
GCGCGCACGTCGCGAAGGCCGCGCAGGCGCAAAGCAAGCAGAAGAAGATCGACAAAATCGATCAACTCGAACCGCCGCGTAAGCGCGAAGTGGTTTCGTTCCAATTCCGCCAACCGCCACGCAGTGGTGACGACATCGTCAAGTTGCAGGGCGTCGACAAGGCGTATGGCAAGAAGCACATCTACGCTGGCCTCGACTTCGAAGTACAGCGCGGCGAGCGGTGGTGCGTGATGGGCCAGAACGGCTCCGGCAAGACCACATTGCTGAAGATGATCGCCGGCCACCTCCAACCCGACGGCGGCAACGTCAAACTCGGCAGCGTCAAGATGGGCTACTTCGCGCAGCAGTCGCTCGACCTGCTCGACTCCAGCTTGACCGTCTATGAACAGATCGACCAGAAGTTTAATCTCGAGTCAATCGGCGCCAAGCGCACGCTACTGGGCGCATTCGGCTTCTCAGGCGACGATCACGACAAGCGCGTAGCCAACCTGAGCGGTGGCGAGAAGTCGCGCCTGGTGCTCGCCCTGATGCTGTTCGACCCGCCAAATTTCTTGGTGTTGGACGAACCGACCAACCACCTCGATCTCGACACGAAGGAGATGCTCGTCAAGACACTGCGCACCTTCGAGGGCACGATGATCTTCGTCTCCCACGACCGCACGTTCTTGCGCGGTCTAGCCAACAAGGTCCTCGACGTCAGCGCCTGCATGCGCGGCGAACCAGCCGATCGCTACCCAGGCAGCTACGTCGAGTGGGTCGAGAAGACCGGTCTAGAAGCGCCGGGCGTGCACAGCTAAGCGGCTTGGAGTGCGGACGGCGGCGCAGACTTGTCAGACTTTACGATTTGCGCCAGCAAGACAGCGGCAACGGCGAGAAGACTGGTGATGGCTAGCGGACGCATGACGATGCGCTAACGAATACAGCATTGCGCCAGTCCCGGTGCGTCGACGCCCTGCAACGAAGCATCCACTCCGAAAACTCAGCTACCGAGGCCGAAGCCCAACTGCGTCAACTCATCAGCGAGCACTTCCCGCGCCTTGGCATACTGACTGTCGCCGCCCCACATGCGAGCCATGCGCTCGGCCCAGCCTTTGGTTTCGTTAACTGGGCGGCCGGCATAGCCACCGCGCTCGGCGTTGGTCTGCTTAGCCCACGCGCGCATACCATCGTCGGCGGCCTGCAGTACGTCGTCGATGCATTCTTCGTCGTAGCGATCCCAATGCAACACACCTTGCAACGGCATGCGACCGCGCGGTATCGGGTCGTCTTTTGGCACACCCATCGTCATGCCAAAGATGACGATGCAGTGCTTCGGCAACCCCAAGCGCTCGGCGATCTCAATCGGATGGTTGCGTGCCGCACCAATCATGCATCCGCCCAAACCCTCGGCTTCGCCTGCCAATTGCAAGTTCTGGCCAAGCAGTGCTGCATCAATCGTCGCCTGCAAAGACAACTCCAGACTCTGCGCCTGGACCGCCGTACCCTGCTTGCCACACGCGACGGCGATCTTGTGCAAGTCCGCGCAGATCGCGAAGAACACCGGCGCTTCGTTAATCTGCTGCTGGCCGGCACACAACCGCGCGCAATCCGCCTTGATCGCCGGATCACGGACTGCAATGACCGAGTAAGCCTGAGTAAAACTCGACGTCGACGCATGGCGCGCCGCATCGACAAGCCGCTCAATCTGCGCTTGTGGCAGTTCGCCTGACTCGAACGAGCGGTGACTGCGATGGCGATACATCTGCGCCACTGCATTCCACGGTTCGCCGGTTAGCGCACACCGCGCCGCGCGCAAGTCTTCCGGATGATCCATGTCGGCGCGCACCCACGGGTTCGCAGTCGCGACAACCGAAACACGATCCTGGTCACGACGCACCACGTCGGACAACAACGCGCCATCACGATCGATCTCCGCAAACACCGTGCGCGTCATCGCAATCGGATGACCTGGCTTGCCACGATAGAGAGGTAGAGCCATCGCGCTGTCATCGCGCAGCAACTTGGCGCGCAATGCCAACACCGTGTCCGCTTCGACCAACGCGTGATCAACGGGGAACACCAACACCGCTTCGGCGTCGCGCGGCACCTTCAAATACGCAAGGCGCAGACTGTCAGCCATCTCACCTTCACCACTCGTCGTCACGACAAGTGCGTCGAGGTGATCGGGAATCGGCGCCGCATCCGTGCGCCGCACAACAATGACTTCGTCAACGCCAGCCGTGTGGCAGGTCGTCACGATGCGTTCGATCGCGGTCACACCACCGAGATCGAGCAACGCCTTGTCCTGGCCCATGCGCGCGCCAACGCCCGCGGCCGGCACAATCGCGACCGTGCGCATGCCGGCATTGCCGGTCACGAGGCGCGAATCTCGCTCAGGGTCACGAGGCACTCAACCTTGTACTCGGCACGGAACGGCGCGGCGTCCGGATCTTCGCGGTCGGCGATCGCCATCACGACGACCGGCACGGCGCCGGCTGCGAGAACGGCATTGATGGCCTTTTTGGCAGAGCCACCCGTCGTGACCGTGTCTTCGATGACGCAAACCTTCTGGCCGGCTTCGAGATCGCCTTCGATGCGTGCGCCGAGGCCGTGGTCCTGGGCTTCCTTGCGGACCAAGAACGCGCTCAGGTTCTGGCCCGATTCCCAGGACAGCGCCGCGACGGCACTGGCGAGCGGATCCGCGCCGAGCGTCAAACCGCCGATCGCGGTAATCTCGGGGTAGGCCTTGAGCTTATCGAGCAGCAGCTTGGCGATCAGCCACAACCCCTCGGGGTGCAACGAGACCTTCTTGCCGTTGATGTAGAAGTCGGAGCGCTTGCCCGAGGCAAGCAAGATGTCGATGCCGTCCTTGTAGGCTCGTTCGCGAACGAGTTCGAGGAGGCGGGTCTTGGCTTTAGCTGGATCGAAGGTAGTGGTCACACCCTCAATGGATACCGGCTTTTGGCCCAGCGACCAAGCGAGGATCGCAACGCAGCGAAGTTCTGGTTCTCGCTCCCTCGTCAGACGGTCTAGGCTTTGGGCATGTCGAAGACGAGCACCCCAGTCGATGAGCGCCTGTTCGCCTACCTAGCCACCAAAACGATCCCGGAGGACGACTACCTGGCCGGCCTGCGCATCGCCGCGGCCAAGGCTGGACTGCCCGAAATCCACATCGCCCCGGAGCAAGCCGCCTACCTGCAACTGCAGTTGCGGGCCATCAATGCGATGAACGTGGTCGAAGTCGGCACGCTCGGGGGCTACTCGGCGATTGCGATGGCTCGCGGCATTCCGGCCGCCGGCCGCGTCGTCTCGCTCGAACTCGAACGCAGCCACGCTGAGTTTGCGCGCGAATGGGTCGCCAAGTCTGACCAGGCGGGCAAAATCGAAGTCCGCATCGGCGATGCCGCCAAGACCATGGCCGATCTTCCGGATGACTCAATCGACGCCGTATTTCTTGACGCAAACAAGTCGGGCTACGTCACATACATGAAGCACGCGCTGCGACTATTACGTCCGGGCGGCATTTTGCTCGCCGACAACGTGCTCGCCGGTGGCCAAGTTGCAGATGGCGATGGCGAGACCGAAGTTGCGATCCGCGCGTTCCTCGATGCCGCGATGGCTGCGCCCAACTTGCAGTCGGTCATCGTGCCGCTCGGCGACGGCCTCTTTTTCGGCGTGAAGAGCGACTGAGGCGCCGCTTTGGGTTTCGACCCGATACGCGATCGCAACTAGACTGCCGAACGCTCCATTGAGCGCGTTTTTCCATCTCAACCCGCCCGCAAGCCTTGGCCCAATCCGCACGCGATCCGATCCTTCAGCCACAGGTCACACCGCTCCATAATAGACCGCCAAGACCACGCGCCATTGCCGAACGGTTGGTCGTGGCCAAAGACTTCGCCGAAGTCGAAGCGATGATCAGCATCGGCATCAACAGCGCACGCATCGTCGTTCTGCAAGAGCAGAACGAAACTGCCGCGATCGCATCCGCGGAAAAGCACGTAGCCGAAGGTCGTGGACCCGTGCCGACGCGCCCGCACAAGTCGCCGTGGCGCACGTTGGTCGTCATCCCGACCTACAACGAGAAGGGCAACGTCAAGCCGATCGTGCAAGCGGTGCACAACTACCTCGATTGTGATGTCCTGATCGTCGACGACGGTTCGCCCGACGGCACCGGTGAGATCGCCGACCGCATGGCGGCAACCGACTCGCGCATCCAAGTGATGCACCGTGAAGGCAAGCAAGGCCTAGGCACGGCCTACCTCGCCGGCTTCGCGTTCGCAATGAAACGGGACTACGAGCGCGTCTGTGAGATGGACGCCGACTTCAGCCACGCCCCGTGGGACCTGCCGCGCCTCGTCTACGCATCCGATGAGGCGCAACTCGTTATCGGTAGCCGCTACGTCAAGGGCGGTTGCACGGTCGGCTGGGGCTTCCGCCGCCGCATGCTGTCGCGCGGGGCCAACCTCTACACCCGCATGATGCTGAGTTCCGGCATCCGCGACAACACGGCCGGCTTCCGCTGCTTCCACACTGACGCGCTGCGCAAAATCGACCTCGAAGCCGTGCATGCACAGGGCTACGCATTCCAGATCGAGATGGCGTTCCGCATGCGCCGCAAGGGCTTCCAAGTCCGCGAAGTCCCGATCCACTTCGTCGACCGCCGCGTCGGTCAGTCCAAGATGGACGGCGCCATCGCGCGCGAAGCCCTGATGCTAGTGCCCCGCCTGCGCGGCCGCGTCAAGCGCGGCTAACGCAGGAAACTGCGCCCAAACCGCTGATAGCTACCGATCCCCGGCTACTTGCAGCTTCCGGCGGCGACGCGGTCTTGCTCGATGTCGCCGAGCATTTCCTCGGTGATGTCGCCGGTCGGGTAGGTGCCTTCGAAGCAGGCCTTGCAGAACTTGAGGTCGGTCTTGCTCGATGCGCGCACGGCTTCCTCCATCTGCTCGACGGTCTGGTAGACCACGGCGTCGGCGCCGAGTTCCTTAGCGATCTCTTCGTCGGTACGGTCGCGGGCGATGAACTCGCGCTTGGTCGCCATGTCGATGCCGTAGAGGCACGGGTAGAGCAGCGGCGGCGAGTAGGAGGCGAAGTAGACCTTCGCAGCACCCATGGCGCGTGCGATCTTGACCATGTGGCGGCTGGTGTTCCCGCGCACGATCGAGTCATCCATGATGATGACGGCCTTGCCTTCAAACTCCGCACGGATCGGGTTGAGCTTGGCACGGATCGTGGCCTGGCGCGCCTTGTCGTTCGGCATGATGAACGTGCGGCCAACGTAGCGATTCTTGACGAAGCCTTCGCGGCACGGCAAGCCGAGGCCTTCGGCCATCGTCTGCGCCGCAGTGCGGGCCGATTCAGGCACCGGGATCACGGCATCTGCCTTCAATCCGGTCTCCTTGAAGCGTGTCGCCATGCGGCGGCCCATCTCCATGCGCGCTTCGTGAACCGAGACGCCATCGAGGAAGGTGTCGGGCCGGGCGAAGTAGACGTATTCGAAAATGCACGGACGGTGCGGCGCCTTGCCAACCTGGCGGAACTGCGGCACGCGGTCCGCGCCGATCCAAAGCATCTCGCCGGCAGCGAGGTCGCGAACGATCTCGTATCCGGCGACGTCGAGCACCACGGACTCACTGGCGACCGCGTAGAAGGTGCCGTCCGGCGTCTCCTTCTTGCCGAAAATGCACGGCTTGATGCCAAAGGGATCGCGGAAGGCGTAGAGGCCTTCTTGGGTCACGCCACAGACCGAATAGGCGCCCTTAACCTTCTCAAACACCTCTTTAACGCCGGCCTCGACGTCGTCGATGTTGAGGCTGGCGGTCTTGCGACGCATCAGCGCGTCCGCAAACACATAAAGCACGACTTCCAGGTCGCAGTTGCTACCGAGTGTGATCTTGCGTTCGCCGAAATAAGTGCGCTTCAGCTCGTGGAAGTTGGTGACGTTGCCGTTGTGCGCCATGACGACGCCCACCGGGTAGTCCAGCCAGAATGGCTGCACGTCGGTGTCTTCACCGAGGCCAACGGTCGGGTAGCGCACGTGGCCAACGGCCATATGCCCCTTCAATCGTTGCAGGTGCTTGTCCTGAAAGACCTCTCGGACAAGGCCAAGGCCCTTTTTGGCCTGAAACTTGTCTTTGAACGCAACCACGCCGGCAGCATCTTGCCCGCGGTGCTGGATGGCCACGAGGCCGTTGATGACGTCGTGGATGACGTCGGATCCGGGAGGGCCGAAGATTGAGATGAAGCCGCACATGAAGGCTCGGCAGCTTACCATTCTCGCGACATATGGCGAACCTGTGCAACGTTGATGGGCAGATCAGTTCTGAGGCTGACGCCCGTATCCCGGTGCTCGACCGCGGCTTCCTGTTCGGCGACTCAATCTATGAAGTCGTCAGAACTCACGATGGCGTGCCCCTGACGTGGTCCGAGCACTGGAATCGTCTGCAGGCCTCCGCAGCCTCGCTAGCCATGGAGCTGGATTTGAGCGAGATCGACGTCGCCCGCCGGGTCGCAGAAACCATGGCCCAGGCCGACCATGGCGACAGCTACGTGCGCATCATCGTGACCCGTGGCACCGGCGACGCCCCGAATATCGACGTGGCCTACGCCAACAGCCCGCCGCGCTGGGTCCTGATGGTCCGGCCGCTGCAGTTGGCCGTCGGCAAACCCGTTCATTTGGCGATGGTCGACCGGTTGCGCAACGACCGGCGCGCCCTCGACCCGGCAACCAAGAGCGGCAATTACCTCAACAACGTGCTCGGCCTGGCGGAAGCGAAGGCCAGCGGCGCTACCGACTGCATCATGCTTAACCACGACGGCTCGGTGACCGAGGCGTCGACATCGAACCTGTTCGCGCGGATCGATGGCGTTTGGTGCACGCCGCCGCTCAATGCCGGGATCTTGGCCGGCATCACCCGCAGCATGCTGCTCGAGTTATTGCCGAAGGCTGGCGAACGGGTCGAGGAGCGACACCTCACCGGCAACGACCTCGCGTCGGCCGAGGAGATCTTCCTCTCGAGCACGCTGCGCGACATCGGACCGGTCACCCATCTAAATGGACGCGCGCTACATCCAAATCAACCCAATGGCGTTGGCGGCGAATCCACCACGCGCCTGATTCCAGCGTTTGGCGAGTTCATCGAACGTCGCCTAGCCGAGCGCGACGGGCCGTATTGGCGCAACCTGCTTGGCCAATAATAGTTCGGCGCTAACCGTTGCTGTAGACCAAGTAGTTGACGGGGCGCTGAATGCGTTCGAGAGCCTTATGGTAGCGGGCCTTCTCAAGCTCCCCGCTCCTCACGATCGCAATGATGCTCTTGAGCGTGCTGTCGAGAACTGGAGACGCATTCTTGCGCGGCCGACCGGGACAGCGCTTGGCTTGCTTGATGATGCCAAGCATTGCCTGGGCTCGCCCGAACATGACAGGGAACACCTTCAATTTCTTCGCCGCGGCAGCGGCAGCGATGTCCTTGTCGCTCGCTGGCTTGTTCTTGTTCAACGAGGCAATGGCGACACTCACTGCCTTTCCGCAGTCCACGACTCGCCAGGCGCGATTACTACTGACTTGTGCGGGAGCAGCGATCGCTGCAACTGGTGAATGTTACCAAGCGTGACGCGAGCGACCTTTGCATCGTTCGAAGCCAGGAAAGCATCGTCGAACAAGATCACGCCTGGCTTGACCTTGTTGGCGATCGCGACGATCTCGATATTTCGAGACGACGCGATCATGACGCCGACCGACTTCTCTTCGACGTCTTCCGCCTTCAGCGTCGGACCGACGATCATCACCGACGGACAGCCAATCGTCTCGATACGGTAGCTGAGGTCGTAAGGAACCGAACCGTCCGCCGACTTGCGACCGAGAGAGTGCACGGTCGTGCCAGTCTTGTTCGGTGACGTCGCTGGCTCGGTGGCATAGCCCTTACCCGGCACAACCAGCGGCATCTTCTCCATCGCCACGACCGGCAGGTGGAACACAATGTGCGCATACACCGGCCGCACCGGCTTGGCGGTGAACATGCGCAGTAGCAACTGGTCGTTGCGACGCACCATCGTCAACGGTTGCGTCAACAGACACATCTCGGCACCACCCCACAGCCACTCCGCCACGTCGTTGCCGGCGGCGTCAATCAAGTAGCTCTTCGTAGCCGAACGCACCAGCCAACCACCCATCGGCAACCGGAACAAACGCACCGCCCCCGGCATCACAACATCAGCGGCCTGCTTAGAGACCGCCTGCATGCGCAAACGCCACCAGTAGGGCAAACCGCGTCCCATCAAGCCGGCAACCTCACGGTTCATGCGGCGATGGATGCGGTGAAAAAGTTCGAGGTTGTCGACGCGAGGAAAACGCGCGAGGTGCTCGTCCAGTTCTTCGAGCACCTTCAACCGCTTCATGCCGCCGGTCTCCGCAGGCGTCAACGTGCCGTCGTAGGTGATGGCTTCATTCTGAATCAGCCGCGCGCTCATTTCGCGCCAGTAGTCGATCGGCTTAGCAGGCGGCTCCGCAGTGCCCGGTTTGGCGGGGAACTCCGGCATCACGCCACGCATCGGCGAGTTATCGCCAACCAGCATGAGCGTGCCCAGCAAGCCAGGATCGACCACCGGGCCATGGCCAAACGTCCAGCCCATCCGGGTCTGCGGCATGGCGTCGGTCGACTCATCAAAGTCATTGAGCACCATCTGCATGTCGACACACAGGCTCACATACGGCTGCTTGCCAGGCGGCAAGATCTCGGACCACGGGATCAGCGCCTCGTAGGTCGTAATGCCGTGCTCCTTGTCGTGCAGCACAACCATTCGCGCCGGATCAGGCAACACGCGAGCGGTCCCGCGCAGGCGATCCCACTGCACGACTTCGCGCCCTTTCTCGTCGGCGAGCCAGAACTCGCGATCGTCGCGGCGGCCCGGGTCGGGACCATTCGACCGCGTATTGCGATCGGGATCGAACGACAACACCAGCGAGTCCGCCGCCGGAATCTCCGTCAGTAACAACGTATTGACATCGAGCGCACGGTGCCATTCGTCTTGCGCCGTGCACGAGATGTAGAGGCCTTCTTCGCCCCACATCATGAACACCAACGCACTCAGATCCTTGAGCCCACGCCATGCGCCATGACCGGTGCCCGATAGCTGGCTGCGGTCGTTCAACTGCATCGCCGGCAATTTGGGCCAGTCGACCAAAGATCCATCGATCTTGATCTCGCTCTTGCCAACCGGCAACACAACCGCCTGCGGCAACCGCATCGTGTTTGGCGTCTTCGGCTTGGCCTGGGGCTTATTGGTATTAGGCCTGCCTTGCGACACCACGGGCGCCACCAACGAAGTGATAGCCGCAACGACAACGAGCAAACTCGACCGGCGCAAATTGATCATGAATCCTGGATCCGACGAAGACTGAGATAGTTGATTACGGCGTGTGCGGTCGTTGAGCCAAGCAGGCCAAAGCCGAGATGCACGATCAGGCCGAGCACCATTGCGTGGACAAACGTGAAGACCAGCCACCGCCAGCCTCCGACACTGCTATTAAGCAAGACGTAGACGGCAACAGAACCAAACAGACCAAACAGGTCCTGCACGGCCAACCGGAAGAACAACTCCTCGGCGATAGCAGATATCAGTACGAACGAGATCGCAACGCCGTCACTGGCTCGGGCAAACAACCGGTGCGCTGCCGAGGCGACGTCCTTGAGGCTCTCGAAGCGCTTAATTGCCTGGCAAAGAATCCATGCGCCAATCAGGCCAACGCCAAGGCCAACGCCCGAGGATGCCAGTGGCCCGTATTCGCCGATCGCCTGCTCGCTCAAGGCATCTGTGCGATCTCGCGCCCACAGCCACAACAAAGCCGCGGCGCTCATCGCGCCGTAGACAACTGTGCCGGTCGCCAGCACGAGGCCGGGATCGGATCCGCCTTCGCCTTCTGGTTCTTGCTTGTCTGGTTCAATCATGGGCGCAACCGGCGCGCGCGCGCTGGTGGGCCGAGAACGTAAGTCGGAATGCCGAGGAAACCAGCGGTTGGCTGAGCGCCAAAGCCACGGCTGTCGGTGCTGTTGAAGCAATTATCACCGAGCAAGAACCAGTGCCCCGGCGCGACGTGCACTGGCCACTTGGGTTCGCCCACGTTGAGTTGATGGTTGCCGCGCGTGGCGAAGATATCGCGGAAGACCCGCAGCGAGCGAATCGATGCAGCGGTTTCGCCGACCACTCCAACGTGCAGCCAGGTTCGCGGCAGCGGCGAAGTTGCCTTACCGGGACTGACGAGCGGCAAGGTGTAGGCCTCGTCGAGCATGACGAAGTCGCGCCCGTCGAGCCGGCCGAACGTCAGCTTGCCTTGCCATTTGCCAGACAACACGTTGGCGACATCGTGAACTGAGGTGCCGTTCAACCAAACCGAGACAGTGTTGCCGCGAGCATTCCAAACGAACGTCGTCGTGAAGTCCGTGCTGTCGATCGAGCACAGCACGATCTCCGGACGGTCACCGAATTCCATCTCGATGCCGCAATCGACAACAGACGTGCTGTCGCCCGTTTCGCTACGCGCACCAGTGAGGTCGACAAACGTCGCATTAACAGGTTGGTTGGTGCCGATCACACCGGGTGGCAGAACCCCGTCGTCAAGGTTTCGGTGCCGCGCCTCATGCGCACGAACACGAAACGCTGAGCGAACGTTGGCGAGCTTCGCGGCGCACGGCGACAACTGCCAAGGCCCAACCTCTGGGACGATCAGACCCGGTTCCGTCACCGCGTGCATGTTCAAGACGGCGCGCGCCGGGCCACTGCCACCAGCCAAGCCCCACGTCACGCTGCGCGACATCGCCTCGCTCGGGTCCTTCACTTCGCGCTGCAGGTGCTGGCGGCTATCACCGAGATAGATGTCACCATTGATGATGTTGATCCACGACTTGCCCTTCTCGTCGCCGCGACACGCGACGCGCTTGACCAACTGGTGGGCGGTGCGAATCGGGTGCCGCACTACAACTGAGTCGCCGCGACGAACCGCGTCTTTGCTAACGAACTTGTCGACGAACACAACGTCGCCAACGACAGGATCGCCGTAAAGGAACGGCTGCATGCTGTCGGACGGCACGAGATAGCGATCGCCATACCACTTCCGCAGCCCTTGCACGGTGAGCACCGCGATGGCCGCAACGATCAGAGCATCTCTGAGCATTACTAGGCTGGAAGGCGGTTTGAACATGCTGGGTGAGGAACGGGAACGGACTCTGACCGACTATCGGGCAGTGAAGAATCGACGATGAAGCAGTTGCACGGTTTCGCTCAAACGCTCGGCATCGACAGCAAATGCTACCGTGCTGCCAACCGCACCCAAACCGGCGCATCGAACGGGAATGCCAGACGTCGCGACTTCGGCGAGAACTTCGGCAATGCCACCGTTTTCGAGCACCTCGGCGTCACCAATCACACCGACAACGGCACGATCGGTAGCAACTTGCACTTCGCCGTCCGCAGCGAGGCACTCGACGGCTCGGTCGGAAAACGCAGCGTCGATTGCCACCGTCACAGCAGCTTCACCAACGGCAACCGGCCCGACATCGCATTCGATTTCATCGAGTTTGGCAAACACCTTGGCCAAGAACGTGTGCTGCGACACGAGTCGGTGCGAGTGCACTGTCACCAAGGCAACGCCGGTGCGATGCGCAATCGCACGAATGACCGGTCGATCGCTCGGCACCATGGCTGCGATCGTCGTTCCCTCGGCATCGGGCAACAGGGTGTTGCGCACGCGCAATGGAATGCCGTGCTGCATCGCCGGCACCATCGCCGCGGGGTGAAGAACCTTGGAGCCGAACGACGCGAGGTCGGCGACATCGGCAAAGCTCATCCGGCGAATTGGTTGCGCATCCTTCACGAGCCGCGGATCCGCCGTATGCACGCCATCGACATCCTTCCAGATCTGGATCTCGTCGGCGTTCAGGGCGACGCCAATCAACGCGGCCGAATAGTCACTGCCGTTGCGACCGAGCGTCGTGATGTTGCCGTCGCGGTCAGCGCCGAGGAAGCCGGTCAGAACCGGGACACCAGCGACCGTCTGCAAGTGACGCAGCATGCGCCCTTCGTCCGGCAACGGCCGAGCCCGACCGAACGAACTGTCGGTCAGCATGCCGGCGTCGAACGCATCTACTGCGGTCGCAGGCACGCCGCCGGCGGTCAACGCGGCAGCGACGACGCGCGCGCTCAACCGTTCGCCGTAGCTGACGACGGCATCGATGACTTTTGGGGTCGACTCACCGACCAAGCGAACGCCGCGCGCCAAGTCGCGCAGTTCGTCAAGCAACGGATCGAGCAGATGTCGGTCGAGTTCAAGGCCAGCGAGGATCTGGCGATGGCGGACGGCGATCAGTTCGGTGTCCGCGGTGCCAGTCGTCGCGGCGCGGGCGATGGCAAACAACGCATCGGTGACGCCAGCGTGCGCGGAAACGACGACCACGGGTTCGCGGTCCAGCTGACTACGCACCACTTCGACAGCCTGACGGATGGCGACTGCACCTCCAACCGAGGTGCCACCGAACTTCATAACGATCACGATCGGATCATGCAGGCGCGGGCGGCACGCGAGAAGGGTGATCGCGTTCTTCCGCTGGGGGTGACACCAGGATGACGTTTGCAACTGCCCCCTGAGGTGCACCTTGTTGCACAGGGAACTCGCGGCGCTAGATGGCTGTCAGGCAGGGCAAGCAGCCCGGGGGGCAAAAACAAATGGAGCGGCCTCACAATGGGCACGAGCAAGTTCGAAATCGCGACCGTTAGTGGCGGCCACTGGGATGGGCCAGGAACCCTGCCATTCCGGTTCATTTTAGCGACCCTCGACCTGCCGTTCAGCCTCGTATTCGACACGGTGATGTTGCCTTGGGACGTAACCATGGCCTGGGCCCACAGCCATTCGCTGCAAAAGACCCAACCGCGCGCCAAGATCGTCGAAGGCGAGAAGACGTCAGCAACCGGGGCTGGCGGCGGCGGCTGACGCTTCGCCGAAGCGCAGAACCAGTGACCGGCGTGCATGTGTTTTTTTGTCCTGGCACGGTACGCGCATACTGACGGCATAATCCGAGGATGACGCGTATTGCGGACCTCATCCACGACTGGAACCAGACTGACGGCAGTTTTCGGCCCACAAAGCCCCTGCAGTTTGACGACGAAACCCTGCGCGATGGCCTGCAGTCGCCGGCTGTAAGCGATCCGACTCTCGACCTGAAGATCGACCTGATCGAGCGCATGGACAAGCTCGGCATCCACACGGCGAACCTCGGTTTGCCCGGCGCAGGCGGCCGGCCTCGTGAAGACATCACAAAGCTGGCGAAACACATCGCCGACAACAAGCTGAAGATCGGCGCGAACGTGGCCTGCCGCACGGTGGTCAGCGACATCGCACCCGTGGTCGACATGACGCAGGAGGCCGGCATGCCGGTCGAGGTCTGCGCGTTCATCGGTAGCAGCTACATCCGTCAATACGCCGAGGACTGGACCCTCGAGCGCATGCTGAAGAACACGGCGGACGCGTTGACGTTCGCTCGCGACAACAACTTGCCGGTGATGTATGTCACCGAGGACACCACGCGGGCCAAGCCCGAGACAATTCGCGCGCTGTATACAACGGCGATCGAACTGGGCGCGCGCCGCCTGTGCGTCTGCGACACGGTTGGCCACTCGACTCCGGCAGGAGCACGGGCCGTGGTCAAGTTCGTGCGGGCACTCGCCGACGAGCACGATCCGACTATCGGTATCGACTGGCACGGCCATCGCGACCGCGACCTCGGCATCGCCAACTGCCTCGCCGCGATCGAAGCCGGTGCCGACCGCGTGCATGGCACGGCACTCGGTGTTGGCGAACGCGCCGGCAACGCACCGATGGACCAGTTGCTGGTCAACTGCAAGCTGCTCGGCTGGATCGACAACGACCTGACAACGCTGCCCGCTTACGTCGCGGCTGCCGGCAAGGCGCTCGAAATCGAGACGCCACACAACTACCCAATCTTCGGTACCGACGCGTTCGAGACCGGCACCGGCGTGCACGCTGCGGCCGTCATCAAGGCGTTCCGCAAGGGCGACGTAGAATTGGCCGATTCGGTCTATTCCGGCGTTCCAGCGAGCATGGTGGGCCTCGAACAACGCATTGCCATCGGCCCAATGGCCGGCCGCTCGAACGCTGCGTTCGTGCTGGAGCGCCTTGGCATCGAACCGACTGACGAATGCGTCGCCCGCGTGCTAAACGTCGGCAAGTCGAGCAAGCGCCTGCTGACCGACGACGAAGTGCGTGCAGCCGCAAAATCCTGATCCGGGACGTCGTTCGTCGTAGATCAAGTTGAGCTTCGAGCGAAGTCGATCCTCTCACTCAGAGGGGAATATGAACAACGTTCTAGATCACGCAGTAATAGATGAGCTTCTGTCTTTCGCCGACGACGGTGACCCAGAACTCCTGGTTGACCTTATCCAGATGTTCCTGGAGGACGGTCCATCGAAAGTCGAAGCCGTCAGCCTAGGACTGGCCACTGGCGACTTCGACATGGCGGAGCGCGCGGCGCACTCGCTGAAGGGCTCCTCGGGCAACCTCGGCGCCAGGATCGTGCAAGAGATCTGCGAGCAGTTGCAGGTCTCAACCCGCGCCCACGAGCTAGAGACGTCACGTAAGCTGGCGCCGGTGCTCGAGACGAACTACGCGGCTGCCGAAGAAGCACTGAAGCTAGTGCTCTCACAATACCAGTAGCGCAGCAGGCGCGGCACGGTTGGCAGGCGCGGCACCCGACCAGCGTCAGCTGCTAGCCAATTGCCGTGACGCTCGAC
>CALCZA010000239.1 GCA_937906475.1 uncultured bacterium
AAGAAGTTGACGTAGTTCGTGCCCTGCAGATAGGTCTGCGCGAGCCACGCGTTGTTGTCGTTCTTGTCGCTGAGGTGGCAATCCGAGCACTTGCGCGTCTCGGTCTTGCGCACCGTGTGGGCGAAGTGCGTGTTGAAGCACTGGCCGCTCATGCCGTTGGCGGCAACCGTCAGTTGCTGCTTGTAGGCGATAGCGCGCGTCGAGTCCGTCGACGACACCATGACTGCTGATGACGAACGCACGACGGCAATCTTGTTGTCTTTCACATTCGGCGAGACCCCGAGCATGAAGACATCATCACGCGCGACTTGCGGGTTGTAGCTCGCCCAGTTACGCAGGCTCTTATCTTCGAAGTGGTGCATGTTGGTGCGCCAGTTCGCTTCCTGTGGCAAGTGACAACCGAAGCACGACGTCATCCACGACGTGTGGCATGCCGCGCAATCCATCTTCTCGGCGGTATGCGCGCACGAGCCATCGGGCATCAACTGCAACTTGGCGTAGGCCGCCTTCTCGTTGTAATCCTCGTTGTCCGGAGCCTTCTCGACGCTGTATTTGACCTGGCTGACCTTCCACTTGAGGCCAGGGTGGAGCATCGAACGCTGGTATAGCTGAACGCGACCGTTCTCGTCGCGCTCGCGTTCGAAGCGCTGCTCGCCCCACGGCGTATCGACGATCGAGCCGTCCTTGAGGCGCGTGCTCAGATCCTGCTTCTGGCCGGTTTCGTCCAGCTTCGCAGCCGGACCGGAGAAGCGCATCGTCGCGATATCCGTGGTCGTGCCGTGACAGTCCTGACACTGAATCTGCAGCGACGCCTGGTACTCTGAGTAGAGGTGCGTGTCACCGTGCACATCCTGCGCAAAGTGGCAGTCGACACAGTGCATGCCACGCTCGGCGTGCACGTCCTTGAGGTGCACTGGCTGACCGGGCTTCGGCGCGAAGCAGCCAGCGTTCGGTGCATTCGGCGGACAGATGTCGTCGGCGGTCGGCGCAGAGCCGAGCTTCGGAATCACGCCTTCGAACTTCTTGGGGTTGTCGTAGTCGACGACCTTGCCGTCCTTGTCGAGCAAGTTGCCCTTACGGTCGGTCTTGAAGACTCCGCGGAAGATCCAACCGTGACCGTGGTAGTCGGCGAACTGCGTGTGCTCGAGACCTTCGTTGATCTTCTCGGCGGTGCCGTTGAGGAACTCGCGATCGCCCCACTTGCCGCGCTGCGCCGCACCCTCTGGGTTGCGATCGAGAATCGCGTATTGCTCGGCGGCCGTCTTGTCGTCTTGCGCCGCCGGGAACATCTTGTCGCCGTCGGTCTCATACGACCACATCTGGAACCCGTAGTAGGTGTTCAAGAAGGAGTTCGGCTGGTGCATGTGGCAGACCATGCAGTTGCTCGACGGGATCGCCCGCGTGAACTTGTGCACGATCGGGTGACCTTGCTCATTCTGCGGGATGGTCGGATCGACGCTCGGCGGCGGCGATCCAGGCTTACCCATCATCGCGGCGGCGGCGCCGACATTGCCATAACCGAGGTTACCAAACTGCGCCCACGGGCCGGAGTGCACCGGATCGCGGTCGTTGGCGTAGACCATGTGGCACGCGGTGCAACCACTGCTGCGGAAGTCGCCGGGTTGGTCGTTGGTGCCCATCATCGCGAGGTGCGGATCGTTGAGGCGCGTCTTATGCACGTTCAACGTCGGCAGGTCGACGCGGTTGAGGGTGCCGAGACCACGATCGGACGAACGGTTGTTCGGGCGACCTGGGTCTTCAAACTTGTCGGGCAAGCC
>CALCZA010000240.1 GCA_937906475.1 uncultured bacterium
ACCATGCAGCAGACGACGCTTCGCATCGCAGCTGAGTGACCAAAGACGTTGGACGAAACCGCTCCGCGGTAGCCCGCTCCTGGCTTAGTCGCCGGTAGAGCACGATCGCCTCATCACCCCCTCGCGCGCACTGCGCCGACGGCCGACACTTACCTCGCGGCAGGGAGCAGTCTCTAACCACGAGGAAGACCGATGACGACTCTCCGCGAGCGGATGATCGATGACCTTCGAATCCGCAACTATGCGCCCCGCACCATCAACACCTACGTCGCGATGGTGGCGCGTTTCACGAGCCACTTCGACCAGACGCCGTCGCGTCTCGGTCCTGCCGAGATCCGTGAGTTCCAACTGCACCTGATCAACCAGAAGGTGTCGTGGAGCTTGTTCAACCAAGCGGTGTGCGCACTGCGATTCTTCTACTGCGTGACTCTTCGATGCACTTTCGCGGTCGAACACATCCCGTATGCAAAACAGAAGCGGGCGTTGCCGGTGGTGTTGAGCATGGAGGAAGTGCGGCGCCTGATCGACACGCTGACCAACCTCAAGCATCGCGCGATCCTGGCCTTGATCTACGCGACGGGTGCGCGTCTCAGCGAAGCGGTGAATCTCGAAGTTCGCGACATCAATAGCGAACGCATGCTTGTGCACATTCGCAAAGGCAAGGGTGGCGTCTCACGCATGCAGCCGATGTCGGCGGCGTTGCGCGATTTGTTGCGCAGTCACTGGCGAGTCACGCGACCGCAGACAATGCTCTTTCCGGGCAAAGACCGTAACCGTGGTATGCATCCGACCAGCGTGCAGAAGGCGTTTCACGTCGCGCGCAAGCGGGCTTGCATCGACAAGCCGGTGAGCATTCATACGCTTCGCCACAGTTACGCGACGCACTTGCTTGAGCTTGGCGTCGACCTACGCACGATCCAGAAGTTGCTCGGGCACGCGAGCCTGTCGACCACGTCGATCTACACGCATGTGTCGCACCGCCTAATGGGGGTCGCGAGCAAGGCGATCGATCTACTCGCAATCCCAAACTAGCGAGGCCCTAATGCCTCGCACCACTCACGAAGTGGCCGACGTGATCCGTCTCTTTGGCGCCGACTTGTTGCGCACCGAGATAGTCTCGCCGGCTCGTCGCCGCGTCATGCGTGACCTGTCCGCATGCCGCACTTCACTGCTCGGCGGTCACGTCGAGTCGTGTGATTCGTGTGACTACCATCGAATCGCCTACAACAGTTGCCGCAATCGGCATTGCCCGAAGTGCCAGGGCGCGCGGCAAGCGAAGTGGCTCGAGGATCGCGCCGATGACTTGCTGCCGGTCGAATACTTCCACGTCGTGTTCACGATGCCGGAAGAGGTGGCGAGCATCGCGTTGCAAAACAAGCGTGAGCTGTACGGCATTCTGTTTCGCGCGTCGTCGGCCACGCTGCAGACGATTGCGGCCGACAAGCGACACCTTGGTGCCGAGATCGGTTTCGTCTCGGTGCTGCACACGTGGACGCAGGACCTGCGTCATCATCCGCACGTGCATTGCGTCGTGCCGGGTGGCGGCCTCACGCCAGATCGCAGTTGGGTGTCTTGCCGGCGTGGATTCTTCCTGCCTGTTCGCGTGCTAGGCGCGCTGTTCCGCGGCAAGTTCTTGGCGATGTTGCGTGCCGCATACGAGCGTGGCGAGCTGCAACTACAAGGTGCGCTCGCGCCACTGCAAGATGCGTCGGCGTTTGCTGCGTGCCTCGATCGTGCGAGGGCCAAGCGATGGGTCGTCTACAGCAAGCCGCCGTTTGGTGGGCCGCTGCAGGTGTTGAAGTATCTGGCGCGCTACACGCACCGTGTTGCGATTGGTAATAGCCGCATCCTCAGCGTCGGCAGCAATGGCGTTTCGTTTCGGTGTCGTGATCGCAAACAGGCGGGGCGTTCACGTGTCGTGCATTTGCCAGGCAAGCAGTTCTTACGGCGCTTCTTGCTGCACGTCTTACCGCGCGGCTTTCCGCGCATTCGTCACTACGGCTTGCTCGGCAATCGATCGCGGAAGATCAAGCTGGCTATGTGTCGCTTGATGCTTGGGGCGCAGATGACTGCGTCGCCGGCGAACGAAGTCGCGCCTGTCGAATACGAGGTGCACTGTCCATCGTGCAAAACCGGGTACATGGTGCGGCAGCGATTGCTGACGTTGCCCGAGCCGGAGTTGGTTGACTCATCATGAGCAAGTTGAGGCATTTCATGGTCTGTCGCTGTCTTGGTCGCCATTCGAGGGTAGCGATTGCGGCAGCGGTCTGCACACTGCGCGACCAGGCGCTGTTTGCCTGGGCCATGCGCACCCATTTGGTCGCCTGCTCGCGATTGTCGTCACGGCCACGATTGCAGATTGGCAACACGATTGCCTGCGACCACGACTTCGGCGAGTTGGCGGCAGCGGTTACCGCGATCGGATGCCCATAGGGCCTTGCAACGCGGCATCGTCCAACTGATTCTATCCAGACGAAGCCGGGTGACGTTCTCGAAGGATGTCGAGCACCTGTGACGGCTTCATCAGGATAGAATCCTATTCGTTGGACGGACCGTTGACGGTGTTCGCCGCCCGTCTTGGCGCCGTTGTCATGCC
>CALCZA010000241.1 GCA_937906475.1 uncultured bacterium
TGCACGAACGGGTTGCTGTCGAGAATCGTCAGTTCACCCTGTGCGTGGCCGAGTTTCCAACTGGTCAGTTTCTCAACGGCGAGCACCGGGGTCTGGTGCGGTACGATTTCGGTGATTGCGGGGAAGATCGTCACAGTGCCTATCTCGGTTACCAAGTCTCAGTTGTCTAAGGTGACGCGGTAGCCACGGCCATTGCCGCGATCGAGCGCGAGTGTGCCAGTCTGGCCGCGTTGGATTGCGTCGACGAGATCAGCCATGCCAGCCTGCGGGTTGTGCGAGAAGCCTTCAGCAAACTCGGCGGGCGCGATCGAGATGCCGCTGCGGTTTTCGCTGCAGTCGTCAACGGTCAGGTGGCTGAGCGCGCCCTCCGTGCCTTCTGGTTGTAGCACGACGGCGGCACTGAGCATGTCCCAGTGTGGCGCGTGTTCGAGCAAACTGCGCGGTGAGGCTTCGTCAGCGCATACGCAAACGACGGCCTCCGTGCCGGTCGCGATCAAGCCAAGACCTTCCTGCAACGTGGCCGCCGGGGTGTCGTAGTCGGCTGCGATCGACGTGGTATAGCCCTTGTTCTTCATCGAGATCGACAACAAGCCGCTCGCTGCGTTGTGCACGCTGACCGTGAACACTGCCGGCGACATCGGTTCATTCTCGCGCCACATTTTGTCGAGAAGTCCGAGCATCGCTCCGGCTTCACCGATCGACGAACCAACTATGATTGGCGTCGTCACGCCGTCGACATTCGCGACTGCCATTGCTTCGGCAACGGCATCGCCAATGGCTCGCCCCATCTGGCTGGCGCGCCGGCGGTTGACGCGGTCGTAGGCCAGACCACCCGGCTTGCGCGGGTCGTCGGCTGGCAGTTCGTTCTTTTCCGCCCACGAGGTCAGGTTTGGGAAGCCTGGCAAGAACATGCCCAAGCCGGTGACGGCGACACGAATGCTCATGGCGCACCTACCAGCAGAGAGACGTTGTTGCCGCCAAATGCGAACGAGTTGCTAAGCACGCGTTCAAACTTGCCCGTGGTCTTTTCGGTCGGAATCTTCACTTCGATCTTCGGGTCGATGTCGCCGTCACCAATCGCTGGCGGCAGGAATCCTTCTTCAATGGCGCACGCCGAGAACGCCATTTCCAGCGCCGCGGCGGCACCGAGTGTGTGGCCGGTGTAGGCCTTGGTTGACACGCATGGCACGTCGGTGCCGAGCACGACCTTGATCGCGTTCGCTTCGGCGGTGTCATTGAGATGTGTGCCAGTGCCGTGAGCGTTGACGTGGTCGATGTCCTCTGGCTTGCGGCCTGCGGCTACGAGTGCGTCCTTCATGGCTGCTTGTGCACCGAGTCCTTGCGGGTGGGGCGCGCTGATGTGATAGGCATCTGATGTCTCACCGATGCCTTCGATGAGTACGCGCGCATCACCTTCGCGTTCCACTAGCGCAAACGAGCCGCCTTCGCCGATACTGATGCCGCTGCGCGCCGATCGGAACGGCCGGCATGCGACGCGGTCGAGCGCTTGCAGTGAGTTGAAGCCTTGCAGTGTCATCGTGCACAGCGTGTCGATGCCGCCTACGATCGCCGCGTCGATAACACCCGCTGCGATCAGTCGCTGTGCCGTCGCGAATGTTTTGCCGCTCGACGTGCAAGCGGTCGACGCCATCCAGGAGGGTCCGTTGCAACCGGTCAGTTTGCGCACCACGGTCAGCACGGCGCCAAACGTGTGTTGACGTTGAAAATCATAGTCGCGCGGGAACTTGCCGCCTTCGACGTATTGGCGATAGGCGACCTCGGTAGTCTCAGCACCAGCGGTCGATGTCCCGAGCAAGATCGCGATGCGTTCGGGGCGCCACTTCTCACGGGCGCGGCGCAGTGGTTCGTCGATATCCTGCAGCAGTGCCGCCGCCATGCGCGCGAGTCTGGTTGACCACGGCAGCATGTCCGTCGGCAACTCCGGGAGTTCGATCTTGACGTCGCCAGTGGCGGTGGCGAACTCGAGGGGGATGGGCGAGGGGCCCAAGCCTGTCGTGCCGGTTGCGAGTGCGTCAAGGTGTTGTTGACGGCCCCTGCCCAGCGCACTCAGCATGCTGTAGCCGGTCACCAACAAGGGGCGCATCTTCTGAACGACTGGGTCTGCTGGCACGAGTGGCTTTGGTTCGGGATTCTCTAGTGGCGAGGATTCGCTCTGGAGATGTGTGAGGATTGCAGGTTAGTCCGACCCATCGGTGTTGGGTTGCGCATTCGCGACGGGGGCATTGCGCCGACCGGGACGGCGACGCGAGTTGAGCAACATGTCTTGGAACGTGTTGTCGTGCCGCCAGACATCGCCGGCGAGCACACTCATGACACCACGGCGTAGTTCGTCGCCGAGGTCGGTGCCGAGGAAGTAGCTCGCTGCGAAGTGCGTGTTGTAGAATCGTTCGACCAGACTGGCGAATGTGCCATAGGCGCGGGCCATCGAGTGCTGGTAGTCGGTCAACAAGTTGGCATCTGCTTCGCGGTTGTCACGCAGCGCCTGGATCAGCAAGTCGACCAAGTCGGCCGCGCCGCGCAAGGCGAGCGTGACGCCCGACGAGAACACCGGGTCGAGGAAGCATGCCGCATCGCCGACCGCCGCGAAGCGCGGCCCGCTCGGAACCGCGTTGTTGTAGCTGTAGTTGCCGACGACCTTCGTTTCGCGGCGTGTCGCACCTTCAGTTAGTCGTTGGCATAACGGGCCAGCTAGAAGGCCATTGTCCAAGAGCGATTGTTCGATCTTGTGCTTGGCGACGATGCCGACGCTCAATCGCTTGCCGGGTAGCGGGATGATCCAGCCCCAACCGTCGGGGCGCAGCATGATGCGGATGTCGAAGTCGGGCCCGAGGTGCTCGGTGTTGGCGTTGTCGTAATGCGTATAGACCGAGCAGGCGCCGAACTGCGTGTAAGGCACGACCGCCTCGTGGCGTCGCGCGAGCAAGCGTGATTGGCCGGATGCATCAATCAGGTAGCGGCCAGTGAAGCGTTCGGTGCGGTTGCCGGAGCGGGTGGCAACCCACGCAACTTGCTCGTCGGCACCGGCGTCGGTTACCGTTACGCCGTGCCGCACATCGGCGCCGAGTTCGACCGCGCGGTCGCGGAGTTGGGTGTCGAACCGCGCGCGATCGACATGCCAAGCGTGTTGCGCTCCACCGGCCAACGCATGTTGGAACTGGAATGCCTGTTCGCGCTCCGTGTCTTCACAGACGAATCGCGCACCACGCTTGTAGACGTAGGTGTCGTCGGTCGGCTTGATCTTGAGGCGGTCCAGAACGGGCATCAGGGCCGGCAGCAGGGATTCGCCGATCTTCGCGCGCGGGAAGGTGTCCTTCTCAAGGACCAGTGTGCGGAAGCCTTGCTCGGCGAGCAAGGACGCAGCAGTGGAGCCTCCGGGACCGGCGCCGATGACGATCACGTCCCAATCGGGATCGTTGTCATTCTGGCTTGCTTGGTCGCTTCCGCTGCGCATGAGCGGCCAAAGTTACTGCCGGCCGGTCTGGGTGCAAGCGCGAGGGAAGGGGTGGGACGCACTGTGGGGGCCGCGCGGTTCGCTAGCCGCGCACGCGTCCCATGAATTACTTGCCGCCGGCGGCTTTGAGCGCCGCTAGAAACTGGTCAATCTGTTGCGCGATCGGCGACTTCGGCGCCAGAG
>CALCZA010000242.1 GCA_937906475.1 uncultured bacterium
ACTGCCGTCGGCACCACTGCCGTCGGCACCACTGCTAGCCGCACCACTAGCCGCACCATCCTTTGCCTTCTCTTCCTTCGGGTCGTAGGGCTTCAACTCAGGAGCGGCCCACGCCTTAAGAATCGACGATGGTCGACGATCGAACTCCACCTTCTTGAACGCCTGAAAACGCAGAGCTGCCTTCGTAGCTGCGGCAGCCTTCACAGGATCCACTGCTGCGGCTAGCTTCGCAGGATCCTGATCTTGCCCCTCAACCACGGGCAAGACCACGGTGTCCGCGTCTTGCGCGTCAAGCAGGATCCGGCCAACCAAGGTCGTCTGGGTCGAGCCAGGCGAGGGCGGAGGCAAAGGGACTTGGGCGAACAACGCATCGCTCAGGACAACTGCCCCGGCCAATGAAATCAGTGTAAGTATGGCGCTCATCGTGAATCTCCAAGGAGGGTTCCGCAACGTATCACATGGCCTGTGATGAACTAGACCGACGGTGTCAGATCCGTTAGGTCAATAATAAGGTCACGTGCGGCAGCTAAGCGGTCGAGGTGTTCCCGGCGCGAGCATTGCTGAACGCCGAGAGTCGTCAGGTGTTCGGTCGCAAACTGGACGTCGAGCAAGCAGATACCCTTCCGGAAAAGCGAACGAACCAGGGCGACAACCGCGACCTTCGACATGTCGGTTCGGCGGTGGAACATGGACTCCGCCGCGAACAGGCCGCCGACCTGCACCCCGTAGGTGCCACCAACAAGTTCAGTACCAGACCAGACTTCGAGACTGTGGGCGTGGCCCATGCGATGCAACTCGGTGTAGGCCGCGAGCATCTCCGGAATGATCCAGGTGCCGCCTTCGCGCTCCTCGCCACAGGCACGCATGACGCGCTCGAAGCAGGTGTTCCAACTCAGCCGGAAGTCACTTCGTCGCAACGTCTTGGCGAGGCTTCGGGAGACATGCAGGTTGTCTGGATCGAAGTTCGCACGCGGGTCCGGGCTCCACCACATTGGAACGTAACCTTCGCTATACCAAGGGAATAGACCACTCGCATAAGCCTCAATCAACAGCGCGGAGGTGAGGATGCCCCCCACCGCGACCAGTCCCTCGGCGTCGTAGCCCTCGGGATCCGGAAAGCCCTGATCCGGGCTCGCGTCGAGGAAGACCGGCAGCCTTTCGGCCACTTACTTGTCCTTCAAACGACGCAGGGTCGTGTTCTGGTCTTCCCGGTCGCCGAGTTCGATTACTTCAATATCACCATCGGTCAGCGGCCGGAAGTAGACGCGCAGGCCAAGCGACGCGCGCAAACTCCACGTGTCCTGGCCGCCGAGTTGCTTCACCTCGAGGCCGGGATATGCGTGGCCTTCCGTGCAGAACAGCAAGATGGCTTGGATGGCACGCTCGACCGACCGACGCTCCTTGCCTTCGAGCGACTTGTAGAACGAAGGCAGGAAGTGCGGCACGAGGATGCGACGATCCGCCTCCGGTTCGGGCAGCATCGGCTTCTTCTTACGGCGGCGGCTCGCCGGGATCAGCGATTCCAACTCGGCGACTTCATCTTCGAGTTCACGTGTGCGCGAACGATCACGCGCCGACTGCCGCCGCGCTTCTGCGTCGGCCGCCAAGAAGCTTTCACGCTCCGCCTCGAGTTCGTGCAGGCGATGCTGCAAGTCTTTTTCGTCGCGCGACACATGGATCGTACTGGCCAGCTTCTTCGCTTCGTGCGTCGCACGCCGTTCGTGGGCAAGCTCTTCTTGGGTGGCCGAAAGTTGCCGTTCAAGTTCTGCCTCTCGAACTCGCGCCCTGGCCTGGCTCTCGCGGGCACGCTCCAGTTCATCGCGCAAACGGCTGGCGTCGGACTCACGCAGCGCCAACAGTGCGCGCGCCTCGATGACCGCTGCGGCGTCGGCTTGCTGCTGCTCGGCCTCAGGCGACGGCGGCTCGGGCGGCTTGGGCAGCAACAACGACAAGACGTCATCGAGCTTCTTCGCTTCGCGCTGTTCAGCGAGCAATGGCGCAAGCACCTTCGCTGGTGCCCGAGCGATGCGGAAACCGCCCTTTGGCGACAAGCCGAGCTTCTGCGCGACATGGCGCAACTGCTCCACCGGAGCCAGATGCAAGAGTAGCAACTCGAGTGGCAACGATCCGTCAGCTTTGAGCACTCGTTCGCTGAGTGCTTTCAGAGTTACTGCCGAGGAATCCACGCCTTCAATCTACCGCGAGCTGGCTGTCGAACACGTGCCCAATCCGCGGACCTGCAGTTCAGCGTGGATAGATTGGGGTCACCGGGTATTCGGTGAACTCCAGAGCATCCCACTGGCGCTCAATCGCCTCGCGCTCTTCCGGCGTTACCGGTGCGGGATCCTGCCACGAACGATACGCAGCCCACTCGACGGCATCGAACGGCGCGCCGACCAACGTGCCGACCTTCCACAGTACGAACGACGGGAATAGGAAGACCGACATCGGGTCGCGGGTTTCCTTCGGTTGCGAACGGTAGACAACGAACGTCACCGGCAGCGAAACAACGTCAATCGGGACTCCGGCGGCAAAGCCGAGCGTGCCCCCGAGGGTCGACGGCAGACGCGTGAACCAGGTACGACCGTGGCGATCGTCGACTAGTTCGTTGGTGTAGCGAACGATCGGCGCACAAGACCCCATCGCCAGCAAGGCAAAGCAGGGCAGCAGAGCGGACGCAACCAAGCGGTTGCGTCGGCCGCTGGGCCGCCGATCACGTCGACTCGGTGCCAAGCCAGCGACTTGCTTCCGGCCTACTTCGTCCGGGGTTCGCGGCGGGCGAACTTCATTTCCTTGATATACCACGCATCCTCCATCTCTGGTTCAGGAGTCCTCTTGTTGCGCAGCCATCCATCGGCCGATTTGTTTGCGATGCTGAGGTCGTGCAAGCGCCAGACCGACGGAGCCCCCGTCGTCTTGCCTCGGGTTGCTCCAGACTCACAGTTGAAGAGCACGGCGTAGATGAAGTCCATTTGGAACGGGTGCTTGTTGCGGGCGTCGCCCCACTTGATGTCCACCACGTGGTCCCAGACCTTCTGCTTGCCGACGGTCACCTTACCGGGCGTCGACCTACCGGGATGGAAGTCGTTGGCCTTGAGATCGCCGCTCACCGACATGATCTGCCCCTGGAAGTAGACGCTCGGGTTTTCGATCTCGGTGCTGCGCCGGTTCTGGGCAACGACCTCGATCTTCTTCTGCAACGCACCGATCTCTTCCAGCCAGCCACCGGCGCGCTTCGAATCACGCAGCGACCTCTCGCACGTTTCGATTTCCGTCTGGAGCTTGTTGACCCACCAGCCACCCACAGGCAGCAGCAGAACCGCCGTCAAAATGATCCCCTTGTAGAGATCCATCGTCTTCAGAAAGTTCATCGCGCTTCCTCCTCGGTTCGGACCGCAGGAATGTGGTTCATCGCCAAGTAATCGCCCTGTGGCAACTTGCTGTTATCGAGCAACGCACCGATGCGAGAACTCGGACCAAACGGCTGGAAGGACTCCTTGATGTCCAAGACGAACACGATGTGTGCGCCGGCGACTTGCCGATCTTTGTAGTCAGCAAACGGCGTTGCCGTGCCCGCAAATGAGGACTCCTGACCAGCAACCACCGGCTTACGGAACGGTGAGTCCGGCTTCTCAATCTCCAACTGGAACGCGCGTTCGGCGCCACTCTGACGGGCGCGGAAATCATCTCCGCGCAGCGCCATCGAGAACGTCAGCTTGCGGGTCTTCATATCGAGATCGACCGAGGCAACGAGGTAGCGGCCAAGTTCCGATTCGATGCTCTTGAGCACCTCCGACCAGCGAACCATCACGGCGAGACCCGATTCGAGCGCGACATCTTCGTAGACGCCGGACGCCTTTTGTTTCTGCTGCGCGACGATGCGCAACTTGTCACGCACTAGACGCACGCGGTTGGCGATCGGCGTCCTCTTCAGCTCCTCTACCAATTCCCGGTAGGAATAGACGGTGTTCTTGCCCTTAGTGATGCCGAAGTAGCTCTTGTCCTGGAACCACTTGCCTTGGAACAGCGTGTTGAGCTGGCCATGGAAGATCGCTGCGTTCGGACGGTCCGGGTCGTGGTGCGAGTGACCGACCTCAAACTCAAGAATCTTGAGCTTCATCGTCTTCTGGTTCGCGAACATGAACATCACGAGCAGCGACACCATGCAAGCGATCGCCAGCGGGAACTTGACGCGATCAAAGCCACCGGTCTGCGCGAGGTCTTCCTGGCGCAGATCGAAGCCCTCTGGACCGCCCATGCGGCCAAGAGCCAAACCAACGGCAATCGCCATCCCCGGCGAACGCTCGGAAGCATCATCCTGACCGAGGTCGTGCGACATGCGCGACAGAACGTCGAGCTCTTGCGGCGCGTAGCCGAACACGGCTTCGAGCTCTTCGGCGACGCCAGGACCACGCGAAGCGCTACCACTAATCCAAATCGAACGGACCCGTGAGGCCATTCCCGACGCGGCCAGGAAGCGCGTCAGTTCGCGGGCCAGACGCTGCAGGTATGTGGTATTGGCGTCATCGACTTCGCTGCAGGTGACGAGTTCGGATCTGGTCGCTGTGCCGTCCGTCGCTTCGTCGAGTACTACGATCACGTCGCCGTCTACATCGACACCATCGTCGCCAGAATCTTCGGAAGCCAGCGGGAGCGCCGGCACCGAGGCAATCGCTTCGACATGCACGTCGGCGCCGCTGCTCAGGCACTCATCAATCGCCAATCGCGCCTGCTCAGGGTCGAGGTTGTGCGCGCGCGCAACCAGTTCGGCGACAACCGAATCGCCAAAGCGCAGCACGCGCATTTCGACGAGCTGATCGCCCTCCGTCAAGATGACCTTGACGCTGCGTGAGCTGAGGTCGACGACCGCGTGCACGGGCTTAGCCGTATCCTCTTCGTCGTCGACCATCTCGAACGCACCCGCCCAATCAGCGACGCGCCACAGCGCCATCGTGTCGAGGTCGACATTCTCCGGGTCGATGTTCTGCGCCGCCAGCGAATGTAGCTGATTGCGCAAGCTGAGCTTCGGAACCGAAGCGACCAGCAGCTTGGTGCCGCCACCTGGCAACTCTCCGAGTTCGTGGAAGTCGACCACCATGTCGTCGACTGAGTGCGTGAAGATCTCCGCCTCAATCTCGGACTTGACGACCTTCTTGATCGCGGCGGCGCCCTTGAACGGTAACTCGATCGTTCGCAGCACGGCTTCGCGGCACGGATGACCGAGGGTTAGCTCGCCCTTCATGCCGCTATCGAGTGCTTCGCGAACGGCGTCCGCGATGACGTCGACCCGCATGGGGTCATCAGCCGAACCCAACGCCGCGCTGCTCGCGTTGAGCAACCGCGTCTTGCGATAGCTGCCGTCGAGTTCGACGACGCTTACCACCCGGTCGCCCGGGTCGATGCCAATACTCCTCACCATGCTGTTACCTGTTCTCTTGCTTGCCTGCGGAGCCAGAAGCCCCCGGTCTTAGGATTGATTCGTCGCGGTCGTAGCGGGCGCGCTGCTTCTCGTCGAGCACGAATCGAACCCGCTGATCAGCCTTGCGAGAGTTCAACAATCGCTCGGCTCGGATGTCGTCGTGCAGCTGACTTGGGTTCGCGCTCCTCAGAATGTTCAGATCTATGCGGTGGTACTCTTCGAACACCATCACCAAGCGGTGATGCTGCTCAGCCAAGAGGCCATATTTGTCGGTCAGGAACTGCGCATCTTCTTGCGGTGTCTCCAGCCGTCGATCGGCCGCAAACATCTCAGGAAGCACAATGCCCACAACTATGCCAGCAGCGAAGCTTCCCAAGGCCAGCGCCATAATCCAAACCCGAAGAGCGGGGCCGGCAAAAGACACGGTCACTTGCCGCGACGAGGCGCCTCCATCGACTTCATGATCAGGTCGTCGAGTCGCTGCATCTCAGACTCGACTTCAACCGGGGTTGCGGCCTCGATCTGCCCCGAGCCATTCGAATTGAGCAGGCCGGACTGCCAGCCGAGGCCCAGCCCCAGCAGCATCGCGGCTGCGATCAACAAGCGGCGGCACAGGCGCACGGAGGTTTCGGCCATATCGTTCTGCTGCAACTGCTCGCGACCCGGCAAACGGCGCACTTCGGACATCACGTTAGCGGTGAAGCCAGCCGGCGCTCTAGCGAGGCCCACGTCAGCAGCGGCTGCAAAGCCGGCTTGCGCCTGTTCCAGCGCTTCGATGCGTTGGCGTAGCTTGTTGTCGGAAAGCATACGCACAGCAAACGTCGCCGCTTCGCTCTCAGAGAGCTGGCCATCGACGTAGCGTTGCAGTTCTTGGTCACTCTTGGAAAAGCTCATCGCTTGCCTCCTTTACCAACGGCTCCAGCCATCGGCAGCAGTTCTGGGTGATTACGGACAAGGGCGTCCTTGAAGCGCTGGCGGGCGCGGAACAAACGGGACTCGACCGTGCCGAGCTGGATATCCAGAACCTCGGCAATGTCAGTGTAAGAAAGACCTTCGAACTCGCGCAGCACCAAGATGGTGCGGAACTTCTCGGGCAACGAAGCGACGATCTCACGGGTCACCGTGGCCAATTCTTGCTGCTCCAGCGGCGCCGTCGGGCTCTCACGATCCTCGTCGCCGCGCTCAAACACGCCGGTGTCTTCGACGAGGCGCAGACGACGACTGCTGGCGCGCGACAGGTGATCTGTCGCTGCGTTGGCCGTGATCCGGTAAAGCCAGGTGAAGAACTGCGACTCGTGGTTGAACGTGTGCAGCTTGCGGAAGACCTTCAGGAACACTTCCTGGGCGAGGTCTTCGCACTCGATACTGTCACGGCAGTAGCGACCTAACAACCTGAATACGCGGTCTTTATATCGCTCGACGAGTTCGCCGAATGCCGCCTCGCTACCGTCGAGCACGGAAGCGATCAGGTCGCGGTCAGATGTCTCGGAACGTTGCTTCAAGGCGAACACAGGCCCCTTGGAAGGGGACCCGATGGGGATTCTTCCCGTCAGGATTGTGAATGGCGGTACTTCGTGAGAAGAGACCGTTGCTAGCGAACGGATGCAGGGCTGGCAAGCTCCCCCGAGACCCCCGTGCGACAGGGCCTTCAGGGCCTTCAGGGCCGGGGCGGCCCTACTCAGAGCCAGGTAACCTACTCAGAGCCAGGTAATAGGTGGCCCATCTTGTCCCGCTTCGTCTCTAAGTACTTCTCGTTATGCTTGTTAGACTTGATCTGAAGTTGTTCCTGGGAGACCAATTCGAGCCCGTAGCCCTCTAAGCCAGCCAGTTTCTTGGGGTTGTTGGTCAGCACCTTCAGCCGGCGAAGGCCAAGGTCATGGAGGATCTGCGCGCCGGTGCCGAACTCGCGCTCGTCGGGCCGGAACCCGAGGTGCACGTTAGCCTCAACCGTATCCATGCCATCATCCTGCAGGGCGTAGGCCCGCAGCTTGTTGGCGAGTCCGATGCCGCGACCCTCCTGGCTGATGTAGAGAACGACCCCGCGACCTTCCTTCTGCACTCGTTCCATCGCCGTGTGCAGTTGATCACCGCAATCGCAGCGCAGCGAACCAAACGCGTCGCCGGTCAGGCACTGCGAGTGCACGCGAACGAGCACATCCTCTTCGATCGGAGCAAAGCGCTCGCCATCGCCAGCGCGGTCGATGCCGACCGTCAACGCCATGTGCGTCCGGTTGTCGACACGGCTGTGGTAGGAGTGGCAATCGAAGTCGCCAAAGCGCGTCGGCATCTTGGCAACGGCGACGCGTTCGATCATGCGCTCGCGACGCCGACGGTATTCCACCAAGTCAGCGATGCAGCCCATCTTGATGTTGCGCTCTTTGGCGAACACCACGAGTTCGGGGACGCGCGCCATTTCGCCGTCCGGCTTGGTAATCTCGCAAATGACACCCGCGGGCGTCAAACCGGCCAAACGGCACAGATCGACAATGCCTTCGGTCTGACCGGTGCGCACCAAGGTGCCACCATCCATGGCGCGCAGCGGGAAGACATGGCCCGGTCGCGCCAGGTCTGACGGCTTCGCATCCTTGTTGACCGCGGCGAGAATCGTCGTCGCGCGGTCCTTGGCCGAGATACCGGTCGTCACACCTTCGGTCGCCTCGATGCTGACCGTAAAGGCCGTGCCAAACTGCGAACTGTTCTGCGCCACCATCATTGGCAGATCCAATTGGTCGCAGATCTTGTTGTCCAGGGCGAGGCAGATCAGCCCACAGGCCTCACGCGCCATCTGAGCAACCAACTCTGGGGAAGCGAACTCAGCTGCGAAACATAGGTCCCCTTCGTTTTCACGATCGGGATCATCGACCAGCACAATTGGCCGGCCGGCCTGCAGTTCTTTTAGCAGTTCAGGGATAGGGGCAAACGTCTCTGTCACGCGGGCCACCATAGACCGGAACGGCGTGAGAACTAGCGTAGTGAAAGACCGCGGCGCAAAACGAGCGGACACGCTTGTGATGCCAACAACAGCATCGCTTCTGGGAGCCAAAGTTCCCTGACAGTGCGCGGCGTCAAGTGCTCCTGCAAACGCATTTGTCATGGTCACGGCGACGCCGATCCCCCACTACCACCGACGCCACAAATGCTTGCTAGATGGCAGGTTACTTTTTGCTTCAGAGCACTTTAAGGGATTCCCGAAACTTGTTCATGGCAGGAGTTTCTGCCAAGCAACAGAGAAGAAGAGCAACTGGGATGAAGCGCACACTGATTGAGGTCATCTGTGGCCTCGCGGCCTTGGCACTGATGGTTTCGTTCCATCACCAAATCGCACGCATGGAGGTCCAACAGACCGACGTCAGCGCCCTCGAACGCAAGTTTGAGGAAGCGGTCGCCAACCAACCGGACGGCTCGGAGTTGGAGGTGCTGCGCACCCAGATCCTCGAGCAAACCGCAACACGGATGCAGTCGATCGAGAGGCAGCTGCAAGTCGCCGCCGCCGGCTCTGGCCAGACCAAGGTGATTGCCGGCGAACTCGAGCAAGCACAGCGCGACGTGAAGACGTTCCGCAATGAGATGTCGTCCGACTTCGAACGCACCAAGGCACTCGTCGACGCCCACATCAGTGAGGTTCGCGCCAAGGAGCAGAACGCCGCGATGAAGATGTCCGAAACGCGGGGACAAATCGCAACGCTCGCCAGCACGATCTACCAGGACAATAATGAACTGACGGACAAGATGCTGCTGCCGACCGTGCAGCTCAACGGTGATGACACCGTCGGCTCTGGCACGATCGTGTTCTCGGGCCCGAACAAGAAGAACCGCAACAAGGTCGAGACCTACGTGCTGACGTCCTACCACGTCGTACGCAATATCCTCGCCGACACGCCCGGCGCCAAGAAGACGGGCTTCGACGTCACGGTTTACCTGCCGGATGAGAACCTGATCGCGAGGGGCCGCATGGTCGCCAGCGAGCCGAATATCGATGCCGCGCTGGTGCAACTCGAAACGGAACGCAAGCTACCGAACGTCGCCAACGTACTGCCACGCACCGAGACCGACCAGATCAAGGTCTGGGACCAAGTATGCGCCGTCGGCTGTCCGCTCGGCAACGATCCGGTGCCGAGCAAGGGCGAAGTCAGCTCAATCAGCAACTTGCTCAACGGTACCAACTACTGGATGATCAACGCACCGACCTACTTCGGCAACTCGGGCGGCGGCATCTACCGCTCCGACACCCGCCAATTAATCGGCGTGTTCTCAAAGATCTACACGCACGGCAAGAGTCAGCCAGTGGTCGTGCCGCACATGGGACTGTGCACGCCGATGGACCTGATCTACGAGTGGCTGACCGAAGCCAAGATGGACCACCTGCTACGCAGCAGTTCGATCGATCGCATTGATCTACGGCAGATGGCTGCGCCCGCAAAGTAGGCGCAGCCGACTGTCCGAGCGTACCGCGCCTTCCGGCGCGCACCGCCAACCTTGGCAAGCAGCGCGTCGGTGTATCCCACTTCACCGTTGCGATGCCGGCCACGCGCCTGGCGATCGTCGCCGCCAACGGAGATCAACGACTCGGGCGGCGTCTGCACCTCTCAAGGCTTGAGGTTGCGCCTAGCAGGCCGTTGCAAACCCATTCACTCTCAGCCGGCAACTAGCGAGCGAGCACTTGGTCGAAGAAGCGGAACACATCAGCCAATGCCAACTGAACGATAGCTAGGTGCTCGACTCCGGAGTACTCGCGGAAATCGCTTGAAGCGCCGGCGGCTTGCAGCGCGCGGTGCAAGCCATTGGCGCCGGCAAGAGCGAAGTCCTTGGTGCCGACGCCGACAAAGAAGCGCAACTTCTTCAGCCCTTCGCTGCGACGAACCCGACCACCGCCGCCCAACGCGGCAACCGCTTGGTAGCGTTCCGGCGCACGCACCGCGTTTGCGATGGCCTGCATAGCGCCCATCGAATGCCCCACCATGAGCACGCGCTTGGTATCGACCGGGAATCGTCGCGCCAACGCATCGACCAGGGCAGGGCAATCCAGCGACCCAAGCGTCAACCGCGGCGCCACCACGAACCACGTTCGCTCCGCGCCGAGCGCAACCACCCGGCCATCGCCGTAGCCGTCAAAGAACAGGTTCTCGCTACCGCCAGCGCCATGCAGGGCAAGCACCAGAGGCACCTTCTCCACCACCTTCGGAACGAACAACCGCACCGAGAAAGTTCGCTTGCCGACCGGGATACGAAGACGAAATGAACCAGGGCGATGACCGCCGTAGAACGTGCTGGCTTGTGGCCCCAAAATCCATGCAGACAACGCTTCGGCCTCGGCAAGAATCTCGGCGCCAAGCAAGATGGTCTCCGCCGCACGACGACGCTGCATGCCCTCCAGCATCCGGACCAACGAAGGCAACGTCTTGGATTCGATCGTGGCAGGCTTTTGAGCCTTGGCCAAGTCTCGCGCCTTGACCAACCCAGCCATCCTGCTGGCTAGATCCGCGACCACTGACAATGCTTGCTCGCGTTCGAGCAATACCTGCTCGCCCTGCACCAACGACCACTTCAGCATGTGGTCGCCAACAGGAACGCCAGCCAACGGAATCGAAATGGTCTGCGGCAACTCATCCAAAGGAATGACCTGTGGCTGAGCTACGCCAGGCGCACGGACGACCAACGACCAACCTGCTGGTTCGAAATCTTCCTCATCGATGCGATAGGCAATGCTGAGCCTGCCCGTCACCGCCGTATCCCCAACCGAAATGAGGCGAGCATCCAACTGCCACTGAAGACTGTGCGCGTATTGCTTCGCCACAGACCACCCGCCCCCGGCCAACGCACAATCCGCCGCATCGATAGCCTTGGCCACCGCCATGGTGTCGAGGCGGAAAAACGCCTGCACGGCGCGATCCAGCGCAGCAAACGCTGCGACACGGCGGGCTTCGTCCGTGACCGCATCCAACCGACGCTCAAACGACCGCAACCGCAAGCCGAGCTCGTAGCGATCCACTTGCGCGGCAAGGCCACCAGTCACCAGACAAGCAGCCACCAAAAAGACCCAAACCTTAAACACCGCAGCGAATCGCATGACCATCATTCAAGCACACCAGAGGTGTGCGCGGTGCAACGACAAGAAAACACCTCCACACCGCGCCGTGCTCGCGTCCGAACGGATCCAGATCAAGTGCCCCGACAACCCGCCGTATCGTGACCGCAACGCGCTACGTATCAAACACAGCCGAAGCACACGCAAGCCGCACTGCTACAATCTGAGCCTACGAGATCCATCACGCCATCGACTCGCCGCTCGCGAACTCGAGCAGCTTGAACCCCAACTTGATGCCGTGGTCTGAGCGGTATCCCCCGCCTCTGGCGAAGCAGTTGGGAGTCGATCTGCCGCTAGCAATCAAGGCGTTCCGCGGGCGGAGCGGCAGCAAGCGCATTCGCAATCACCTGCTCCGCGCCAGCGGTTGGCGGCCATCGGTACCGGACTTCCGAACAGGCTGGTCTAAGCCGTTCGCAAATACGACCGGGCCAAGGCCAGACCGAGAAGCAATGACTCGAGTTGCTTGACAGCGCCAACCAACAGCGCTCGCGCCAACGATCTCGCAGGTCGCACTACGCGCACTAGCGCCAGGAAGCTGCTTCCGAGCTAGAGCGCCTTCGCAATCGCAGTTCGCAGTTCGGCGCTATCAGGAGCAGTACCCGACTTCCAGTAATGAAGGACTTCGCCATTCTTGCCGACCAGATACTTGCAGAAGTTCCAGCCAGGTGTCTTACCGGTCGCTGCAATCAGCCGTTCGTAGATAGGCGAGGGACCGTCACCCTTGACCTTCACTTTGGCAAACATCGGAAACGTCACGCCAAACTTGTCGCGACAAAATGAGCCGATCTCGTCAGCACTGCCTGGCTCCTGACCGCCAAAGTCGTTGCACGGGAAACCAAGCACCTGAAAGCCGCGCTCAGCAAACTCCTGATGGAGCTTCTGCAGGCCATCGTATTGGCGCGTGTAGCCGCATTCGCTCGCGACGTTGACAACCAGCGACACCTTGCCGGTGTAGCTCGACAAATCGACATTCTCACCAGCCAGCGAAGGGGCCTGGAGATCGTAGATGCTTGCGCGAGCCGTCGGCGCTGGCTCCTTCGTCGATTTTTCGATCGACTGCGCGGGCTGGGCTTCAGCCACGGATTCGGTACTGCAGGCGCCCAAGACGAAGAACGCAGCCAGTGGCAGCACTGCGGACAAGGTTGTTCTCAAATGCATGCCGTCAGTTCGATCTTCGCGCTCGTGTAGATGCAGGCGAGATTGAAATCGATCCCAACTGGACGAGGGGCACTCATCACAAGTCCCGCTTGAGGCAGGTGTCGACCGATCGAACCGCGACGCGAACTGGACTGATAGAAGCCAGCATCCCGCTACTCACGCAGCAGAGACCGACCCAATCGCCGCAACTCGGGGCTATCCACCCCACCGGCGATGGCGCGAGCAACCACTTGCCGAGCATCATCTTTGCGCGACAGATCGCGCAGGTAACGCGCCTTTGCTTCATGCAAACGCGCCTCGCCGAGGCGCTGCGACAACGCGCGGTCGACGAGTTCGAGGGCGCGCTTCGAGTTTTGACGGCGAGCAAACAACTCGGCCATCTCGAACAGAACATCCGGTTGATGCGGCGACACCTCGAGCGCGGCGGCAAACAAGTCGAGTGCTTCTGCGCTAGCCGACATACGGCGCTTGACGATTCCGGAGTAGTAGAGCGCCGGCCAGAACTCGGGCTGCAAGTGCAACCAGAGCTGGAACTCGGCGAGTGCGAGCTTCGGATTGCGGCCGCGCAGGCTGCGCTCGGTCGCCTTGGCGAAGCGCGCCTCGAAGTCGGCGACGTCGATCTGCAGCATCGCGCGAACCGCACGATCTCGGGCCGACAGGTCCATCAAGGAGCGCATGCCGGCAACCAGTTCGACGCGTGCTGCGCGGCGCTTGCCGCACGCGAACAGGCACAAGCCGAGCGAGACGCGCTCCTCGCTGGAGAACATCGCACGCAACGACATCAGCGTCTCCGCCAGTTCCGGCGGCGGTTGGCGTTCGGCCAGGTGTGCTTGCAAGCATTCGAGTAGCACACCGGCACCACGGCCGGTATCCGCCCATTCGGCAGCTCGCAGTGTGCGCTCGCGCAAACGGCGCAGTCCACGCTCTACGAAGTCCCAGGCATCATCCTGCCGACCTTCGGCGAAGCTCAACTGCGCCAGGTGCGAAAAGAAGTCGGGATGGCCGTCAACCGACAATCCCTTTTCCCACAAGTTACGCGCGGCCACTGGATCGCCGCCGCGCGCCTTAATGATGCCGAGGTGCTCGAGACCTTGCCACGGCGGTGGATCGAGGTGCGCCGCGTGCTCAAGCCAGGCAAAGGCTCGTTCGTCATCGCCGAGTTCGGACAGGTGTTCGGCAACGGCAACGCACGCTTCGCCATCAAACGGCTGCGCCGAGTAACAACGATCGAGGAACGTGCGCACGGTCTCGTGATCGAGGCGGGCGCCGTGCAGGGCAATCACCATCGTCGCATTGGCGACGCGCAGCGCGAGGCCAAACGATGGATCGAGCACGAGTGCATCGGCGAATGGCTGGATCAACGACGCGCGGTCTGCCGGCAACGCAATCTCAAGATCGCCACTAAGCAGCATCGCGTTATCAAGCCCGCGCAAGAAGTGACGGAACGCGCGACCGTTCTTTGTCAGCAATCCCTTTGGTGGTTCGTGGAACGGAATCGCCAACGAGCGAGCCAATCGGCGTGCGAGCTTGAGCAGGCCAGTAACGGGGTCCCGCATCGACAGCACCAAACCCATCTTCTCGGTCACGTAGTCGCCATCTTCGTCATCGCGGAAGACGTGGAACTCTAAGTGCAACCCGCCTTCGGTCGGTGAGATCTCGCCGCTGACGACTGCGTGCACGTTGACCTCGCCCGGCATCAAATCAAACGCCTCTTCGTGATCCGGTGGCGCATCGAGTTGCACCCACGTCACCGGACCGGAGTCGGACGCCGATTGCAGTTCGAGCATCGCCGTCGGCCCGACCTGGCCCTGGTTGAGAACCTGGTGCACGAAATCAGGAATGCGGCGCGCGATGACACCGGAATCGAGCGTGCCCCAATCGTCGCCAGGCACCGTCGCCAACGGCAGGAACATGACTTCGGGCTCGGCGAACTCGCCGCGCGTATCACCGTTATTGCTCATTAGGATTCGATCAGCCCGGCGGCCAAGCCAAGTTACGACCAGCAAGCACGTGCACGTGCAGATGGAAAACCGTCTGCCCAGCACCGGCTCCGTTGTTGATCACGATTCGCGACCCATCTTCAGCCACTCCCAATTGCTTCGCGACGTTGGCGGCCGTAACAAGGAGGTGTCCGAGCAAACTCTCATCTGCGGGAGTCGCATCACTCAACGTCGCAATGTCCCGCTTGGGAATCACGAGGAAGTGTGTCGGAGCCTGGGGCGTCACGTCGTGGAACGCCATGCAGTGTTCGTCATCGTGAAGAACCTTCGCAGGGATCTCCCCACGAAGGATGCGAGCGAACACGTTCGTCGGATCGTATGTCAACGGATGCTTATGCGGCGTCACGACCCGCGTGACACCGACGGCATGGAGGGTAAGCC
This sequence comes from uncultured bacterium, assembly GCA_937906475.1. Lineage (GTDB taxonomy): Bacteria > Planctomycetota > UBA1135 > UBA1135 > UBA2386. The sequence continues at coordinate 15,044 of CALCZA010000242.1, forward strand.
TCTTCAGGTGCCCGGCTCAAGCCCTGGTCGACGAAGAAAGTAGACAGGTTAGGCCCACCGGGACCTGGGCGGCGAGGCACAGGTTGGCTACTTTCTAGACCGCAATGCGCAGTAAACCGTTCGCAATCGCAATCGCCGGTGGCTCCGGCAGTGGCAAGACGTCCCTGACAAGGGCCCTTGTCGACGAATTAGGCCGAGACCGCTGCTGCGTTCTCGACCACGACTCCTATTACAAAGACCTAAGCCATCAGACTTTGGCGGCTCGGGCGGCGACCAACTTCGACCATCCGGCCAGCCTCGACAATGTCCTGATCGCCGAACACATCCGCCAATTGCTCCTGGGCCAGGCGATCGAGCGCCCCCGCTACGACTTCGCCACGCACACTCGGACGGCCGAAACCCAGACCGTCGCCGCGCGGCCGATCATCATCTGCGAAGGAATCTTATTGCTGGCGGTGCCGGAATTGCGCCGATCGTTCGACTTGCGCCTCTACATCGAAACGCCAGCGGATGTACGCGCCCTGCGGCGAGTGCAACGCGACATCGACGAACGAGGCCGCACGCTGCAATCGGTGATTAAGCAGTACTTCAGTACAGTTCGCCCGATGCACGAACAGTTCGTCGAGCCAGCGCGTAGGAGCGCCAACGCGGTGCTCGATTGGCGACAGAGTTCGGCGGCGCAAGCGAAGGCCGTCCTGCAGACGCTGACCGAGCAGTTCGATGGCGAGCCGCTGACAGTCAGCGGTTAAACCGCGCCAGAGAGACGCACCCGAGTGTGATGCTCAGGTTCGGCGGCAGGATCCATGAGACCCTGCGCGGATCAGCTGATCAAGTTACAGAGCACAGCTGTATCTCAGCTAGTCGATGCGTTAGCGGACTCGCAGGCCGGCTGGCATCAGGGCGTAGATCTTGGTCTTACCGTCGCCGAGAATGGCTTCCTGAAGCATGCCGAGCACTTCGCTAAAGCGGCCGCATTGCGCGAGCATGGCTTGCAGAATGGCGCGGTTCGGGGCGGCTTCGATGTGCGCGTCGAACAGTGAACTGAACAGCGAGTCGGTCAAGTTGCCCGGCTCCGGGACGTGACGCACTTCGAGGTCGCCTACGATTTTGGCACGCTGGCGAACCATCGCAACCGCGGCTTCGACACCGCCAATCTTGTCGATAAGACCGTTCTCGAGGGCTTGCTGGCCGGACCAAACGCGACCACCGGCAATGGCGTTGACCTGCTCCGGAGTCTTGTTGCGCGACTTCGCAACAATGTCGAGGAAGAGGTCGTAGATGTCATCGACGCCGGCCTGAATGCGGGCGCGGGCATGAGGACTCCACGGCCGATCCATCGCATCCATCATCGGGCCTTCGTCGATGCGAACCATCTCGCTGTGCACGCCAAGACGACGCATCAGGGCGCCGGGCTGGAAGCGCATGCCAAAGACACCAATCGAACCAGTGATCGTGCCTACTTCGGCGAGGATCGGTTCGCCAATCGCGGTGATCCAGTAGCCGCCCGAAGCAGCCAACTCACCCATCGAGAACACCACTGGCTTCTTCTTCGCAAGGCGCAGAATCGCCTG
>CALCZA010000243.1 GCA_937906475.1 uncultured bacterium
TTGCTCATTGATCTCCTTTTCAATGTGTCTCATTCACGTTGACACGCACCGGCGGTACCCAGCCCCACGTTCTTGAGCTCCCACGAGTCCAGGTCTTTGATGCCGAGGTCGGCGAGTGGAAACGTCTCGGTCTGACGGGAACGGAGGGCCTTCTTAACCACAGTGAACCTAGCCTCCGCGCCATCCGGCACCTCGACCCCGGCCTCTTTGAGAAGCCCTGCGGCAGCGGCAGAGAGAGCGGCAACTACATCGAGAGAGCGACCCTTCTCTTTCAAAAGAGGCGCGAGCGCCTCGGCGGACGGTCAAAAGCGGCCAGTCAGGGACGCCTGAAAAGCGGCCAGTTGTAAGATCGACCGCCGAGGGTCTATGCGGCGTATTTGTATCGAGCCTTTGCATTTTGGGTCGCAGAGTGGACTTGCTAGTCGTGTTCGTGTTACGACTGCGAACATGGGAATAGCACCTGTCGTTCTGGGGGGGCTAGCACTAGCTGGCATCCTCTTTTCTGCTCCGACTCCACCTCAAGGCCAGGGTACGTCCTCTGCGGGCCCGGTCCCTTCGTCTTGCATCACGACGATTGTTTGTGGTCATAGCTCGCCCTCACCAGCGGACCCAGGCGCAAGTTACATCGACTGGGTGGTTACGGAACACACCGACAAGGTGTGTAAGTGTGGCCCAGAAATTAACGGTCAGAGGCCTTGCATTGTAGATGAAGGATCGGAATGCACCTTCACACTCAAGTGGTCATTCGATATTCCCCATGGGAAGTCGATTAATTTCGGCACCGTCTGCTATGAGGCCGGAGAATTGGGGCCCCCAGACGCAGATCGCTGCATATCAGTTACACAGTGTAATGCAGGGGCTACCCTTGTGTTTGAGCTATACCATTCCGCACAGTGCCAGGGCACGAAAACGGACTACACCGTCAACATGGAGCTGTGCACTACCATAAACGCATGCGACGGCAAGGATTGCTAGGGCTGTTGCGGCACAGGGGCGGTGGCTGGAGAGTGGTCTGTCCGCTCCTTGTTGCGTCAGGCCTAGTCATTTGGTTTGTCGCGACGAGCTCACCTGCTGTCGTGCCTGGCCCAGTCATTTCCGGCGATATTGGTAAGTTGTTGCGGGAGGCCTTAAGTGGAGACCGTAGCTTCGATTCTTACGACGTTTCCGGCGACGTTGAACGAGTATTGTTGCGGTTGCCCGAGTCAATCGATCTACCTCTCAGTCATCCTAAGATTGTCGAGGGTGTGCAGCCACTCAAGTCGCCGGCACCTGTTGATTGTGGCTCGTTACCTATTTTGGCGAAGCTCATGAAATGGCCGCGATTGCGCCTACTTGAGTGCCTGTGGACGGCTCGTGATTTCAATCCGAATGGTGTGGAAATTACAGCTGCACAACGGGTTATGTTCATTGAGAGTTTGGCACCGTATCTCAGGGCGGCGACTGAATTGGGGCATCTTGCATCAAACGCGGCGATGAAGGAATTTCGGCACCATGTCAAGCAACGTTCTCCAGCATTGCCATTTATCTCGAGGCGAGATTACATAGAGCGGGCGAAGAAGCGCGCCCCACGGTTGCTGAGTAAGGGTGAGCACGGGCTGCTGGAAGTTAGTAGGTTCGTGCCGAGTATAGCGTTTGACTTCGATGCAAACCTAACCCGCGAAGTGGAGGGGGGGTGGTGCGGGGCCAGGATGCTTGATATGCCTGCTGCACGTCCAGCATATGAAGCGATGGCGTTTACTTCGCACGAGTTGGCGCGATCCGCTGTTGAGTTTGCGCTAACCTTCGGCGCGATCTCGCTGGCAGAGGCTGACAGAATGCGCGAGCGTGCCGCGGAAATATTTGAGTCGATGACGCAGTGATTCGAGATCGTGTTGTCGCCTTTCGGCGACGCTTGCTCAGTGGTGGGCCATGGATGGCAAGCGATGTCGGTGCTTGTTGACCCTGCAGCTGATTTAGGAGAACCATAAGACACTGGCTGTGATTCCTATTGCAGTGTCAGGTTGGTCTGATATAAAGTAGTACCCCCCTCCCCTCGAGAGACAAAGACATGAAAATAGTTCTACTGCTCGTATCCCTCCTCTACGGTGCTCCGACGCACAGCGAAGCTGCGATCGTCACCATTAATTCGTCTCCTACGCTTTTTGTTGTCGCAGTCGATGATGAGGATGAGATTCCGCCCGCAGATGCCGTCTGCGAAAACTACCCGTCCAATTCGTTGTTGACCTGTGCTCGGCTGAGCGCCACGTGCGCCAACAACACCTGTAAGGTCAAGACGACTTCTCCGGTGACATGCACGTGTGCGCCATAGCGACGCTCAGTAAGTCATAACATCGCAAGGTGTGCCCCGGATAAGTCTCCGCGGGGGTATGTGATGCTCTTACCGTTAGGTTGTCCTCGCAAGAAATCGACGTCAAACAGCGAGGGCCTGCTAACGGGTGCGTGCCCATTGACCGCTAAAGCACGATCGGCTGGCGGCCTTGCCCTATGGGAAGGCGCGCATGGAGCTGTAGAGTTAAGCGTGCCAGCGGATACCAGGCCCAGGCCTACTCGCGCTTACCGATAACTCAATCGGCCAACTTTCAGCAGACATTCAATTCGCTGCCTTCCTGTTCTATGCGGGTTTGCTCAGGTTGACACGTGGAGCGTCATTGGCGCACTGCGAACAACTCTCGGGTATCCGCATGAAGGTAGGCAGCAACATTCGGAGGCGCAATGCGCAAGCCTGTTTTTGCTTTGATCCTGATCCTCTGCAGCTCAGCTGCAGTCTGGATCCTTGTAAGTGGTCGATTTGGTGGTAAGCAGCCCGCGCTGGCACACCCTGACTCTCGAGCGGCAGGGCTTTCCAGTGTAATTCCCGAGTCTGCCGGCGGAGGTCCAATTCTTAGAGAGCTGGCCGGTATGGATCCGGATGGCCGCGTCGTTCGTGGCGAGCTGGTTGCGATCGAGAAGGCGGCTCCCATAGTCGTCGACGGAATGGTGCTAGACCAAACGGGCAGCCGCTTCAGTGCCGGACGCATTGCGCTAAATGCTCTCAGGGGTAGCGCGAAGGCTAGCAACGATCTGGCAGACTCGGGCGAGTTCAGCTGGCAGTTAGACCGGGAAGACTGGCCAGATGGTGTTGCTACGATGACGATCATCGACTCGCACGGGCACCTAATAAAAAGTGGAATCATCAGATTGCAGCGCGGCCTTACCATCTGCGTCGTTAGTCGAGGTGACGCCTCATGGCATGTGCAGGGCACCTTGCGATTCGACGAGCACATTCAAGAGCCGTCGGGCTGGGCAGCAATCTATAGTATAGAGTCGACCCACCAGCCATTGGCCGAGGCTCGCTTTTCAGGGAATCCGGCACGCATCTCACTGACCTGTAACCTTTCCGGTGATTGGCTTGTCGAGGGTGGCGTCGAACTCCGGATCCTGGACGAGATGTTCAATACTCAGGCATCGGCGACGTTCGAGAGCATGACGCACGCAAGAGATGCGTTGGCAAAAGGTTGGCACGTCCCGGTGGATCGGTGCGACGTTGCAATCGGACGCCTGCCAAGCGGGGAGCGAATTGGCGCTCTCTCCTTAGGGGAAAGGGGCAAGCGCTTGGCTAGACCTGTCGAGGTGCCGCCAGACACGCAGAAGCTGTCGTTTTGGATGGGCCGGGGCAAATTCGTGGCCTTCGCAAAGTCTAGCAACGGTGAGGTGTCAGCCTACGGAAATCTAATCCGTGATGGTGCCCAAGGAATACAGATGGGAAGTATCAGCTGGCAATTCTCGTTACCCGGAAATGCGCGGCAGAAAATATCTATCACAGATGAGTATGGAGGTATTGCGTCGAACGTTAGGATTACGTACGCACTTCGGACGGGTACATCCGAAACAGACAAGATGATTAGTGGTGCTGCAATCTCTGACGCGGCCGGCGAGGTCCTCCTGATTGACATGTTGGCGGGTGCCTACACCTTTCGCTGCGCACGCCCCTTGGTCGACGGCGGTGGACGAACATTCAATCTGCAGATCCCCTCGCCGCCGGCCCGGCTGCGCGTCGGAACGGTTGCGAAGTCTTGGATTGCCCCTACTTCGCAGGCCTTCGAACTGATTGGGCAATACACTGTGTATCTAAAGCGCGAGGGCACTTCCCGGTGGTTCGCGCGTAAGATGGATGGGAGATTCGGTCCGGCTGCGATGGATCTGGAGCCGGCCAAGTATGAGGTATATGTATACAGTAAGCCTTTGCTCGGGAACGCATTCATCCAGGTCAAGGAAGAGGAGTCGCGACAGGACTTCCTCATTCCCGTCGACCTGCCCGCCATGATTTGGGGGTCAGTTGTGTCAGAAGGTGGCACACCAGTTGTCGGGCGCTCGGTTCGGCTTGCAGGGAGCACGGAAGAACCCCCTGTATTCGACTGGCTCGAGACGCTAACAGACGTCAAGGGCGAATACGCACTGTGCCCGGTGGGGATTGATGCGCAGCGAATTCTTGTGATGAACCGGGCAGGCTTGGCAGTCGAGCAATCGAGCCCAGTGTTAGGTGGCGCCGTAATGACGGTCAAGTAGGCTCACCGTCGAACCCTTGGCGCGATAGCGACGCGAGAGGTTACTTACCCTCATAGGTGGATCCGCTGCTTGAGTGCAGACCTTCTCAAGGTCACATCCTAAGAAATAGACGGATTAGCAGCTGACTTTGAAAGTGGGGGAGTCCTCCGGCTTCGAACGGCGCCGGTCGTAGAGTGATGAGTGATGTGAGCCCTGGTCACGAGCCGCAGCTCCGCCGCCATCGGCTGCACGCCCTCGGTCGAAAGTGCCCAGGGAGTCAGGGGAGAGTCAGGGGTCGCATCTGGCGACATCGAGGTTTCACCGCCCAGTGGACCTGCGGTCTGCCGGGCCGCCTACTTAGGATTCGTTGTGGCGAGTAACACCGGTGGATTTCAGTTCGAAGGGCTGCCACCCGCCGACTACGTCGTTCGAGCATGGTGGCGCAACGGCAAGGCCGTGCACTTCGCTTGCTCATCATGCACAGTCAATCGTAAGAATATCGACCTCGGTGACATTCGAGCAATGGTCGGGGCATCCGTCTTCGTCCGTATGGAATTGCAAAATGCAATAGATAGGAGCACCGTGAATCCGGCGCTTGTGTACGCGCCGCCCGCGGATGCTGTTGGAGTAGTCATGGTTCAGGCGATTCCAGACAGCCGATTGGCGCACGAGCAGATTGGTGAGAGCCTCGTCCTCCCCCTTGAACAAACATTCGAACTGCGAGGCATACAAGAGGGCCTATTTGGCGTTCACGCCAAGCCTGCACATTGGCTCAATCCTCGCGCCAGCCTGCACGAGGTGGTCGGCACCAGTAGCTTTCGCGAACGCGTCGTCACGGGGAAATCGTACATTCTGCGGATGCAGGTTCGTAGTCAGCAACGACTGTCTTTGATCGTGCCGACAGATCTTAACCCTCTGGCGATGCATGTTTGGTCACGCCGGCTTCAAGACGGCATTAGCAGGCGCGTCATAGTGCTGGGTCCACAATCTGTCAGCGAAGGCGGGACATGCTCGATCTTGCTGCATGAAGGACCTCAAGAGCTCCTATTCTGTGAAGGAGGTCCGCTTGCGCGTGTCGCTCGCCTGAAGGTAGATCAGCTCGCGCTGCAAGAATCGCTCGCACCATCATTCACAGCTGGTTGCTCCGTCCGTGTGGCCTTCCTCGGGGAACACCCAAAACCCGCCAGTCGGGAACACCTGAAAACCAGCCAGTTGTGATTCTGGAAGCGGACGTTGACGCCGCGTGGACCATGAGGTCTCCACGCGGGAATGGCCAACGTCTTGAAACCCGAGAAACAAGAACAAGTGCGCGCGCTGGGGCGGCTGGGCTGGTCGCTGCGGCGGATCCAGCGTGAGACCGGCGTAGACCGCGATTCCGTAAAGCGTTACCTGCGCGAGGCAGGCATCGTGCACCGAGGTCCGCGTGGCCGCCGGCTGATCGAGGGACCGGATTCAAAACCGGCCAGTCAAGTGTTCCCCGACTCTGCGGCCGCCGCCGAGCAGAACGCGCTGATCAAGTCACCGATTCGAAGCTGCTGCGAGCCGCATCGCGAGTTCATCGAGGCGGCAATCGCGCGAGGTCGCAACGGCAAGGCGATCTGGCAAGATCTCGTCGACTACAACGGCTTCACCGGTCATTACGAGTCGGTGAAGCGGTTCATTCGCAAGGTGCGCCCGACCGCTCGGGTCGCGCATCCGCGGATCACAACAGAGCCTGGTGAAGAAGGGCAGGTCGACTACGGCACCGGCCCCATGGTCCGCGATCCGGCGACCGGCAAATATCGACGCACCAGATTGTTTGCGCTGACCCTCGGATGCAGCCGCAAGTCCGTCTGGCTGTTGGCGTGGAAGTCGAGCGCGAAGGTTTGGTCCGAGCTTCACGAACGATCCTTCCGGCGACTCGGCGGAGCACCACGCACGATCGTGCTCGACAACCTCAAAGAAGGCGTGCTCAAGCTGCCCTTTAGAGATGGCAATCTTCAGTGCAGCAATGCATTCACCGGTATGATTGGGTTGGATAGGTGGAGGCGAATAGGCGCCGGAAAGGAGTCGCTCTTGCCAATGCCGCGGGGGCCCGGCGCCCTATCCGTAAATTACGCCGAGCCCATTCGGACGTGAATTGGCCACTTCGAAGTCGACGATGGCCAATCTGTGGGGGCAGTTGTCGGCCGAGTTCGCTGACCAGTAACGCGACTCGACCCCGTTATCCAGCCGGGCGCGAGGACTAGGCAGTCGGGCCGGTCGGCGCGATCCGCGTCCGCGTCGCAGGTCGATAGGAGCCAAGCACGGAGTCGCCGGGTCGCGCTTGCTCTCTCCCAGAAGTTAGCAAAACCGTACAGCTCGGGGAGCCACTTCGGTCTAACTGGCCGATCTA
>CALCZA010000244.1 GCA_937906475.1 uncultured bacterium
GGGGATCAGCTATTTGGGGATCAGCTATTTTCCTGATGGCGATCAAGCGGATCTTCTGTGCTGTGCCTGTCCATCAGAAGGCACTTCCCCTAAGCTCTTTCGCGATGAATGCTGAGATTGCCGATGGGCACGTTGTAACTCTTCACTACCGCCTAACTCTCGACGACGGCTCGATTGCTGACGAGTCGTTTGGTGGCGAACCGTTGGTCTACATGCAAGGTGCGAAAAACATCGTGCCTGGGCTTGAGATGCAAATGACCGGCAAAGCCGCCGGCGACAAGTGCGATGTCAAGGTGGCCCCGTCCGAAGGCTACGGGGACTACGACCCGACGCTCGACCAGACCGTGCCACGCTCGGCGTTCCCGGCGGAGGCGGAACTCTCAGTAGGCATTGCCTTCCAAGCCCAAGACCAACGCAACCAACCGATCACGCTCTATGTTCGCGCGATCGAAGGTGACCAAGTGACGGTTTCGCCCAACCATCCGATGGCTGGTCAAACCCTCAACTTCTCCATCGAGATCCTCGAAGTGCGCGACGCTACTGCGCAAGAGAAGCAACACGGTCACGCGCACGGCCCGGGCGGCCACAATCACTAGCAGAGCTATCGCGACCAAGCCTATCACTACCAGGCCTATCACTACCAGGTCATGGATCGGCGGTGCCCACACCCGCGGCGCTTGCGATTCACGCACCGAAGGAACTGGTTGGCGTGTTGCGGGTTGGATCTGGATATTGCCACTGCTGGTGGCATGCCAACTGGCCTCGCCAGATTTCGATGCGCAGGATATTACAGCGAAGGTTCTGTCCGAAGTAGATCGGCCAGCGCTGGATCGCCCCAACATCTTATTCTGCATCGCAGACGACTGGGGTTGGCCGCATGCCGGCGCACACGGCGACGCCACAATCAAGACGCCTGCGTTCGACCGGGTAGCCAAAGAAGGCGCTCTATTCGAACAGTGCTACGTGTCGAGTCCATCGTGCACGCCATCACGCAACGCGATCTTCACCGGGCAATATCACTGGCGGTTGCAAGAAGGCGCCAACCTGTGGTCATCACTGGACAGCACGATCCCGGTCTATCCACTGCTGCTTGAGGCGAACGGCTACCACGTCGGCCATTGGCGCAAGAGTTGGGGACCAGGCCGTCTAAAAGTCGGCGGCTACACAGACACCCATCCCGCGGGCAAGAAGTACCAGCAAGGCTTCGCGCAGTTCTTGCAGGCGCGCGACAAGAAGGCCCCCAATCCGTTCTGCTTCTGGCTCGGCGCGTCGGACCCACACCGCGGCTACAAGCCGGGTTCTGGCCAGCAGTCGGGCATGGACATCGACAAGATTGCCGTGCCCGGATTCTGGCCCAACGTCGAGCAGATCCGCAGCGACATCGCCGACTACTACTTCGAGGTGCAGCGCTTCGATCGCGACGTCGGCGCGGCGCTGCAACTACTCGAAGAGTCCGGTGAGTTGGAGAACACCATCGTGGTCGTCACCGGCGACCACGGCATGCCGTTCCCGCGCTGCAAGAGCAACTGCTACGACATGGGCGTGCGAGTGCCCCTAGCGATTCGCTGGGGCAAGCACGTGCAGGCGGGCAAACGTATCAAAGAGTTCGTCTCACTCATCGACCTGGCACCGACGTTCCTGGCGGCGGCCAAGATCACGATCCCAGACGAGATGACCGGACGTTCGCTCTGGCCGCTCTTGCGCGGCGACGCCTTGTCCGAGCAGGAAGCGGTCGCGCGCGAGCATGTCATCTTTGGCAAGGAACGGCACGTGCCGTGTCGACCCGACCACTCGGGCTATCCGACGCGCGGCATTCGCACGGCGCGGTGGGCCTACCTCCGCAACCTCGAGCCGAGTCGCTGGCCAGTTGGCAATCCACCGCTGTTTGGCGACACCGACCCAGCGCGCAGCATTGGCAAGGGCACGACCAAGGGCTACCTACTCACGCACAAGGATGACGAGGCGGTCCAGCGCTCTTACGAACTGTGCTTCGGCATGCGGCCGCTGGAAGAGTTGTATGACATGGCCAAGGACCCCGACCAGCTTCACAACCTCGCTGGGCGGCCAGATCACCAAGAAGTGATGGATAACCTCTGGGCGCAACTACGCGGCGAACTGGTCGCAACGAAGGACCCGCGTGTGATCGGCGGGGGCGAGAAATTTGATCGCTACCCGCACTACGGCGGCAGTGCCTGGCGGCCTGCGCCAAATCCGGGGAAGCCCGGCACGAAGAAGTAGCCGGACCACGCAGCCAGCAGCAGCGCCTACTTTTTAGGGGCAGCCTTCTTCTTGGGGGCAGCCTTCTTCTCGGCGCCCTTCTTCGGCGGCAACTTGCCCGCGTATGCCGCAGGGTCCTTCTCGAACTTGGCCTTGCACTTAGCGCAGCAGAACACCACGCGACGACCCTCGTGCTCGACAAACTGGGCAACGTCAATCTCGGCACCAGTCACCGGGCACTTATCGTTGATCGGCTTGCTCTTCTCAGCGCGTCCAGCAATCTCCTTCTTCGCCGCGGCGAGCCGCGCCTCGACGTAGTCACCAAGATCGACTTCGACCCGCGGATACTGATCGCGCACCGACGTGGCGGAAGCCTTGGTGACCTTGGTCTGCCAGACATACAGTTGACGAAGCTTCGGCAAGCTCGCAACCATGGCCAAACCGTCGTCGGTCATCTGCGTGCCGTAGGCGTTGAGGTATTCCAACTGACCAAGCGGCATCAAGGCACCGAAGCCCTTGTCGCCAATTTTGGTGTTCGCCAGATTGAGACGGCGCAAATGCGTCAAGGCACCGAGGTGCCGGACTCCGGCATCGCTCAGTGCCGTGCGACTCGCATTAAGCCACACCAGGACCGGAGCCAACGGCACCAGCATCGCCACCTCAGCATCCGTAACCTTGTCGCGGAGCAACGACATGTTGACCTCGATAGCGTGGGTGTCGGCGGCCACTTGCTGCACAACCACACCCTTCTCGCGCAAGGCTGCGATGGCGGCGTCGATGTCCTTCTTCTGATCCGCCGAGATCAAATCAGGTAAGTCGAACGTGATCTTCGGCAAGACCTGAGCCGTCAACTCATCGGCGATCCACTTGTCGCCAGCCGCAGGCCAATCGGCACCTTCAGCAATCCACTGGGAGAACAACGCCTGCTGCTCTTTGCTCAGCGGTTCGCCCTTCGCCGGCATAATGTCTTCGTCATCGACTGGCAAGCCGAGACGATAGACCAACTCACTATCACCGGGCTTGGTCGCGATGATGCTCCACATGTCTTCTTCGCCCTCCAGGAACGCGAAGGCACGAGCGTCGAGGCGCAGGTCGCCTTTCTGCTCTTCGGGACCGTGACACTCGACGCAGCGCGACACTAAGAGCGGCGCAATCTGCTTGACGAAATCCACCTTCGCCTGGGCGGCGAGCGGAGCGAGCAACAGCAACATCGGGACAGCGATACGCATTGCGGAATCATCGCCGCTTTGGCGAATTGCGCAAGCGATCGTTCCGCCAATCAGGAATCAGCCGCGCCTACCGCCACGAACATCGTGACCAGCCGTTGCCAAGGTGTCTTCGAGGTGGTTGAGAACCGAGCGAACCCAGTCGCGCTTCTCCGCATACGAGCCGTGAAAGAACGATCGCTTAAAGCCGTAGATCAAAATGTCCTTGAGGGCTCGGGCATCAAGCCCAAACGTGTTGACGGCCTTCTGAACCTCGTCCGTCACGGTCGTGCGCGACACCAGGCGGTTGTCGGTGCACAGCGCGATGCTGCAGCGCGCCTCGCGCATTTTCTTGAACGGGTGCTTGCGCAGATCGTCGCGCAACTCGGGAATCGTCTGCTGGTTGCTGGTCAGACACACTTCCAGCGTGATCCGCCGGTCCGCGACGTAACGCACCAATTTGTCGATGTAGGCCCGCTTGTTGGTGATCGACTTGTCACGAATATGGCGGGCGCTGAACAACCACGTACCGTGACCAATGCGATCCGCATGACAATCGGTGATCGCCTGGAAAATAGATTCGGGACCGTAGTCCTCGCCCGCGTGCACGGTCTTGCCAAGGAAATGCTCATGTGCCAGCTGGTAGGCAGCCATGTGATCCTTCGCCGGGAAGCCACTTTCTTGGCCGGCAAGATCCAACCCCACCACCGGCAAGCCGTCGTCTTCGGCCGCGGAAACGGCAGCGCGCGCAAGCTCGAGCGAGGCCATGGCGTAGATCTCACTTGCCGGAGCCGTCGGCAAGGCCTCGAAGTAAGCCTTGTAGTGCTCGCTGAACACCGGCAAGAAAAATCGCAACGCACAGACAATCACGCCCGCCTCAAAGCGTGGCACCGCGCCGGAGCGGACGGCCGGGTCGCGATTGATCTCACGCTTCGCGCGCTCGACCCCCTTACAGACCGCCTTTAACACCTGGCGGATACCAAACGAACCGCGCACGTGCAACTGCGGGGCGAACCGGATCTCGGCGTAAAAAACGTTCTCGGCCCGGCAGTCCAAGCACAATTCGTAAGCCACCCGCTCGAGCGATTCGGCATCCTGGAGGCAAGCGACGGTGAACTCGAAGCCGCGCAAGTATTCCGGCAAGTTCTTGTAAGCGCGCTTGAAGACCAACTCCAACAGACCCGACTTGCTACGCGAAGGCAGCTTCACGTTGTGGCTCTTGGCGAGATCGAGCAGGGTCTCAAGCCGCAAACTGCCATCGAGATGGAGGTGCAGATCGGACTTTGGCAATTGCGCGATCAACTCTCGCGAGATCGACGACTTCGACATGACGCGATCATGCGACTCCACACGCAATGCGACAAGGGCGCTCATCGACGCTACGCTGCCGCCGTGCCAACAACCTGGCGATTGTTCACCAATGACGAACCGGAGCGCGAAGTATTCGCGAGCCTGGCTGCCGTTCTGAAGCTGCCGAGCGAGCCCGCCGGACCGCCAAACCGCCTGCGCCACGTCATCCGCGTCGAACACGCAGGCCTCAGCTACTACTTAAAGACCTTCCAGAAGACGCAGTGGAAGAACCGCGTGCACTTCAAGCTGACGGAACCGCGCGCGGTCGATGACGCCGACCGCGAACGCAAGGTCACCGATGCACTGCGACAAAGTGGCTACCAGGCACCGCGACCAGTGGCTTACGGCCGCGCCGGCGCAACCAGCTACTACCTGTGCGCACAACTACCGGGCGAATCGCTGGCCGAGCACATGAAGAAGGGCGCGGTCGACGCTGCGCTGGGCCGGCAACTCGCGGCACATTGCGGCAAGCTGCTGGCGGCTGGATTTCAATTACCGGACCTGAGTGCCGACCACGTATTTCCCGGCGTCGAGGACGGAGTCGAGGCACATCGACAACCAGCGGTGCTCGATCTTCACAACGGCGGCATCGGCCCAGCCGGCGCCCCGACGCGCAAGGTTCTCGGCCGCGTGCTGCGCCGCTTTGCCCGCTCAGTGCGCGGCTTGCCAGTTGATCGCAGTCTTGCCATGGCGTTCGCGGTGCGACTCCTGCGGCATGCGGGTGCCGGCAAGCTCCAACGTCGGCAACTGCTGACGGCAGCACAACCGTTCGGCACGGCGGCTCGCTATGAACAAGGCAACCGCAGCCACCACTACGCCGAACGCAATCCCAAACGCGCGCAACGCGAAGGTCAACTGCTCGAGCGGATCTGGCCCGGCAAGCAGAACGAAACCGTGCTGGACCTGCCGTGTGGCACCGGTCGATTGCTGCCGTTCTTGCGAGCGCACGGTCATCGAGTTGCGCAGGGAGACGGTGCCTTCGCCATGCTCAAGCAAGCGGACTCGCGCGGCCTGCGTGGCGAACTACTGGTGCAGGCAAACGCGTTGCAGATTCCGTTCGGAGATGCCTGCGTCGACGGCGTAGTGATGTTCCGATTCCTGCATCACCTGCCACCCGAAGCCGCCAAGAGCGCCATCGCTGAAGCATGCCGGGTCGCGGGCCGCTTTGTTGTGGTCAGCTTCTTCCACCCGTGCAGCATGCATCACCTACAACGGCGAACCCGCCAATTGCTGGGCACGCCTGCCACTCGGTTCGCGATGACGCTGGCAACACTCAAGAAGACCGCCAAACGCCACGGTTTCGAACTGCAACAGTCGACCGCGCAACTGCCATTCGCCCGCGACTTATGGCTGGCATCGTTCACCCGCATAGAAATCCCCGCCGTGCAAACTAGCACTAGCCGGGCCTGACGGATACGACCCTAACGTGACGGTTCCACATGTTGCCATCGCCGTACTGTGCGGCACCACCGGCGGACCTGCGACGTATGGCCGGAAACTGGTGCGGGCGTTGCAAGCCACCGGCGAAGCGAAGCTGTCGGTGCTAACCGACCGCCCGGCCGCGTTCGAGCAACTACCCGCCAACACCAATTGCGACCTTGTCGAAGTGCCGATGCACGGCGGCATCGATCGCTTGCGCTGGCAACACTTGGCCGTGCCCAAGGCCCTGCGCAAGTTACGACCGGACGTTTACCACGACACCAAGAACGCACTGCCATGGCGCGTCCGTTGCCCGTCCGTGGTGACCGTGCACGACCTCGCCTACCACACCATTCCGAACAGCTTCGGCTTTGCATCGCGGCAGTTCCTGCTGCGCGCCACGCGGTCCGCAGTGCGCCGCGCCAATGCGATCATCGTGCCATCGCAAGCGACCGCCGACGACCTGGCCAAGTTCTATTCAAGCAGTATAGAGCGCACCCATATCGTGCCACACGGCATTGACACCCCACCTGACCACGACCCCAAGCAGACCGAGCAAGACGCCCAACGCCTTGGCCTTCCCAGCAACTTCGTCTTGCACGTCGGCACCATCCAGGCGCGCAAGAACGTCGACCTGGTGATTGCCGCGGTTCGGCAACTGCGAGCCAAGGGCTTTGACTACCGCGCCGTCATCGTCGGCCGCCGCGGCTGGCTAAGTGAGCGCGCATTCGCCGAGATCAAACGTGATGACACCGCAATCTGGCTCGAACACCTCAACGAACACGACCTCGCGGCGTGCTACGCGCTAGCAGCGGCGTTCGTTTCGCCGTCCGCTTACGAAGGGTTTGGCCTCGCGGTTGCCGACGCGCTCGCCGCCGGGGTGCCAACGGTGATCGCCAACGTCAGTTCGCTACCGGAACTCTGCGGCGACGCCGCCATCCGACTCACGAGTATCTCCACCGAGGCAATCATGAGCGCGCTGGAAAGCCTGCTTCACGATCACGCGGAACAAGCGAAGTTCGCCAAACTCGGGCGCGAACGAGCCGCGCAGTTTTCATGGCAAGCCTGTGCGACAGGTCACCTGAACGCGTATCGGCAGGCCTTGCAGTAGCGGGCGAACCGCTACTTGTGCTTGTGCGTGCGCAGAAAGCTCAATAACTCGCGGTCGATGTCGCCCTTGCCTTGCGGCTGGCTAGTAGGCGACTCATCGCCAAACACCTTGTCGAGTGCCGACAGCGCAGAACCGTCATCGTC
>CALCZA010000245.1 GCA_937906475.1 uncultured bacterium
AAACCCCCATATCGGCAGATCGCGTGCCCGTCATTCCGATCCGTGCACCAACGCCCCGACGCGCCGTCTTCGACTTCATCGGCATCGACTGGCCTGAAGACTCGCACGAGCTCCTAGCAGCCACTGTGCCGGACGTTCGCGCGTGGCGCGACGGGAATTGGCCGCGGCTGGGAAAGCTCCGGCCACGCTCAACGCCAGGCTCTCGGCTGTGTCTGGTTTCTACCTCTAGCGCAACATCTCCCTACATCTCCCTACTGAGCCGGGCTTACGGCTTTGTGTCGCACTCGCCCACCGGATCCATCGCGACCAAGACCGTAGAGCAGATCCCCAGCGCAGCAATTAGTCCGCACCTCACCACAAATGGCAGCTCAACATCTCCAGTGCAACCACATGGGATCTCATTTCGCCCAAACCACATTGCGAACACTGCCGCAACGAGGCTGGCTCCAACGACCGCTACCGAAGCAATCTTCCACCACTTGGTCAGAAGAAATATCGCCACCGCAAGCTCTCCAAATGCAACCGCGACGGCCATTGGTTGTTGCCATGCAACATCACCCATCAATTTCAACGCACCGAGAAACATCAGTGCTGCAGCCAACACACGCCTAATTACTACCTGCATAGCTTCACTCGAACTGCACGAGCAGTGCACTATTGCGTTCTGATACAACCCATTGCTTCTCAGTTCGCCGCCCCCCCACTAGCCTGACCGCACAGGCTAGTGGCCCATCCGTGACCAACATCTCCAAGCGACCCTCCTGAAAGCTCGCCGAGAATCCGCCTCGATTGCTTGTTAGGCCCACCATACCAGAGACCATGCTCGGGTCGAGGTCAGGACACTCCACAGTTATCACCGCCCTTCGAAGAGGCCTGGTCAGCCTGATTGGCACGTGCGCCCCGAGCGCTGGATCTATGTTGACTTCATTTGAAACCAACGCCAACCCCACCAAATCGTTGTCCACATGAATCCGGTAGGCCCCTTCAGGAATCCACGCAGGCTCTCCGCTGCGGATGCTAAGCGGCGGCCTGCCGAAACCCTGAAACGTTATCCACTCACCTTCCCACATCACTCCCTGACTATCGGTCAGATCCACTACATATTCATTACACGCCACCCCCCCAGTCACGACAAGCATCTCTGGCTCCAGCAGATGCTGTAATGCCACGATTCGTGGGCGCACGACCATCCAACCGTTCTTGGCAGTTAGCACGCTAACCTTCGCACGCTCATTGGGAGCACCCTTGCCAACTCTTGCCCACAATACCGAACGCGCGGACGGGACCGTTCTCACAAGGCGCTCCCGTGCAGCAACAAGCACCTCCGATGAAGCCGTCGGTATCGTCAGGCCATCTGGCGTCCGCGCCCCCCAGTTCAGTATCTCCACTGGGGCACCGGCATCATCAACCAAGCCAAAAAACACTCCCTCCATAGAGGCCATCCGAATGTTGACTTCTAAGCTCTCGCCTTCCTTCACCACTGCATTATACGGCGACACACTCATTACCACGAAACTCGGATGCTGCACTCGGAACACGATTTGCCCCTCCGGCAGACCCGTAAGTAGAGCCATGCCACGTTCACCAGAAACAGCTTGCCAAACCGCAGCTTCCGGGTTGGCGGCAGGTAACGAAGCCCCACCGCGCCAATCCATTACGAATTGATGGCCCACACTCTTCCCGGCAAAGACGCTAACATCCTGCACTGGATCCCCCGCAGTATCGGTACACCGCACAGCAGCAGCCCCAGATCTATGGAGACGCACACGCACGGAACGAGTTACGGGTGACACCACAGCTTCGCCAGAACGAAATTTCGGGTGGTGTGCTAGCACAACCCCATCATCACAACTCAGACACTTAATGAGTCCGTCACGATCAGTTTCGCCCAGAGCGACCAAGCTACCCAAATCATAGCATTGCTCCCCGGCACTTGCAGTCCACGTGACTGATGCTCCTTCTACGGGCTTCCCCGTAACATCTACCACATGGATGGCCAGAGCATCGCCCACGGATTCCCTGTCAATAGCGGCGGCACTGGAGACTTGCGCGACGGTAGGGAAGTTTGCTTCTACCTCC
The DNA here is from genome assembly GCA_937906475.1 of uncultured bacterium. Taxonomy (GTDB): domain Bacteria; phylum Planctomycetota; class UBA1135; order UBA1135; family UBA2386. Next base: position 2,080 of record CALCZA010000245.1, read on the forward strand.
TCCCTGGGGCCACCCGGCTCCCCCACATGTGGGCCCTTCCCGAAGAAGGCCACGAGGCCCAACGCCAACACACACAAGGCGCCGAGAACAACCAATCTACCCACTCTCATTTACTCACTCCGGGAAAGGCGCGACAACCTTCAGACCTAAACGTCGATGCATGTGCAAATCTGAGACCAAACCCCACCAGCTGTGGGCAATGTTGGCTCAAGACAATCGTTTACGCACCCATTCTTGACACAAATGATCGAGTGTACCCCGGCAGTGCTCTTCTTGAACGTTGAGTGGCACTTCGTTCCGTTCTCAGTGGTGTTTTCATCCTCATGGCAAATACAATTCCAATGCGTACCAGAGGGCCCCGTAAACGAGTTCATGGCACAGGCGCGAGTTACCACATCATCATCACCTTTGGGCTCCGGCTGGGCGCACGTGCCCTTACATCTCACGTTGTAGCTGGCGGTCGAAGGCGCATATCTTACTTGGACACTGCAGTCGTCGCCGTCCAGGGGGACTACAAAGGCAGCACCGAGAAACACCGCAAAGAGGCCCACGAGCAAGTAGGGGGTGAGGCTGCGCAATTTAAGAAACATGTCGATCTCCTTTTGGAACAAGTTCAGGGAAGAACCTTCTGGGTCCACTACCACCATGGCGCGTACCGATCGTTTAAGGCTAGTCAATCCGACATGCAAGTCAACCCGCCATGCGAACGCGGCCTTCAAGCTGCAATCTCTTGCGAGACCGAGCATTCTCGCAAGTTGAATGCGTTACTTGCTCACGAATAGATGCTTAGATCCGCAATACTCAGAGCCCAGTATTTTCTACCTGCGCACATGGACCAACACCAGTGACACGTGACTGGGCATCTCTCCTTGGTTTAGGGGCGTGGATCCAGGCAGTGTTCATGATCATCCGCAGCGTCTAGATTCTTCCGTCATGGTAACACTGACAGGATCAGGGGACTTCTACGAGAACTCGACGCAAGCGCGCGTTCGGGTGACTTTCGACATCGCTCGAGTTGCAGTTACCGGCGGGTTCGCAGTCCGTTTCGACTCCGATAGCGGCATAGAGAGGGCAGAATGGCAGCCCCATGGCCCGCAGCACCCGCTCGATCGAATCCGGGTCATTGATCGCTGCCAGCAGTGGACATCAACAGGTAAGGGGTCAGGTTAATGGCATTGCCCCTGCCTCTGACCTTCCCCCGGTTTGGTGGACACCACCCGAACGGGCACACTGGTGCCCAA
>CALCZA010000246.1 GCA_937906475.1 uncultured bacterium
TTGGTGGGGTTGCCACCGTGAAGGAACTCAAGTTCGGCTTTGCGGACGTCGTCAAGCTCGGTTGTTGGAGCTAGGTTGATCTTGCGATTGATCTCGAAGTCTTGCACCTGCACGAAGATCGGCAAGAGGATCCACAGGCATCCGAAGAGCACGACGCTGCTGCCGAGGAACCACCACAGAGCCTTGCCGGCATCGATGTCGTTCTCGGGATCGAGTGGCAACGCTTCGTGCGTCGCTCCTGGTTGATGATCCATGGCTTAGAAGTTCTCGAAGTTGATGGACTCGCTGAGGCGCGGGTCGCGCAGCGGGATGAGGTTGGTGCGACGCACGTTCATGAGCGTCAGGCCGGTGAAGACCATCAGTAGGCCGATGAAGCAGCCGTAGTCCGCCCAGTCAATTGTTGCGAGGTAGGCTCCGAAACCGTTGCCGTGGTCGCCGTCAGCAACAGCAGCAAGAGCGCCACCATCACCACCGTGCGCTTCGGCGCCGTGGAGGCCGGATGGCAGGATCAGGAACTGCATGTCGAGGCAGTGCACGAGCAGCATCGCGACAGCACCGATCGGCAGGCCTAGCTTGTGACGCTTGACGTTGCGCGATAGCAGGAACACGAACGGGAACGCGAAGTGCCCGATGATCAGTGCTGTGCCGATCGTACCCCAGCCGTGAAGCGTGCGGTGGGTGAACCACTGCGTCTCTTCCGGCAGGTTGGCATACCAGATCAGCATGTATTGACTGAAGTTCGTGTACGTCCAGAAGATCATGAACGAGAACATCAACTTGCCGAGGTCGTGGTAGTGCTCGGTGTTGATCGCTTCCTTGTAGTAGCCCTTCGAGTTGAGCCACATGGACAGCAGGATCGTGAACGCGAGGAACGACATGAAGCCGCCCGCGAAGTAGGTGATCCCGAAGATCGTTGAGAACCAGTGCGGGTCGACCGACATGATCCAGTCGAACGCAGCGAACGTGATCGACAGCGCGAACAACAAGAGGCCTGGTGCCGCGACACGCGACATCTTCATGCTGAGTGCTGGGTCACCACTCTCGTCTTGCTTGATCGAGTTCTGGCGGAAGAACGTCGCCAGTGCGATCCAGATGGCGAAGTAGATGCCGACCCGGACGAAGAAGAACTCCTTGTTCAGGTAACTCGACTTGCCGGCGAGCACTGCGTCGTAGTTGGCAGCGTTGGGATCGGTGATGTTGGCGTGCGCCCAGTGACCGTAGATGTCATCGAAGCCGTAGATGATCGGGATGAACATCAGCAGCATGAACGGCAGCGTGCCGGTCATGTTCTCGGCCAAGCGTCGCACCGACACGCTCCAGCCAGCACGGGTGATGTGCTGGATCATCGTGAAGAACAACGCGCACAGGGCGATGCCAAGCACGCCCATGTAGCCGACCAGGTAGGACAGCGCGCCGTGATGGCCGAAGACTTCGAAGTAGCCCAATAGGGCAATTAAGACGCCAACAGCGATCAGGCCGTTCTGGGCTGTCGCGAGGTCGCCGGCCTTGACCCTTGAGGTGACGTTCGGCGCAATCTGGCTCAGGCTGCGTGCCGTCGTTTGTGTAGCGGTAGCGGTCATTACTTACTCGGGTTACTTGCTCAGCGACTGGAGGGCGCGGACGTAGTGCACGATGGCCCAGCGATCTTCAACGCTCATGCGGGCACCGTAAGCGGGCATCGTGGTGCCCTTGCCGGTCGTGATGGTTTCGAAGTACTCGCCATCAGGCATGGTCGGCACGCGGTTGTCGGCGCCTTCCTTGCTGCTGAAGTGGAAGTTAGGGATTGGGACAGCCCAGCGTTTCCCGACAAGGCCGTGGCCCTGCTTGCCGTTGCCACCTTGGCCACTGAAGCCATGGCACATTGAGCAGTAGATGTCGTAGCGCTCGCGACCACGGTCGATCACGGACATCTCGCGGCCGCGAACCCTGAACTTATGGTCGGTTGCCAGTGGATTCTCGGTCACGTAGGCGCTGCTGCCGTCACGGTGAGCCAACTTCGGGTTGGTTAGGCTGCCACGAGCGACGACCAGCGTGTTGCCGAACGAGTCGGACACTGGAAGGCGTGCGCCCCGGTGGTCGGTCCAGCCCGCGAACTCGTGCTCGGACTGAGCGCGAATCTTCGATTGGAAGTCCATGTCGAGCACGAGGTGCACGGGTGGCTTTTCGCTGGGGAAACCGCGGAACTTGTCGCAACTCGTGAGAGCGACGAGCGTCAGCGACGCGACAGCCAAGGTTGTCTTGCTAATGCGTGCCATGGTTAGTCCTCGATGACCTCAACGTTTGCGCCGCCGATGCCCTGCAGGAACTGCATGGTCGCTTGGCTGTCGAACTTGGGGTCAGTAGCTTCGATCGACAAGAAGAAGCGGTCGTCGGTGACGCGATGGATGGTGCTGTGAGCGAAGATCGGGTGGTGCAAGCGCGGCAGTCGGTTGAGGGCGAACATGCCGAACACTGCGCCGAGGCCGGATAGCAGAATCATCATCTCGAACGTGATCGGGATGGTCGATGGCCACGCGTATGGCTGCTTGCCGGACACCCAGATCGGGTAGTCGTAGGCGTTCATCCACCACATCATTAGCTGCGCCAGAATGATGCCCGTAAAGCCGCAGCAGACCACGAGCCAGCCGAGGCCGGATTCGGGTTGCTTGAGCACCTTGTCTAGGCCGTGCACCGGGAATGGCGTGTGCGCGTCGGTCCGCGTGTAGCCTTCGGCGGTGACCTTCTCACATGCGTGGTAGATCGATGTTGCAGAGTCGAACTCTGCCACTACGCCCCACTTGTTGTTGCTAGTCATCAGTGGATTCTCTTAGTGAGCGGCCGGTTCGCCGGTATTGGCTGCGCCGTGGTCGTCATGACCATGCTTGTCGTGACCGTAGTGTGGGTTGGCCTGTGGCATGACGCCCTTCACCTCACTGATCGCGAGGATCGGCAGGAAGCGGCAGAACAGCAGGAACATCGTGAAGAACAAGCCGAACGAGCCGATGTAAGTCAGGATGTCGATCAGCGTCGGGCTGAAGTAACCCCAACTCGACGGCAAGAAGTCGCGACTCAGCGACGTGACCGTGATCACGAAGCGCTCGAACCACATGCCGATGTTGACGAAGATCGAGATGATGAACAGCACCATCGGGTTGCGACGCAACTGGCGGAACCAGAAGAACTGCGGGCTGATCACGTTGCAGCTAACCATGATCCAGTAGGCCCATGCGTAGGGACCAAAGGCACGGTTGATGAACGCGAACGACTCGTATTCAGCGCCGGAGTACCAAGCGATGAAGAACTCCATCGCGTAGGCGTAGCCAACCATCGTGCCCGTCAAGAGCAGGACCTTGGCGATGTTGTCCAGGTGATTGAGCGTGATCAGTTGATGCAGGCCCAGCCACTTGCGCGCCGGAATCATCAGGGTCAGCACCATGCCGAACCCTGAGAAGATGGCGCCGGCAACGAAGTACGGCGGGAAGATCGTTGTGTGCCAACCCGGCAGCAGGGACACCGCAAAGTCGAACGAAACGATCGAGTGCACGGAGAGCACGAGTGGCGTGCTGATACCGGCGAGGATCAGGTAGGCCTTCTCGTAGTGCAGCCAGTGACGGTTACTACCGTGCCAGCCGAACGAGAAGATGCCGTAGACCTTACTGGCGACCTTGCGACCCTGCTGGGCAGCGCGGTCGCGGAAGGTTGCGAGGTCCGGGATCAGACCGACGAACCAGAACAGCGCCGAGATCGTGAAGTAGGTCGAGACCGCGAACACGTCCCAGAGCAGTGGCGACTTGAAGTTCGGCCACATCGACATCTGGTTCGGGATCGGGAACACCCAGTAGATGACCCAGATACGTCCGACGTGGATGGCCGGGAAGATGCCGGCCGCCATGACGGCGAAGATGGTCATCGCTTCGGATGCCCGGTTGATCGACGTGCGCCACTTCTGCCTAAACAGGAAGAGCACAGCACTGATCAATGTTCCGGCGTGACCGATACCGATCCAGAAGACGAAGTTGACGATTGGCCAACCCCACCCAACTGGAACGTTGTTACCCCAGACACCGATGCCGGTGAATACCAGGTAACCGATCATGGCACCGAGATTCGCCAAGAGCGCGATTGCGACTCCGAACATCAGATACCAACCGCGCGGCGTCTTACCTTCGGCAGGCGCTGCGATGATGTTGGTTACCGAAGCGAAGTCGTTGTCGCCCTCGACGAGCGGAGCCCGGAAGAGTGGGTTCTCCGGTTCGTCGACGATGTTTGGATCGACAGGAATGGCTGTCATCGAAATCAGGCCTTGGAGAGTTCGGGGTTCGGGTTGCGCACGCGACCCAGGTAGGTCGTGCGTGGCTTCGTATTCAGTTCGGAGAGCAACCCGTAGTTCAGGTCGCTACCGCGTAGCTTCGCGACCTTGCTATCGGTCTCGATGATGTTGCCGAAGGTGATCGCCTCGGTCGGGCAAGCTTGCGCGCAGGCCGTGGTGACTCGGATCATGCTTGGTCCGTCGCCAACCTTGGTTGCGTTGAGTTTCGCGTCGATGCGGCCACCGTTGATGCGTTGCACGCAGTAGGTGCATTTCTCCATCACGCCGCGGCTACGAACGGTGACGTCCGGGTTGAACGCCATCTGCTTCGTATCGGGCACGTGCCCGATGTAGTCGAGGTAGTTGTAACGGCGCACCTTGTAGGGGCAGTTGTTGCTGCAGTAGCGAGTGCCGATGCAGCGGTTGTAGACCATGTCGTTCAGTCCATCGGGACTGTGCGTGGTCGCAGCAACCGGGCAAACCGACTCACACGGCGCGTTCTCGCATTGCATGCAAGGCACCGGCATGTTCGAGACCTCAGGGTCTTCGATCATCTTGAGGTTGTCGTCGGTGCGCGAACTGAAGTAACGGTCCGCGCGGATCCAGAACATCTCACGGTTACGCGAGACTTGGATCTTGCCGACCATTGGGATGTTGTTCTCGGCGACACAGGCAGCGACGCAAGAACTGCAGCCGGTGCAGGCGTTGAGGTCGAAGACCATGCCCCACTGGTAAGGCGAGCGACGAACGCGTTCATCCTTACTGTCCTTGCCGTCGAGGTAACCGCGTTCGGCCCAAAGCGACGTGTTGATGTCCTTCTCGACCTTGTCCTGCAAGCGAGCAGCTTGGTCGAGCGGCGACATCTTCGGCGCCCACTTGGGATCCTTCGCGTTGGTTGCGACGTCGGTTTCGCGAATCAGCGCGCGACCGGCCATCGTGCCGTGCTCTTGCGTGCACACTAGCGAGTGGATGCCAGAGCCACGGCCGACGCTCGCGCCGGCTAGGATCCATTGGCTCGTCGTGCTACGCAGCGGGTAGGCGTCGAACCCCGACCCGTGTGCGACCTTGAACTGCGCGCCGGCCTCGTCCTTGAATCGGCCCCAGCCGAGGAAGATGGAGACACTGTCGTCGGCGTGACCCGGAAGGATCCAAGCTGGGATTTCGATCTGCGCGCCTTCATTGGCCGAGGTTCCATTCGCGGAGATGGCGAGCATGTCACCGTTCTCAACGTTGAGCTTCTTCGCCGTGGCCATGCTGAGCATGGCGGCGTTGTCCCAACTGAGCTTGGTCAGTGGGTCGGGAAGCTCCGCCATCCACGAGTTGTTGGCGTAGCGACCGTCACCCATCTTCGGGCAACCGCGCAGGACCACTTCGATGCCTTCGCTCTTCTTGTAGGAGCGAACACTCGCGGCGATTGCGCCGGCGTTGACCGATGCGGTAACCGAGGCGAGCGCGGTGCCAGCGACGACACCTTCATGCAGTGCGGTCGGCCACCAGCTGTTTTCGAAGTCCGTCGCACCGCTGGTCTCTTGCCAGTGCTTCTTGACCAAGTCGTAGCCGTAGACGGTGTCGCGGCCTTCCGCGAGCGTCTCATGACTGGCGTTGTCCGTCTGGTCTTGGTTGAGGAACGACAGGTATTCGAGCGTCGAGACACCACCGTGTAGCGGTGCGATCAGCGGTTGCTGTAGTGAGAGCGTGCCGTTGTGGCTGCGGGCGTCGCCCCAAGCTTCGAGGTCGTGCGCCAGCGGCAGGTGCCAATCGCAGTGGCGACCCGTCTCGTCGTCGTAGAGGCCGACGTGGATCGTCGTCTTTGGCTTCTTGTCGTGAAGCAGCTTGCCGAACTCGAGGTCCGCTGGAGCATCGAGCACCGGGTTGGTGCCGAGGAAGACCAGCGTCTCACAGGTGCCAGCTTGGATCGCCGCTGCGAGCTCTTGAATCTGCGCGGTGCAGTTGCTTGGGATGCCAGCCAGCACGTCGGTCATCGTGACCGTCTTGCCAACGTTGCCGAGCTTCGCGTTGATCGCGTGAACCATCGCGTGCACTGCGGGCGACTGCGTCGGGCCAGCAATGACGATGCTCTTGCCCGCTGCGGACTGCAGGTCCTTGGCGAGGATCTCGAGCCACTTCTTACCGTTCTTCTCGAACGAGGAAGCGTTGTGTGATGCGAGCGCGCCTTCGAGGTCGCTACCGCTGCCGACGCCGAGCGCCTTAGCGAGAGCGAAGACGACTGCGGGGATGTCGCTGCTCTTGGTGCGGAAGCGGTGGTCTGCGGCAGTGCCGGTCGTCGAGAAGATCGACTCGACCGCGTAGAGGCGGTTGAGGTTCTTTGCTTCGCGGCGACGTGAGGCCCACGCGCGAGCGTTGGCCAGGTTGTTGCCGTCGGTAGCGAGGAAGTCACTGTCGAGCGACAGCACGACGTCCGCCTTGGCGAAGTCGTAGTTGGTCGCCATCGGCTTGCCGAACGCCAGTTCCGCGCCTTGCAACTCGTTATCGCGGTGCAGCGCCGTCCAGGTGTGGAACTTGGCCTTCGGGAAGCTGCCGCCCTTGATTCGCTTGACTGCGGCGAGCAGCGACGGCGAGGTGCTCGGCGGCATGCAAATGTGCAAGCCAGCGCCTTGCTTGGCGACGAGGTCCGACGTGGCGTCCTCAAGCCAAATGGCGTGCTCGGCCCAGACATCCACTACGTGTTCGTTGTGACCGCCACCGTGGCCGCCATCAGCATGACCGTCATTGGCGTGCGCCGCGGTGTGGGCATTGCGTGCGTGACGGCTGCGGTTGGGGTCGTATAGCTGCAGCAACTCAGCTTGCAGTTGCAGGTCCGCGCCACCGAGGCTGCTCGGGTGAAGCGGGTTGCCTTCGATCTTGGTCGGGCGACCGTCGTTGCTCTTGACGAGAACGCCGATGCCGTAGCCGTTGCGATGGATCGTCGAGGCGTAGTGCTGCGCGATGCCAGGCTTGAAACCTTCCGGACGCTTGGTGAACGGCAGGATCTTGGTTTCAGGCTTGCGGCAACTGGTCATGCCCGCGAGAGCGACCGACGCGGCGATTGCGCCAAGGAAGCCACGACGCGAAACGTCGTCTGGTGCCTCGGTTATGCCTTCGGGGAACTCGCGTGAGAGCACCTCTTGGAACTCCTCAGAGTTCTCGAGTTGCCCGATGCTGCGCCAGTAAGTCGGCTCGCCAGCCGTGGCCTGGTTCGCGGGGGAGTTCTGGTTCATCGTCTGTTCAAGACCGGGGGTTAGCGGTCCCGTTTCGTGTGTGCCTGTCATCGGTGGCACGCTGAGCAGTGGACTGGCGGGTTGAGGGCGGGGTCATCACCGACGAGCAGCTTCTTGGCTGCATCGATCGATTCTGGCGTCGCTTCCCAATCCATCTTGGTGACGGACACGTCCAGCGGGCGAATGTGTTCGCTCGGGTCACGGTGACATTCGAGGCACCAACCCATGCTGAGCGGCTCGACCTGACGGACGATTTCCATCTGGTCAACACGGCCGTGGCAGCTTGCGCAGCCAACGTTCGCGCGCATGTGCACCGCGTGGTTGAAGTAGGCGTAGTCGGGCAGCAAGTGCACCTTGACCCACTCGATTGGTTTGCCGACCCGCACGCCGTCGACTTCAGCGAAGGCCGACCGCAATAGCTCGAGCTTGACGCTGTCGGGCTTGATCACTTTGTGGCAGCCGTAGCACGTGTCCGCGTCGGGGATCGAGGCGGTCGCGCCTTCTTCCACGTTGCGGTGGCAGTAGCGGCAATCCATACCCAATGAGCCAGCGTGCAGCTTGTGGCTGTACGCAATCGGCTGGTAGGGCTGGTAACCGACGTCAGTGTGCTTCGGTGAGAACCAGAAGGAGATGACTAAGACCACGAACAAGCCGGCACCGCCCGCACCAAGTGCGAGGTAGGCCGGAACTTTGTTGGTCCACTTGGGAAACAGTACGGTCAATGTAGATCCCCTCCGCAGTGGGGATGATATTGCGGTCGCAGGAAACTCGACGCGAATGCGCCGAAATTGAGCGCGCGTGTGGGCCGCCCTGAGCGGGTTTCCACACAACCTTGAATACCGGTTAGCTGTGTGGGACCTACTGCAGGGGCACGCGCAGTCAGCCCAGAGGGCAACTCCTGTAAAAGATCGGCCGCATGGGGTCAATTTCAGACTTGCGAGATTCCCTCTTGAAGGTGGCTAAGAGGTCAGCCGCAAAGGGCATGCACTAGATCTTGTGGTCTGGTTGCGCTGCTACCAGTTGATGTGGGATCGAACAAATTTGGCAATTGCAGGCAGAGTAAGGTCTTGCGCCAAAGGATTGGGGTGAGGGTCGGCGGGAGTGACCCACAAGTCAGCAGAGTTGGTCTCTTTTAGCTGTGGCAGCACGTCGAGCAGTGGGATGCCTGCGGCTTTCAGGTCCGCCGCGACCAAGTCGTGGATCTTCTGCCACGGGTAGTGCTCCCCCTTGCCGAGGCCCTGGAGGAACGGCCAGATGACGACCAGGAATGGGATGTTCCTTGCGGCGCACCAAACCTTGGCTTCACGCATACGCTTCTGCGGAAGTCCTTGTGACCACATGGCTTCGAATGGTCGGTCTGGTCCGGCGATACCGGCGTCTTCGGCTTGTTTCTGGGGTAAGTCGAGCAGTTCCTGCACCCAATCGCGAGAAGGGTCGAGGTCGAGTGGGCTGCGGCCAAAGGCGCCCCTCGCGAGGTCTATCAGCTTGATGCCGGTCGGGATGACGGGGCTGATGAAGTTGAGGCCGCTGCTCGGCAGTAGGTCGTTGAGGCACAGGGTCAGGATGACGGCGTCGGGCGAGTATTTGTGGAAGCGTTGCTTCAGACCGTTGACGTACTCGTCGACACAGATGGCCCCGGATGCGCCGCAGTTAACTGTGCGCACGTCTCCTTTGTCTTGGCGCAGGTCGTCTTCGAGCATGCGCACCCATCCCAATTCGGCCGGAATGCCCCAACCGAAGGTGAACGAGTCGCCGATACAGACGATGCGGCGCTGCCCAGCCGGCTTGGCGTGCTGGATCTCTTCGCGCTCGCGCAAGCCATCGAAGTTGATGTGGTTGATGACGCGGCTCTGCTCATCGAACCAGTCGCGCTTCAGGACATCGTTGTCCGAGTAGGTGAGATAGAACGTCTCGCCCGGCGTGAACATCGTGCGAGGACGCGGCTTTGGGCCAGGAAGCGGCACGATCATGCCTCGCGCTACCGCCTCTTTGCGAGTTATCGGCTTGCCAGCTGCGTCCGCATAGGCGATGGCACCGAGCGCATGCGCCTCGGGCACGAGCAATCGAGCGGCAAATTCCGCCAACCCGAGTGCCACGAACGTCGCGATGCCGAACGCCAGCAACAGGATCAGTAGGCGGGGGCGCTTGCGGAGCGGCTTCGTCATGTCACAACAGTAGCTCGCGCGATGTTCTTTGGTCAGGGGGCATTTTCCCGTGGTACCGTTGCTCGTATCCGGCAGCATGATCCGCTCGGAAACCTCGCCCTCGCCTCATGCCGACTTACATTCTTGGCATCTCCGCCTTCTATCATGACTCAGCCGCCGCTCTCTTGTGCGATGGGGAGATCGTCGCGGCTGCTCAGGAAGAGCGCTTCACGCGGAAGAAGCATGACCCGTCGTACCCCAAGAAGGCGGTCGAGTTCTGTCTCGAGCAGGCTGGCATCAAGGCTAAGGACATCGACTTCGTCGCATTCTATGACAAGCCGATCCTGAAGTTCCACCGGCTGATCGAGACCTACATGGCGTTCGCGCCGGTCGGTCTGAAGTCGTTCCGTAAGTCGATTCCCGTGTGGCTCGGCGAGAAGCTGCACATGCGGCGCAAGTTGACCAAGGAACTCGGCTGCAAGCCGAAGAACCGCTACGTCTTCCCGGAGCATCACGAGAGCCACGCGGCATCCGCGTTCTTCCCGTCGCCGTTTGAAGATGCGGCCATCATCACGATGGATGGTGTTGGTGAGTGGGCGACGACGTCGATCGGGGTAGGCGAAGGCAACAAGATGAAGCTGATCCGCGAGATCCGCTTCCCGCACTCGCTCGGCCTGCTCTACTCGGCGTTCACCTACTACTGCGGCTTCAAGGTCAACTCCGGCGAATACAAGCTGATGGGTTTGGCGCCGTATGGCGAGCCGCGGTTTGCGCAACTGATTCGCGATCACTTGATCGACCTGCGCGAAGACGGTAGCTACCGCTTGGACCTGAGCTACTTCAATTACTGCCAGGGTCTGACGATGACGAACGCGAAGTTCGACGCCCTGTTTGGGGCGCCGCCGCGTGCTGGCGAGACCGACCTCGGCCAGCGTCACATGGACCTCGCCGCGTCGATTCAGGAAGTGACCGAAGAGGTCATGCTGAAGACTGCGCGTTACGCGCAGGAGGTTACCGGCAAGAAGAACCTGTGCCTCGCTGGTGGTGTCGCGCTCAACTGCGTCGGCAATGGCGTGATCCTGCGCGAAGGTCCGTTCGAGAAGCTTTGGATCCAACCCGCTGCTGGTGATGCCGGTGGTGCGCTTGGTGCCGCGCAGTTGGTTTGGCACAACTTGCTCGACAAGCCGCGCACCGTGCAATCCGTAGGTTCGCAAGCCGCAGATTCGCAACGCGGCAGCTTGCTAGGGCCCCGCTACGAGTCGCAGGACATCAAGGCGATCCTCGACGCTCAGAGCGTCACTTACGAAGAGTGTAACGATGAAGACGTCCTCGCCGATCGCGTCGCCGAACTGATCAGCGACGAGAACGTCATCGGTTGGTTCCAAGGCCCGATGGAGTTTGGTCCGCGGGCACTTGGTTCGCGCAGCATCATCGGTGATGCGCGCTCGCCGAAGATGCAGAGTGTGATGAACTTGAAGATCAAGTTCCGTGAGTCCTTCCGCCCGTTCGCGCCGATCGTGCTACGCGAACACGCGTCCGAATACTTCGAGATCGATCCCAAGCACGACAGTCCTTACATGCTGATCGTCGCTCCCGTTCGCGATGACAAGTGCCTCGAAGTTGAGCCTGGACTCGAAGGCTTAGACAAGCTCAAGCAGTTGCGTTCAGTGATCCCTGCGGTCACGCACGTCGACAACTCGGCTCGCCTGCAGACTGTCGATGGCGAACACAATCCACGCCTCGCCGCGATGATGCGCAGCTTCCATAAGCAGACTGGCAGTCCGGTTCTGATCAATACCAGCTTCAACGTGCGCGGCGAGCCGATCGTCTGCACGCCACAGGATGCACTGCGCTGCTTCATGGGCACCGACATGGACGTGCTCGTGCTCGAGAACTTTGTCATCCGACGCACGGCGCAGAAGAACATGCCTGAGGTCGACCGCGAGAAGTACCTCGCCGCCTTCGCCCTGGACTAACAGCCATGATCAAGCTCGACCTCAAGCCAGCCCCGCACATCATCAAGCAGTTCGCTTGGTTCGCTGTGATCGGCATGGGCATGCTCGCCTTCGCCGTGCTGAAGTTCACCGTGGGATTCGCCTGGGACCACCCCGTGTTCCTGACAGCGATCGGTGTTGGCGTGGTGCAGTTGTTGCTGTTCCTAGCTGGCGTTTCGATCATCTCGCGCGTGCTGTTCGTGGTGCTGTCGGTGTCGTTTGTGCCAATCGGCTTCGTGCTGTCGCACGTGCTGTTGGCCGTCATCTACTACCTGGTGTTGACCCCGATCGCGTTGGTGTTCCGCTTGATCGGCCGCGACGTTATCGGCAAGAAGCTCGACAAGAACGCCAAGACCTACTGGCACGAGCGCAGTGGCGATCGGCCGGCGGCGAGCTACTTCAAGCTCTACTAGCAGCTTTGCGAGCGCCCCTCATGGGCACTGGCGACGGCGTTG
>CALCZA010000247.1 GCA_937906475.1 uncultured bacterium
TTCGTTATCGCGGTGTGATTCGACAGCCATGACCGGAAGGTGAATCGCCACGGTAACCTTCTGCCATGCCGCAGCAACCAGGTGCAGCCGCAACTCCAACCAGCAAGGCGCGGCCAAAGCCCCTACTCCGCAGAATCCTCCGGTGGCTGATCCGTGCCCTACTCGCACTGCTCGCCTTCGGCCTGCTCTATGCGCTAGCGGTTTGGATCCTCGGTGCCATCCCCGTCAACAGTGGCTACAAGCCAGCGACTACGGGCATCGACATCATGATCACGTCGAACGGCGTGCACACCGACTTTTATCTACCAACCAAAACGCTAGAGAAGGACTGGTCGAGCTTCGCGCCGTTGCAGTCGACGCCGAGCTATCTCGCCAACTCGCGCTACGTATTGATTGGCTGGGGTGATCGCGGTTTCTTCCTCGACACCCCCACCTGGGACGACCTGACCGTCGGCGCAGCGCTCAGCGCCGTGTTCTTGCCGACAACCTCCGTGATGCACGTCTACTATTCCAGTGGCATGGCGACGCCTGACGAGCAAGCAGTGCAACTGCGACTCAGCAGCGAAGAGTATCGTCGATTCGTCGCCCACATCGAGAGCGGCTTCCGCCTCGATGCAGATGGCAAGCCTGTGCTGATTCGGGGTCAGGCCTACTCCGACAACGATGTGTTTTACGAAGGCGTTGGTAGCTACCACCTCTTCAACACCTGCAACAACTGGGCGAGTCGAGCACTTGACGCAGCTGGTGTAACCACGCCAGTCTGGTCACCGTTTGACGGGGCGATCTTCTCGCACTTGCCTCGGTAGTTGGCAGACCGCAGTGAGTGCGTTGGCAGCCTACGAATGGGCCGGAGCGAATCACCTGCTTACAATCCGCCACCGAGCCCCCTCGCCTAGCGCGCCACGACATCAACGCCCCAGAGTCGACTTGGCTTGGCGGCGAAATGGAATGCTGCCCATGCGAATCGGGGCACGATGTACGGCAGCAGCTTGTTGGCTGGAAAACGCCCCGCAGCGCACACCCAATCGACCCCTGCGGCCTTAGATCTTTCAACAACATGCGCCACCCATCCCGCCCATGACAAGGGGGACTCGATAGAATTGACAATGCTAAACCGTTCTTAAGCTGTCCCACAAAGAGACTTACGACTTGACAATCCCGGCAAATTAACTACGGTGCCATCGGACATTGCTTTAACGACCGAACTAAGGCCCATGAACAACTCACTAATAGCTGCGCTGAAATCTCTCGCCACGATCATGCTCACCGTGTCGGCCGTCGCTCAAGGCGGGCCGACAGCCGATCCAATGGCATGGGGACAGAACAACTTTGGCCAAACCAATGTCCCAGGATTGACCGTCCAGAACCCGCCCTACCACTTGATCTCTGCTGGTCGTTGGCACTCCGCGGGGCTTCGGGACGATGGCACAATCATCTGCTGGGGTCGCAATGATGAAGGCCAGTGCAATGTCCCGACACTCCCTGCAGGTATCTTGTACGATGGTGTTTCCGCAGGCGGCTGGCATACGATCGGCGTACGCACGGACGGTTCGGCGATCGGGTGGGGCCGCAACACAGACGGACAATGCAACGTCCCAACACCTCCAGAAGGAGTTGGATATCTCCATGTTATAGCCGGTGGATACCACACGCTGGCGCTTCGTGACGATGGTGTCATCGTAGCTGTCGGGCAAAATTACCAGGGACAGTGCAATGTCCCACTGCTACCCCCCGGCATCACCTACATCGACGTTGCTGCAGGCCTGCTACACAGCGTGGCTCTTCGTAGCGACCTCACCGTAGTCGCATGGGGCCAAAATACAGAAGGACAGACCAACGTCCCTGCGTTGCCTCCAGGAGTGTTCTATGACCACATCGCCGCGGGTCACTTCCACAGCTTAGCTCTCCGCACCGATGGCAACATCAGCGCTTGGGGATCCAACAGCGATGGTCAATCCAACGTTCCAGCACTTCCACCCGCCGTGCAGTATGTAGCTGTCGCTGGTGGTGCAGCTCACACTGTAGCTCATCTCACCGATGGTTCGGTCCAAGCATGGGGCCGTAACTGGGAAGGTCAATGCGATGTGCCTAGTACTAATGGTAGTGTTGGCTCAGTCGATAGGCTGACTTTCGCCCTCATTGCAGCTGGTGGCAATCACACCATGGCACTGCCCACAGCCGGGTCACATGAGGCGCCAGACCCGCGGGCTCCTCACTCTCTTCGCTTTGCCCGGGTCCCGAAGCGGCCAGGCCTTTCCACTTACATCAATGACA
>CALCZA010000248.1 GCA_937906475.1 uncultured bacterium
GCGGCTACCATGGCCGCGTAACTCGACCGTCCACCAAACCGGGGAAGGTCAGGGGCCATCATAGTTGTGGGAATTGGATCCTCCCAAGGTACGGTGGTGCCTGAAGGTAGAGTCCACCCCAGTCAATGTGTCCGATGCAAGCTATCCGACCAGAAAATACAGTTCGTGCGAGTCTGCGCCAAATGTCGGCCGAACTATCCGGCGAGTCGGTGGTCCTGAACTTCGACGATGGCATGTACTACAGCCTCAATGAGATTGGGGCGCGCATCTGGGCGTTGATTCAGTCCCCGTGCAAGGTGTCGGTTCTGCTTGCGACTCTCGTGAGCGAATACGACGTTGACACGGCGCGGTGCGAGTCGGACATGATCTCCCTTCTGCAGGAATTGCGCGGCATGCGCTTGGTCGAAGTCCTGGATGCAGCTGGCCCGTAGGTTCTTCCTGCTCCCCTGGTCGGAGAGGTTCTTGCTGTTCAAGGCTTGGATGCTTATCGGTTTCGTGCGCGTATCGCTCCTAGTCGGTCGGTTCACGGGTACCAAGCGGGTATTGGACTGGCTACAACGACGACCTGTCCCGCGTTTGGTTGCGCGCCGAAGGCATGCACGTCGGGTGGCTCGTATGGTCGAACTCGCGAGCCACTTGATTCCGGGCGGACGCCATTGCTTGACTCGAGCGATGGCCCTCGAAGTCCTGCTGAGGCGTCGTGGCTATCGCGCGGACGTTAAGATTGGCGTCGCACGAGATGATTCGGGCAAGCTCATTGCGCATGCGTGGCTGCACTGCGAGGGTGTGGTCCTCATCGGTGGTGAGGGTGCTGCGAACTACGTCGAAGTGTCGCCGCCATCTTCTTGACGAACGCATTCACGCAACTTCTTTGGCATGACGGACGGCATTCAGGTCTCTGGACTGGTAAAGCGATATCCGCGCAACCGTGACTTGTTGCGGTTTCTGCGGCATCCGATGCGTCGTGACTACACCGAGGTGCTGCATGGGGTCGACCTCAGCATTCCGCGTGGCGGGATCTATGCGTTACTTGGGCCCAATGGCGCCGGCAAGACGACGTTGCTGAAGTCGTTGGCTGGGCTGTTGCTGCCCAACGCGGGTCAGATCGTTGTGGATGGCATCGATCTTAGTGGCGATCCGGCTGGTCTGCGGGAGCGGGTGTCGCTGGCGGTTTGCGACGAACGCTCGTTCTACTGGCGTATCAGTGCGCGCGAGAACTTGCGGTTCTTCGCGAGCCTCAACGGTCATCGTGGTCAGGCTCGCGTTGACCGCGTGCTTGAGTGTCTCGAACTCGTCGGACTTGCCGACGTCGCGGAGCGGCGCTACATGGAGCTTTCGTCGGGCATGCGTCAGAAGTTGGCCCTGGCGCGTGGCCTATTATTAGATCCGTCGATTCTGATGATGGACGAGCCGACGCGGTCGTTGGATCCCGAGGCAACGGTGCGCATCCACGAGGTTGTGAGCAAGATCTTGGCGCACGATCCGCAACGCATCGTGCTGTACTCGACTCACGATCTTGCCGAAGCAGAGTCGATCTCAAGTCACGTGATCATTCTGCGCAATGGGCGGATCGTGACTCAGACAAGCCTTGCGAAGGGTGGCTCATCAAGTGAGTTGGTCTACTGCATTCGCACCTATCCTGTCGTTCCAGAGGCGCTGCTTGAAGCCCTGCCAGGAGTCGATGTCATGGGCGCGCATGAGGATACCGTTACGGTGCGACTCGATGATCTGACTCGATTGGACGCGCTCCTTGAACAGTTCCGTCTGTCCGGTCTGCGGCCCCTGGAGTTGGTGCAGAAGCACTCGTCACTGCGCGATCTCTACCTGGCTAGCGGAGAGCAAGGCGAATGAGATTCTTGCGCATTGCCCGGGCCTTCGTGTGGCGTGAGTTCTTGGAGGATGCGTCCTACCCGCTCAAGGTGATCTTCAGCCTCGTCGCGGTGGTGATCAACCTAGGCTTCTTGGTGGTGTTCACCGAGTTCCTGGGCAAGACCTTGATCTACAAGTTTGGTGGCTTGAGCGGCGAGTACCTGCCCTTCCTACTTCTTGGGCTGAGCTTCCACACGCTGCTGGACACTGCGTTGCGTGAACTGAGTTCACGAGTGCGTCAGGCGCAAACCCAAGGTGTGCTGGAGGCGTTGCTCGCGACCAAGGCACCGCTGCGCTACATCATGCTCGCGTTGCCGCTCTATCCAGTGATGCGGGCTTGCATCCGCATCGTGATCCTGTTGCTGCTCGGTGCTGCGCTGTTCGATGTGTCACTGCGTTGGGATAACTGGCCTATGGCGGTCGCGGCGCTCGGCATGGGCATCATCGTATTCGGTGCATTGGGACTGATCTTTGCTGGGTTGACCGTGGTGTTCAAGCGCACCGAACCGTTGGTCCAGGGGTTCACCGCAGCTTGCTTCTTGCTCAGTGGGGTCATTGTGCCCTCGGAAGAGTTGCCGCCGCTGCTGCAGTCCGTTGCAGCGTTTCTGCCTTTGACGCCCGCTCTTGAGGCATTCCGCTACTCGTTGCTGGACGGCAGTGACTGGGGGCAGGTGTGGCCGGCTTTTTTCAGGATGTTATTGTTCGCGGTCGTGTTGGTGCCGCTGAGTGTGTTCGTCTTTCGCTGGGCAGTACGGCAGGCGATGCGCGATGGCAGTCTGGCCCAGTATTGAGTCGGTTGTGGGGGCCTCGTGGCAGCGGTATCGCCTCGGTTATCTGGGTGGTGCGCAAAGCTCTGAATCATCCCTCGCGGTCTTCTGCGCCGTGCCATTGATGAATCGTCCTCGCTTGGTGGGCTTCGTTGCCACAACCGTTCGAGGCAGGGAGTTGTCCCAAGCCGGTGGCGCTGGGAACCACTGCCCAATTGACGGTTGGCAGTCCATGCACTGAGTCTTTCATTCGACCGTAATAGCGGGAAGCTACGCGCGCCCCATGCCGATACGGAGTAGCGTGTCCGCGTATCTCGGGCTAGGAAGCCTGCCCTAGAGATTCGGTGCCCTGATCTCTTGTTTGTGCTACGCTGTTAGTCGCGCCGATACCTCAGTTGGGGTTAGTAGCCCGTGATTCAGTAACCCGTGATGAACATGCAAAGTGCAATGAACGAATCGACCGACGGCTTGCCCGTGAAGAAGTCCTACGAAAGCCCAACGATTACTCCGCAAGGTCGCGTGGAAGAATTGACGAAATTGATCAGCGCTTCCCTCAGCCCTCAGGGCTGGGGCGGGGGCTATAATCCCTGGAAGACGCCCGGCGATAGCTAGGCGTTTAGTCCGGCAGGCCTAGGTTTCGGCGGAGGCCCATGTGCCGGATTCCCGGTAGCCAGGAAACGCGACGTCAACAGGCGAAGTGCTGAGCGTGCTGCAACGGCTGATCTGCCTCCAACCAAAGCGCAAGACCGTTGTTCCGATACAGTGCCTACGGCTTGACAGTCGAGTCTGACCTGGAACTGCGCGGTTTACGCGCCTTAGAACGGCCGGGTGCTTCTGCTGATGTAGAAGTTCGGTGCATGCCCGTGCCACTCTCCGAGGAGCAGGCTGAAGGCAACTGGCACCGGATCGAACCGCGGCAATCCCACTTGGTTTGGGAAGGGGTTGGCTCATTCCTGATCCAGGATGGTCTGCGCATCCACTATCAGCAGGCGAGCGACGCAACGCACGGGAGTGTTAGCCAAGCCGTGCTAGGCCCAGCCATGGGGCTGTTGTTGCAGCAGCGTGGGTTGGTTCCCCTGCACGCGAGCGCGCTGGCAATCGATGGCGTGGCGGTTGGGATCGCCGGTGATTCGGGCATGGGCAAGTCAACGACAGCGCAGGCTCTCCATGCGCGGCATCACGTGCTCGTGACCGATGACATCGCTGCGTTGTCTTGCGATGACGGCCAGGTCACGGTTCGGCCTGGTCACGCGGCGCTGCGCTTGTGGCCAGATAGCTTGTTGCGCGTTGATGTCAATCCGGCCGCGCACGAGCGCTTGCATGCGGAGACCCAAAAGCGTCGCCTCGATCTGAGTGACGGTGTCGCCACCGAACCGTTGCGCCTGGCAAGTGTCGTGGTGCTTTGCGATGGAGACGAAGAGCGTCTGGAGCGACTGTCAGCGCCTCACTCAGCGTTTGAGTTGCTGCGCCATTATTACTACCCGGAACTCACTGGCGCAGTGTTCAGTCCGAGCGTGTTGCTGCAGCAGTGTGGTGATATCGCCGAGAGGCTGGCGGTCTATCGGTTGCATCGCCGGAAAACGGCGGATGCGATTGATGGCATGGTGACGTTGATCGAGCGGTGCTCGGAATCACCCAGATCGGGTCAGTAGTGCGTTTGGCATGTCAGCCCTCAAGACTAGCTTGAGGTGATCCGACAGAGTGCCAGGTCAGTCACGGCCTGACGGTAGCAGGCACTGGGCTAGATCACTCACGCTCGGATATTTGGCAACCGGCGCCGTCGATAGGTGAAGGTGGCTTGCCAGCAAGCGAAGCCAGCCTCGCACGCTAGGCAGGCCCCACTGAGCGAGCCGCTGATCTCGCAGTATCCCTGGCAGGCGCAGAGGTGGTTCGCTATCGACCGACCCTTGGAGGGGCTCCGGGATGATCAGGCCTGTGTGTGCGCGTAGGAACCCTAGGGTGCGCCAAAGCATCCTCAGCTGCTTAGGGTGTGGTATTAAGCTCTCTAGTCGCTTTGGACACAGCCTTGCCCCGTCACGACGCACGACGAATGCGATGTCCAGTAGCCAGCCGATGATGAGGCCAGACTTGCGGCGATGTCCGCAGAGATGCACTAGCAAGTGGACCAATTGCGCATTGGGTTCCCAGCACTTGACCGGTTGTCCGGCAAGGCTTGGCATCGCCTCTTCTTCAGTGATCTCATCCCGCATTTCTGGTGGGAAGAGGTTGAACCGATGGTGAACATCGAAGGTGATGCCGCGTGAGTTGCAGAAGACAATTGCGTCATTGCTGTTGTTCTCGCTACGTGGCGCAAACCCCATTGCCCTGAATACCTGATGGGCCGCGGGTGACTCCTCGGCCCGGAATAGCAGATCGATGTCACCCATAGGCCTTGTGCCCAGGTCTGGGTAGTAGACGTCAGCCAGCAAGGCTCCTTTGAGCACAATTGGTCTGACGCCGGCTTCTGCGAGCGCCGGCATGATCTGTCCCAGCGTGTGCATCAGTAGCGTGTTGGCGGCCAGCGTTTGTCGGTAATCGTTGCCGAAGGCGGTGTCGTAGGGTGCTGGCACCATGCGGTCCATGCCCGTGGAGCGGAGCATGTAGCCAAGCACCGGTGCCGTCCGGTGCGCTCGGGATTCGTCAAGCGCTGCGCTCCAAGTGGCGGCGTCCTTCTTGGGGATGGCCGCGGAACGAGCCCCAGAATCGGATCCAGGCGGATTCGCGACGGTGCAGTGCAGGAGTTTGGAAAGCAGTTCGAGCAATGTTGGAGTTGGAGAGGGTAGTGGGCTCTCGGTCAATGTTTCGTCGTTGTCGGTGTTGCTTCTTTAGGGCCGTGTTGTCGGCTGTTTGGGGAATGAGTTGGCTCTCTGAATCGCGATCTCAAAATTGGTCCAGAGGCTCGCCGAGCGTGTCGGGCGCCGCCATTTAAGCGGAGGTGGTCGCCGAAATATGCACTTCGCCAAATCTAGTGTAAAATACTACGGTTAGGAGCATGCATCTAAGCGTGTACCTGGCCCCTACCCTGTGATGAGCGAGAACGAAAACGAGAGCGTCGATCCCAACGACCATGCGCCACCAAGTACCCGCTGGTTGTACTACGTGGTTGCGTCGATTCGGAGATATCGGTTCTTGGTCCTGCTGTCGTCCGGCTTAGGCATGTGTTTCGGCCTCCTGATGGCTTTGACGACACCGAATCAGTATCGCTCAATCGGTAAGCTACTGGTGCGTCCAGGCCTTCGCGAGGCGGCGACGCCGGAGTCGGCCTTTTCGGATGCGGGCGGGACAGTGGCAAGGGCCTCGGCCCGAGAGGGTGTCCAGAATGAACTGCAGGTGTTGGCCGCACCGCTGTTGTTCGAGAAGGTCGTGGACCGCTTTGGCGCGGATCAGGTTTTGGCTCCTTATGACCCGCTGGCCGGGAAGGGCGGCGTGAAGCCCTGGTTCCAGTCGCTACCCCATGCCTTTCAAAGCTGGTGGTTTCGATCGGTGAACTCTGGAGCCAGTGACAGCCTCGGGCTGTCCCCCAAGGAAGTCGCGCGCATGGTGCTGTCCAAGCGAGTCCGCATGTACGCAGAACTCGGGACCAATGTGATCACTATAGAATATAAGGCCAACTCCCCGGAGTTGGCCCGCGATGTCATCGATGCAACGCTTGGTGCCGCTATCGATGTGCACCGTGATGTCTTCAATGCATCATCGTCACTTGGTGCGGTCGAAAGAGAACTGCAGAAGGCGGAGCTAGTTGCGCGCACGGCCGAAGAGTCACTGCGTAAGTTCCGGAAGGACAAAGGCATCTTCGATCACGAGGTGCAGCGGAACAAACTGTTGGACGATCTCGGAGTCCTTCGCCGCCAAGTTGAAACCATCGATGTCGATGTCGAGCGCAAGAAGGCGGAGATTGACATCTTGAACACGCTACTTAAGACCATCCCCAAGGACCGCGTGATTAGCGGTTCGCAGGCCTTCGTTCTCAACCCTGCCTACGCTTCCTTGAACGCATTTCTTCTGCAGCTAAGGGAGCTAGATCTCGCCTTGGATGCGGAGAGGAAGGACTTGAGCCAGCAGGAGTTCGAAAACCGCAGAGCGCGCCTCGCCAAATTAATAGAAGAGATCCGCATCAGGCTGCAGCAAGAAGGACTACAGCTAAAGGTCGACGCAGGCAGGGAAGAGAATCCCTACTCTCAATTGACGAAGCAGAGCATTGATGATCGCGTTGTCCTGGTGGTAGGGCTAGCCAAGCAGAGGGAGGAGTTGGCTCAACTAAGCGAATCCCTTGGCGCCACCTTGGCCGATTTCGAAGCCATGCTGCCCGCCTTGAGCGCGCTTGAGCTTGGTGCCAAGCAGAAGCGATCGCATGTAAGCCACCTCGCGGACGGCGTAGCCAGCATGCTTACCGCTCAGCGGCTTGAGCAGCTAAACCTCAGCAACATCCAGGTGATGCATCCAGGTACGTTTGAGCCGCTCAAGATCGGCCCCCAGCGTGGCAAGAACGTTCTTCTTGTTGGCTTTGCTGGTTGCGTGATCGGCGCGATGCTCGCTCTGATGCTCACCTGGCGTGAGCGCCGGGTGTGTGGTGAGCATGATCTGGTGATGCTCGGAGTGCCGGCCGAGGCTGTGAGCCACGGCGAGACTTCGCGTCGGGGAAGGCTCCGTAACAAGACAGTTGTCGATTCGTTGCCGCCAGCGTTTCGAGAAGTTGGCGACGAAATATCACGATTCTGGGCCTCGGTGCCATACGACCGCCAGAGTACCGAAGGGCTCAAGATCGCTTTCGTGCCGTGTGGTCAGGAGCCCAATGCAAGCCTAGCTGCAGCAACACTCGCCGCGGGGCTGGCGACGTTCGGAGGCGAGAGTGTGGTCTACGTGTCTTGTGCTAGCGACGACAATTGGCTCTCGCGTCGCCTCCCAGTCGCAAAGAATCCTGATCTCCCAGTCGCAGAGAATCCTGATCTCCCAGTCGCGGAGAAACCTGGTAGTGTCGGGATGAAGCTTGGGCTGGGGAGTGTGTCACCAGTCTCGCGGCCTCTCGAAGTCGCAGAGAAGCCTGGTTGGAGCGAGGTCATCCGCAATGGGAGCCAGCTTGAGCAGGCGATCGTAGCGACGTCTATCCCGGGGTTGTCGTACCTACCGATGGGACAGGCTGTCGGTTCTGCGCCGCATCCGATTGCGGGCCCAGCTTTCGTGGCGCTTCTAGAGCAACTGGCTTCCCGCCACCGATTTGTAGTGATGGAGATGCCGGACCTCGACCGAAGACCCGAAGTGCAGTCTGTGCTCTTTGTCGTTGATGCTGCGGAGCTTGTGATTTGCACTGAGCAAACGACCAAGGATTCAGTGCGCGACGCCGTAGTTGCGATCAAGGCAGCTGGCGCGCGAATGCTGGGGACCGTTTTCCAGAGTGTCTCGACGGCGCGTTCGTCATAGCCAAGTAGCCATTGGTGGATGGTTGCCTGATTGGCGCACCCGTTTACTTGGCAGCTATCGATTCCTGCACTAGCAGTTCTACTTGTATTCGATAATGCTCAAGGAGATCCCTCGAGAGCGCCTCCAGTGGAACAGCAGCAGCCCCTGCAGCCCCGGGAACTTGTCGAGAAGGGTGAAAAGCGCGTAGAGTCGCGCGTCGCTACTTGACCATCCGCGATTTTTGCCGCGAGCTGCAACGCGTAGGAACTGCAACGGGTACGCAAGCAATAGTAACGTGCTCAAGCCGGATGTCGGCCACAGCAGGGCCAGCACCAGAAGCGGCAGCGCTCCGCCCCAAAATATAATCCGAGAGCATTCTCGGACGCTATGACGCTCGGGTCCTCTGCCGTGCAAGTGTGCACCCTGCGCGTATGCGTGTCCGCAACGCTTGGCGCGGTGCCACCACTTGCTGAATAGCAGTAGGTCGCTGTCGTGCCATGCCATTGCATGAGGGCTCGCGATGATGACGCCGCCGGCGCGCCTGAGCCTCAGGCATAGTTCGCCTTCTTCCCCTGCGATGATGTCGTCACGAAAGCCGCCGACTGCTTTCAACGCGGTGACCTTTGCGAGGAAAATACCGCCACAGAAGGTGACTTCACCTGGGGTCCTGAGCCATTCTAAAGAGCACAGGCGGTTATAGGCGCTGGCATCGGCATGTCGTTCCAGCAGCCTGCCAGCAACGATCACCCGGCAAGGGGCCTCAGTAATTAACTCGCAGGCGTGAGTCAGCCAAGCTGGCAGTAACTCGCAGTCGCCATCCACGAATTGCACCAGCTCAAGCTCTGGGTAGCGAGAAGTTAGCTGTTCGAATCCCAGGTTGCGTGCGCGCGCGGCGGACAGACCTAATGCCGGATCCAAGCACACCGTGTCGACGCCAAGTGATCGCGCGAGTTCTATGCTGCCGTCGGTTGAGGCAGAGTCGACATAGATGATCGGGGCATGGTGTCCAGTCAGCGATGCAAGGCACGTGCGAAGCCGATGGCCCTCGTTCCGACCGATCACGACAATGCCCAGATTGTGTTGCGGCGATGCGGTTTGTGTCTCGCAGTTCACGTCCATTTCAGTTTCGGTGCGAAACGACCAAGTGGCATCGTCAGAAGGCGATGCAATGTGCTGATCCCATACTTCGCATAACGTAGGCGATCACTGACTCGTTGCCGATCCAGTTCCAGGAGTCACTGGATGAAATTGGACGATTGACCATGGAACGAAATCTCTGAATCGCTGCCCAGTGGC
>CALCZA010000249.1 GCA_937906475.1 uncultured bacterium
AGCGACAGCAGGATGTCCCTTGAACCAACGAGGCGCTTGTTCGATGACTCGACCCGCGGAGCACCTCCCCCCGTGAGGGTGCTGGCACGCCCCCCCCACGCGACTGCCCCCCTGATCCGGTGTCTGGCTGCCGAGACTGCGGCGCCCCTGGCGTCTCACCTGATGTTGCTGTTTCGCCATCGGCAACAGCGGCCGCGGCTTGGGCTATGGAGCTTCGGCGCTTCCTCGGCTCGGGGAACTCGGGCTTGGGGATGCTGTTGGTCATGCGGCGGCCCCCGCTGAAAAAGTGCCAGCCCCTTTAGACATCTCGACGCCCCTTCGCTGCCCGGCCCACGCCACGTGTCTGGGCGCCCACTCCCCCCGCTCGTGCAGTTCGTCGATGAGGTTCTTTCCGGGGTGATGCACGGTGCATCACCCCGGCAGTGAGACCATGCACTCCCTCGGCCCCGCTACAGCGGTGAACCAATCGGCAACGTCATCAGATGTGCGCGTGTTGTTCGCTGAGAACCCAGCAAAACCCATTACCATGCCGGTGAACATGTATTGCATGCTTGAGAGGCTTCTACGTGACTGCAAATGGATCTTCTACCGTCAACAAGCGACCTACGCGCACGGGCGGCCGCAAGACGGCGAGCAAGCTCTCCCGCTACGCCGGCGGCTCTGAGAGCGCCGACCTCCTGGAGGAGGCCAAGAACCGGAGCCACGCAGGGGGCGGGATCACCGCTGGACTCGCCTCCATCGCTGCCGCAGATGGGCAGCGGTTCATCGAGGCGCCGACATCGGCGATCGCCCCGCATCCCTTCAACGATCCGATCCGGTCCGCTCCGCAGCCTGATAGTGCCCGCTGGATCGAGCTGGTGAACTCCGTTCGGGCGGCTGGCGTTCAAGTGCCCATCTTGCTGGCCTCCCGGGCAGCATTCGTCAGGGCGCGGCCCAGCCTGGAGGGTGAGATCGGTCCCGCCGCCCTCTACGTGATCATCTACGGTCACCGGCGTCGGGCCGCGGCCGCGGCCGCGGGCCTGGACACGATCCCGGCGGTCATCGACGATGCCGTGCTCATCGGGGGCGGCGACCTGGACGCCATGACGATCGAGAACCTCGCCCGCGAGGACCTGACCGAGTTGCAGCAGGCCGAAATGTTCTCCCACTACAGCGAAGCCGGGCTCGGCCAGCGCGCAATTGCCGACAAACTCGGGATACACCAGTCCACGGTGTCGCGGCGACTGAAGCTTCTCCTGCTCACCGCCGAGGTACTCGAAGCGGTCGAACACGGCACGATCAAGTCCACCGAAGCTGCCGAGCTGGCCAGCAATCTACCCTACGGCGCCCCTCGGGCGTGGCAGCAGGAGACCGATCCGGATCAACGATCAGACGAGCGCCGCGCTGACCAGTTGGCCGCGTACAAGCTTGTGGTTTCGGGCTCAACCCCGAAGCGCGCAGCCGAGCGTGTGCTCGCAGAGCGCCGGGCTCGCCAACGCGCGGCCATGCAGGGTCTTGAGATCGTCGACCCGCGCGTCCGGTTCGGGCCGGATTTTCAGCAGTATGCGATAACCTCACCGGCCGCGGTGGACGGAGACGTTGTGGCCGCGGTCGACCCCCTGCAGGGCGGACTGGTCTACTATCCCGCCGCTGTCGCACCGGCCTGTGACACCATCCCGCAGCCTGACGTTGAGCAGTCCGACGCCGGTTTGTTAAAGCTGCGCACCGCCGCGATGAAGGCTCGCCGCGCCGCGTGCCCACACCTGGTCGCCGCTCCTCCTGCGCGGGACAAGCTTCTTCCACTTCTGGCAGTCCAATTCGCGACGGGTTTGACTGCGCTAGCTTCCAGCCCGACGGGCTGGAAGCTAGCCTATGAGTTCAGTCGCGCCGCAGGGTTGTCCAGCGCCGAGCATCCCGATGTCGCTTCCTACCGCACGGCCGCGACCAACGAAACTGAACTCAAACGCCATCTTGAGATCGCGTGGGCGTGCGCTGTGGCCGGGTATGAGTTGCATGCCGCCGATAAGGGGCGCGCGGCTTGGAATCACGTCGATGCGACCTACTTGCAACTTCTCCAGGACCGCGCGAACTACCTACCCACTTCGTGGGAACGTCAACGACTCGACTCCCCCGAAACCGCCTCTGCGCAGGACGGCCTACGATGAGGAACCGCGATCTACCTGCCTTAACAGTCGCGGGGGCGCCGGTGATGCACCGTGCATCACCCCTGTGCGAACCCGTCGGCAGTGGGAGTGATGCACCGTGCATCACCTCGGCCAGGTCTACCTACCAACGGGTTGATGCACGGTGCATCACCCTGGAGCCACCGACTCGATTCCGCTTTGACGCCGGGCCGTCACTCCCCCGGATAACCCCTCTCACCCACTCCTAAAGGAGGCCCCATGGGAACCACATATGCTTTCGCCAGCCTGGCGGGTAGCACAGGAAAAACCACCACGGTCGTAACCCTTGGAACACAGCTCGCACTCGCCGGGCTCAAGGTGCGAATCGT
The DNA here is from genome assembly GCA_937906475.1 of uncultured bacterium. GTDB lineage: Bacteria > Planctomycetota > UBA1135 > UBA1135 > UBA2386. Next base: position 2,492 of record CALCZA010000249.1, read on the forward strand.
GGACCTCGACAGCCAAGCGAACGCCAGCACGTGGCTGGGCTACGAGGACACCCACGGCAAGACCATCGCCGAGATCCTTCGCGGCGAGGCCACCGTCGCTGATGTCGAATTGCCGGGACGGGTGATCGATGGCGTTGACGATTTGGAGCAGCCGATCTTCGGTGAAATCGACAACCTCAGCCTCGTCCCGGCCCGACGAGCAACGCTCGACAAGATCATGATCGAGCTATCTGCCCAACAGGGCGGCGTATTGCGCCTACGTAGGGCCCTCGCCGACGCCGAGCCCGTAGACGTCACCCTCATCGACTGCCCGGGCACAATGTCCACTCTGGTAGTTACCGGAGTGCTGGCCACCAGCATCAGCGAGAACGACACCAACCCTGGCGCCTGGGGTGTCATCTCCTGCACCAAGCCTGCTTACAAGGAGTCCCGCGGCATCCCCGACCTGGAAAGCCAGTTGCACGTTCTGCGTGACACCTACCGTATGGAGCTTCCGCTGCTGGCGATCATCCCGTGCGTGGTTCCCCCGGAGAATGCGGGTCGGGTCTACCTCGACCAGATGGAGGACCTTCGCAACGTCTACGGGAACCTCGTCACTCCCGGCATCCGACGGTCAGGGATAGTTGACGAAGCCTTCGTCAACGCCACTCCCCTGCCCCTGTATGGCTATCGCGCAAGGCCCGTCAGCGAGGACTACCTAGCGGTCAAGGATTATTTGGCTGAGTCGCTGGGTCTCTTTTGTCTTCGGACTGTGGCCGCATGACGCCGGCGTCACAACGCGATGTTTCCATCGCTGCGGGCCCGGCGCATCCGGGCCATGCCCGCAGCACGGTGAACATCACCGCCGAGCTTCTGGCCGTCACCCGCGCCGCGGTGCGCCTGGTCCGCACTAAGACTGGACGGCCCTACTCTCTACGGCAATTCACCGAGGAAGCGCTCACCGCGCAGATCCGAGTTGTCGCCCACACCTACAACGATGGACACGCCATCCCGCCTGACGAAACACCACTCGAAAAGGGCGCTCCCGGCAGGTGATGCACCGTGCATCACTGAGGACGAACGCCCCAGAATCTGCGACAAAGCGGCACCGAACACCCACCCAGGCTGAGCCCCCCCAGAGTTGGTGCGCGCCGCATTTCGTCCACCGAACCCGTCGGACCTCGTCGCGACGTAGCGGGACTTTGGTCTAGCCGCGCGAAGTGGGGCGGCTAACCGAAGGCCGTAACCGGCTGCGCGGTGGCGCAAAGGTTGATCGTGCAAACCCAACCGATGTTTGCTGACTGCGGTGCTTTGGGTGGGTCTAGCTATCCCGATTGGGCTAAAGCCCCCGTTTTCCGGTCACGCTTGTCCGCTCTTTCGTCACAGTGACGTAAACCGATCGACGTGTCCTATTCGGTGCGGCTCAATGCCGCCCGACACTGCAAGGCGGTTGCGCATCAGGGCAGCCGCCGTCGCGCCGGAAACCGCTGTCCTACTGGATTTTTCGCCGGGCTACGGACGGCCTGCGCGGCAACCGCTGGCCTCAGCGCCGGGCCAGCCCCTCGCCACCGGACGTAAGCCGAGTCTCGCCGACTTTATCGAGCGCTCGCGATACAGCGCAGCCCCCGCCTGATGAGCTTTCCGTCCGACTCTGTGGCGGTCCGCTATCTGGTCGGCGGGAATTCGCAGATCGCGTTCAGTCCAAACTCCTAGAACAAGAGGAGGTCATCGACCGCATCGGGGGAGGGGCTCGGGTTCAACAAACGATCCGCCACGATTACTCCTGTCCTCAATTGCCTTTCTGCCCGGCGGGAAGGACGCCACGGCCGCTAGCTCGCAGCTCCGGTAGCCTGCGAACTGGCCGAGCCGCAGCCCGGTTGGGCTCAGAGCAGGCCGATACCACTGGCGCTCTGCAGTGGCCGGGCTGGGCCAGATTGGCGGTCCCGGCGCGGGCGTCGCACCTAGCACCCGAGCAGCTGCACGCCGGGTCGGCTAGGGGAGCGGTTAGGCTAGGAGAGCGGTGTTGACAGCGGGAACCCTTGTTCGGCCTCAATGGCCGCCAATGCCGCAGCAATGACGTCCCACAACCGTGATGTCGTTCGGACGTAATAGATGCGTCGGCCGTCGTCGGGCCTCTCCACCTCAAGCATTCCGAGCTGCACCAACCGAGCGAGTTCATCTCTGATGTTGCTCGTGGAAGCGTTCTCGAAGCCACGCGGTTCAGACTGAAAAAAACGGTCCTTCGGGTGGTTGAGCACCCACGCCGCTACTGCAAGCCGGCACTTGCGGCCGAATAGCAGCTCACTGACGCGTGTTGGTTCCACACCCTCAAGTATCCATCATCTACTATCTAGATTCTAGATAGTAGACAGTGGACATCAAGGACCTGACCCTTGGCCTTGAACAGAGGAGCAGCCATGCCCGTCGACACAACGGC
>CALCZA010000250.1 GCA_937906475.1 uncultured bacterium
ATCCGGGTGCCTGCGGCCACGGTCTTGCCGGTTTTTGATTCACGCACCAACGCCGGCTCTAGGAGCCTGCGCCAGGGACACAGACGCCAATGTGGCCATGGAGGCCATCCTCGCCATCACTCGGCTGGGGCCGAGTGCTGCTTCGGCACGCGCTGACCTTGAGGCTGTTGTTGAGGAAGGTCGCGCTAACCAGAGTCGCGCGGAAGTGACGACGTTAGTCAGCGCCTAAGGCGATCAAGTCTGTGTCTTGCTTGAGAATCGCAGTGCGTGCGTTGACGGTGACTTCGACCGCGTAACTAGTCATCGACTGAGCTTGAGGTCAAGCTCGTCCGCTATCTCACGCAAAGCCTCCTTCGTGGGGTGCGTGAGCCTGCCTTGGGCAGCCACTTGACGGGCGGCACCCCGATAGTAAGCTCTCATGAGTGTCTCAGGGTGCGCAATCATCGTCAACCTAACCAAAGAGGAAGAAGCCGTGGCTAAGAAGATTTCGAGTGTATGGATCACCATCATCGCAAGCATGTTTTTGCTGGTGTCGAACGCCGCTGGGCAGGTGGGGTGCGAAGCAGACGGAGATAAAATCACGCATGTGGGGTTCCCGGGGGGGGCTGCTTTGCCGGGTCACAGCATCGTCATCACGGGTAATCTGCTCATAAACAATGATATTGACGGGGTGTGCCTGGACGGAAGCTGCACGAGCTTCTTTGCCTCTACAATTAAGGTCGATGTCTTACCTGTAAACACTGTCATCGCTGCGGAGTTGTGCATCACAATTGGACTTGGAACGATTCCCCTTATTTGTGGGCCAGCCCCTGCGGGAACGCTTGCCCCAACGGGGGTTCCCGGGCAATACTCGGCCGCGTTCGCCAACGTCCCACTCAGTGCTGGGTGTGGCGAGACATGGGAGTGGACCATTCGGATGTGGTTTGATTGGGGCGGGCTCGGAGGTCCCCTGGTAATACCAGTGATGACGGCAATCGCGCGGTGCAAACGTTGCTGATCGGAGGCGTTCACAGTGCGTAGAGACCAACTCGTCGCCGCTTCTGTTGCCACTGTAATAGCTTTGATTGTTTGTGCGGCACTGCTCTGGGATGCACCTGCGTCAGGATTACCACCAGATGCTCGTTCTGGGGATTCCCCTCGAACGCAGGACAGTAAGGTCACTCAGGTTCCTGTCCAGGAGCTTGAGAGGACCCCGGCGGAATCTGACTCCAGCGACGCCGGTTCGAAGCAATGGGACTCCTCAAGCTCGAGTCCCCTTGCACCATCACTGCAGCAGCAGGTTGAAGAGATTATCTTGCAGTTGCGGAATCCTAAGGTGCCGAAGGAAGGCGTTTATAGGGTGCTTGACAAAGTCGATGATGTGTCGAGGAACCCAGCGTTCAACCCAGACGGCAAAGCATTAACCGCCGAACAGCGGGTGAGCCTTTCCGAACTCGTCAATGAACAGAACACTCAGTTTCAGAACTCAGGTGATGTGCAAATCGAGGCGCACGTCGCCGCCAGCTTGATCGCGCTGAAGTCCAACCAGTACGTCTACATAGAGATGGGAGCTAATACGGCCGAGCACAATCAAAACATATCCAAGGCCAAGGAATCCCTTTCGCTCCGACTAGGAAAGATACGGCGGGACTGGAGATGTAATGAATCATTCCGGTCGAGCACAGAGGGAGATTCTTGGACTGTGCTCGTCTGGTATACGGCATTCCAGCACCCAGGACCTTTTGAGACAGCAGATGCAATGGTTAGCACCTACTTGCAGAAGGATAAGAGCTACAAACGGTTCTTCGCGAACATACGCTGATTAGATGGGGGGGGGATCCCCCACTTGGTTCCCGCCGTGTGTCTCTTCCCAGCATCTCTTGTTTCCCCGTTTCTCGCTCATCCGATAGCGATGCCACAGATCAGGCGAAGCTGTCAAGCGTTTGAGAGGGCATGGCGAAAAGTTCCTAACAGAGCGTTCACTATGGTGACGATCGGCCAGAATACCGGGAGAGAATGGCTGTGCCCAAACCAAAGCACTTCCGGATCATGTTCTTCGATGACGAAGCCTGCACGATGAACGTGTCCGAGATCACCACGGACGACGAGGCGGTGACTGATCGGACAGCGGAGTTACAGCACTCGGGAAGGCTAGTGCACATCTCGACAACAACACCTCAGGCAGACATTGACCAAGTGCCTTCTGCTGAGGGCCAATACCTGGCGGAGTTTGAGCGGGATCCCAACCTACGCTGGTAGCTCCGCTGTTGGATGAAGGTCGCACGAAAGCCGCGGTGAACATTCACTCTCCTCAAGCATGGCCCTAGAGGCGTTTGGACACCTTGATCAAGCGATCAATCAAGCTGTCAGGGCTCAGTGAAGAACGCCGGACTCGTTAGGCTAGGGCAGTATGTTATTGAGCGAAGGGGGCAAGATTGGCCATTCGAATTTGCCCGTCTTCATTTCCTACGCGCCAAACGAGTAAGGGCCCGTTGTCGGCTCTTGCCAAAGCCCACAACGGCGCTACTTGAGCAAGTGCTTCGCCCAGATCACCATTTTCTCCTTGCTCGTTAGAGCGGAATGTCATGCGACGCACTCTTGCGTGTGTCCCGCAGCAACTTGATGTAGGCCTGCGTGACCCGAATGTCCTTGTGTCCGAGCAGCTCTTGGATCCTCTTTATCGGAACCCCCGCCTCGTCGAGCAACGTCGCGGTTGTGGCCCGAATCGAGTGCGGCGAGTAGCGGCAACGCTTCTTGCTGGTGCCGTCTGGCAACTCTTCTTCAATCATCGCGCCTGGCACGCGCTCGAGGAAGCTGAGCAACAGCCGATACATCGCAGCCTGGCTCATGGTGCGGTCGCCGAGCTTCGCGCTGCGCGGATTGGACCGTGCGCGAAAGAGCGGCCCCTTCGAAAGGCCCGACCGCTCCAGGTAGTCACGGAGCGCCTCGGCGCAGATGAAGTTGACTCCAATACGACGCTTGGATCGTGAGCGGCCCTTTTCTCGAAAGCTGATGGTGGGGTCGTCCTCGTCGTCGTGAAAGTCCGCGACGTGCAGCGCACTGACAGAGCCGATGCGAGCGCCCGTGTAGAGGAACGTCGCAAGGATGGCGCGGTCGCGAGCAACGAGCACATCCAGCTCATCTTCGATGACAGCCGCATCCGCCTTGAACCGTTTCTGCAGCAGCGCGTCGCGTTTCAGGATGTGGTCGCGCGATGGAAACGCGAGCAGCCGCTTCGCCTTCGATAAGGTGAGTGCCGACGTCGGCGACACCGGGTCCGTGTTTTCGCGTCCGATGAACTGAGCGTGCGCCGGGTTCGGCACCTGGATCGGCAGCTTGAGCTCGGTGACTGAGACCTCACGCATAAACCGGTAGAAGCCGGACACAGCCGAGAGCCGTGCGTTGAGCGTCGCCGGCGCTTTCCCAGCTGCAGCCATTCCGTCACGCCAAGCACGAACGTCCGGCACAGTGGCGGCCAGGAGCTCATGCGAGTCCTCAGGCCAGTCGATGCCAAGAACTCTATGAAGTCGAAGACGGCACGCCGGTAGGTCCGCTGCGTGTTCGGGTTCTGGCTTCGCTGAATCCACGCTTCGAGCATGTCAGCAACGGACCTGCAGAAGCCCTCGACTTTCGCTGCGACCTCAGGCGTCGCATGCCCAAGCAAGACTGCTGGCATGCCGTCGCCAGCAGCAACAAGCTCGGGGCTCAGGTTGAATGTGCACTTCCACGTGATCTGGTTGGATGGCGTGTACTCACACGAGCCAGGCCGTGGTGGGGTGGAATGGTGCGGGCATGCGCAGGTCACGGACGCAGATGTTGCCCTGCTGG
>CALCZA010000251.1 GCA_937906475.1 uncultured bacterium
ACCTTGCGGCACCGCCTCGGGGAACTTGGCTACAAACGCACAGCCGCGGTCGATCCCGCCAAGAACGAGCGCAGAACATCTTCCGACAAGTCCTTGCCGACGAACAACCGCACCTGCGCACGCGCCTGTCGCAAGAACACTTCGACGCCAGGAACGACCACCGCGCCGGCAGCGAGACAGTCCTCGAGCAACTTGGTGCGCACCGGCTGATAGACCATATCGTGCACAATCGTGCCAGGCGGCGGCGTGTAGCAAGGCAACAGCCGCTCATTTTCATCGCGGCCCTGCGTGCCGACGGGGGTCGCGTGCACGACGACCTTCGGATTGAGTTCAACCAACACCGATTCACTGAGGCTGCCCAGACCGATGCCATACGTGTCCGCGAACTTACGCACTGGCTCGTGCGAACGCGCCAACATCGTGACCGAGAACCCAAGCTGCAATAGCGCATAGGCGCCAGCGCGCGCCGCGCCGCCCGAACCGAGCACGACCGCATTCATGCCATCGCCATCGATGGCACCCGCGTGTTCGAGCGCTTCGCGCACGCCGAGCACGTCCGTGTTGTAGCCATGCCAACCACCACCATCGGCAGCGATCATTGTATTGACGACACCAACGGCGGCGGCTTCGTCACTGACGTGCAAACAGCCACCCAGCATGCGTTCCTTGAACGGGGCTGTCACCGAGACACCGGCAAGCCGATCCTGCGGCATCATCGCCAGCACCGCTTCGGGACGCGACGTTTCCAACGGCAAGTAGACGGCGTCGTGATCAAGGCGGCGGAACGCGCGGTTGTGTAGCCACGGCCCCAGCGAGTGCATCGCGGAGCTGCCCAGCAGGCCATACCACTTGGTTTCCGGCCCCAGCGAACCGACCCGATACAGCTGCGACAGCAAGCCAATCGAAGGCTGATCTGGCACCGTGCCTGCTTGCGGATCAATGCTGCCGTAGACAAGCGGCGCGCCCATTGCCGCCGCCATGATCCGGGTCGGCCACGCCGTCCGCCCCATCGCAAAAGCCACGGTCGGCTGCTCCGCTTGGTTGGTGTCTTGCAGCAGTTCGATCACCGGTGCGGCGTCCGCAAGATCGTACGCTGTGACAACCAGCTTGACCACGGTGCCTGGTGTCGACAACTCATCGCGAATGCGACGCAAATCCTTGGGCACGCCGGTGAAGCTGTGAAACGAGCGAATGCGCAGCTTCAACCCCGTGCGACCAGCAGATGGCGTCCATGTTTCCCACTGCTCAAGGTCAAGCCCCTGCGCACCAGCCTGCAACGCGTGAGTCAACAACTCGCGACGCGCAGTCAATGTGCCGCGGAAGCGACCACCATCTTCTGGCGTGCGGCATGCAACCAGCACCGGCAACCGAATCGCTTCAATCAACTGCTCGAGGCTTTCCTGCACCGGCCAGACGTCAAGGCGTAGCTCAATCCAATCCGCCCCCAGCATAGCCGCCTTCTGGGCATGCATGAGCACCTGACCACGCGACCGCGCAAGCACACTGGCAATGATCTTGGCCATAGGACGGATGTTCAGGAGGTAGGACGCAGCAACGAAAGCGCACTCGCGATGCGTTCGCAATCGACAGGCGCGAGTCCCTGGTCGCGAGCCAACCGCAGCGCGCCGTTCATCAAAGCAACATATGCCGGCACCGCCGTCTTCTGCTCGGCATTCAGCGCCGCCAGATGGGCAGCCACAGTCTCAGCATCGCCGCGCCGCACCGGCCCCGACAATGCCGGCCCGGCTCCGTGCTGCTCGGATGCAGCGACGGCGGCATGCATCAACGACGCCGCGATCCGATCACCGTCATCGTTGGCAATACCACCAGCACGCTGCAAAAGTTCACTAGCGAGGCCAAACAGCGCCGTCGCGCCATTCGCGGCCAGTGCACACGCGGCGTGATATAGCGGCCGGTTGTGTTCAGAAGAACCGCTAGCAGAACAGACGATCGCTCGCAGTTCGAGCTGTGCACAAAGACGGTGCAAGAGCCGCATGCTGCGCGGCTCCCCGAGCAACAACGCCAACGCGCCCTGCATCGATTGCGGCGGCACTGACCCAGAAAACGGCAGCAACGGATGCAACGCGCCAACGCGCACGCCGAGTCGCTGCGCCTTGGCAAACACATCGAGGCCATGGCAACCGCTGGTATGCAACCACAGACTGCAGTGGCGACCACCAACCGAGGTAGCGGCCGCAATGGCCGCTGGCAGTTCCTCATCGCCGACCGCAAAGACGACCACGTGGGCAGAATGAACGTCAGGCCACGTCAACACCTTGAGATTCGCTCGATCGGCGCCGAGGCCGTCGATGCTCGACTCGGTGCGCGCCCGGTCACGGCCTACGAAGCCGAGCACATCGACACCTGCGCGCACGAAGCGACGAGCGAAGGCGATGCCTACGCGGCCGGGACCGACGATCGCGATGCGCAGTGCCATTGATCTGTTCTTGTGCTGCCGACAGAGCTCTTCGCGGACAGCGACCAGGAGGCTACCCCAATCCGCGCCACCTAAAAGCCCTGGCTCACAGAAAGGCCCTCAGGCAGACGATCCGTCGCCCGCAGTCGCTTCGCCGGGCGCCTTGCTAACCCGCTCGAGCCGGCGCCGATTGCGCTCTTCCCGGCGGCGCTCCAACTCCTCGACGTATTCGTCGTCGACGAGATCGACGAGTTGATCCAAGTCCTCAAACGACTTCGGCCGATACGAATCACCGGCAGCTACCTGCGCGTCAACTTCTTCGACGTAGGCACGGACCACCGCCTTATGTAATTCGATGCGCGTCGTGGAATTGACCGGGTGCGCGAGATCCGCATACAAACGGGCGCGACCGCGGCCATCTTTGGACGCGCGATTGGAATCGAGTTGCCCACCGCAGTGATTGCAAAACGACGCGCGCATATGGTTCTTGCAGTGGCAACGCGCGCACTGATCGGCAAGCTTGCGCGACGGCATCGCAACGAACGGTCCGCGATTGCCTTCGATGATCTTCAGATCCCGGACAACAAATGAGTTAGCGATCGTGACGCTGCAATAAGCCTTCAGCTTGTTGCGCGGGTCATCGGTCAACTTGACCCGCACCTCGGTGATTTGGAACTCTTTGGATTGCGCATCCTGGTTGTCTTGATCCGGCATCACCATTATCCCTGATTGATCGCAGCGGGCAGTTCCGTTCGTGCTTGGTCAGCAGTGCGGATCCAGCGGAGGGTGCCGGAGAGTCGCAGGAATCTGCGACGAAGGTTGGTCGACGTCGATCGCGGGCCCGCTCGTTGCTTGCACAAACGACACGCCGCGATGCTCGGTCTGAGCCAACGCGCTGACGAGATGGCGCTGGCACTGCTGGGCCGATTCCGCATCGGGGACCGCAACAAACAACGAGGAACCGCTGCCGGACATGCGCGCAAACGCGTATCCCGCTTCGGCTACGGCAAGGCGCAGGCGGCCAAGTTCTGGCCTCACCTGCTCCGCCGCACGTTCCAGATCGTTACTGAACCCTATACCCACAGCAGAATCCCAATTGTCGGGGACCGTAATAGGCTGAAGAGTAGCGGCAGCCTTGCCAGCAAGCCACAAAGCAGCGTGCATTCTGTAAACCGCGACCGTGTCACACCCATAAGGCGGTATCAGCATCACGAAGTGGCCCTGCACCGGGTCTGCCGGATGCAGTTCGGTGCCGATGCCGCGGCCCCATTGCGAGCCCCCGCGCAGAAAGAACGGCACGTCAGCGCCGAGCTTGGCACCGAGTGCTTGCAGTCGGATTTCGTCAATGGCATCGCCAAGTATGCGGTTACTGAGGCGCAGCACCGCCGCCGCATTGCTGCTGCCGCCACCGAGACCACCACCATTCGGGATACGTTTGTGCAGCCGGATCTGGAACCCGCCCTGTGCCCGTTCGCCGAGTTCCTCGCGCACCAACATCAGCGCCTTAACCGCAAGATTACTGTCGTCAGCAGGCACCAATAGCTGGTCGTGATCGGCCGTCACGGAGATGCCAAGACCGCCACTCTGCGGTGCGTGTTCGACCACCACGTCATCGTGTAGATCGAGGGTATGGAACAGCGTATCCAACAAGTGGTAGCCGTCTTCGCGGCGACCAACGATGCGCAGCACGAGGTTGAGCTTCGCCCGCGACGACAAGTAGAGCGCGGTGCGATCGCTCACTCGTTCGCGTCCTCGGAGTTCAGCGAGAGGTTGTCAAGCAAGCGCACGGGAGTAACGCCATCGACAAACATGCCGGCAACCAGCAACCGGCCGCCGTTGACATCGCCGGGAGGCAGCGCGAGCAGATCTCCTTCGCGACGCAGTTCAATGTAGTCGACGGCACATCGCGGCTCGGTCGCCAACACTTGCACGACGCACTGCAACAGTTGGTCGCGATCGTGCGTGCCGCGGCGGAACTGTTCGCGCGCGCTGCACAATGCGCGATGCAGCACGGTGCTCGCTCGACGATCCGCCTCGGTGAGGTAGACGTTGCGGCTCGACATCGCCAGCCCATCCGATTCGCGTACGATGGCACACGGTACGACCTGCACCGGGAAGCCCAGATCGCGCGCCATGCGGCGCACGACCGCGACCTGCTGCGCGTCCTTCTCGCCGAAGTACGCGCGATGCGGATTGCTCATCGCCAACAATCGCGCGACCACCGTCGCCACACCTTGGAAGTGGCCGTCGCGCACGGCACCTTCCATGCCTTCGGCCTCGGCGCCGACTTGCACGTTGCTGCAAAAATCATCGTCGAACATCTGACCGACAGGAGGCGCAAACAACACATCCACCCCGGCCTCGCGACAGATCGCCAAGTCGCCATCGAGATCGCGCGGATACGCGGCAAAATCTTCATTCGGACCAAACTGCAGCGGATTGACGAACACCGTCGCGATGACACGATCGCACTGCTCGCGCGCGGTGTGCATCAGACTTTGATGGCCGCGGTGCAAACTACCCATCGTCGGCACCAAACCCACTGAGCAGTCGCCAGCGGCCCACTCCGCCGTCTTGGCGGTCAACGCGGCGATCGAGTCGATCACTACCGGCGTTTGCATAGGCGCCTGCATGTCGACATTGACACCCAGTTGGCGCAGGGGTTCGCACACGAAGTCGCGTTCATGGAAATGCGGGTGCGGCACCTGCAACTCGCGCGTATCGATAACCCGCGAACCGAACAAGATGATATCGAGGTCCAGTTCGCGCGGGTGGTTGACCAGGTGCAGCGAGACACGACCGGCGGCGATCTCGAGCACTTGCAACACGCACAACAACGCCACCGGCGTCAACGACGTGCTCAGTTCCACAACGCCGTTGAGGAAGCGGCCTTGTTCGGGACCGACCCCAACAAAGTCAGTTTCGAGCCGAGCCGATTGACGCAGCACTTCGATGCCAGGCGTTGCCCGCAGACGATCCAACGCCGCATCGATGTGTGCTGCGCGATCCCCAACGTTGCTACCGAACGCGACGTAAACGAGTTCCAACGGTATGGCCCGAGAGTTGGGTTCTGGTTAATCGCGGGATGGAACGGAACGCGACAAATGCGAACTGGGCACATCTGCGTCATCACTATCGTTATCGTCATGCTTGCGGCGCACGAACACGACGCGGTAGAAGCCAAGCGCCATGCCCCAAAGCACGTAGCCGGTCGTTACCGTCACCATCGCTAATTGCCATTCGACCGCGGCGATCGCTACGACCACCACCGCCCCCACCAAGAAGGACATGCTGTGCCGCCTCTTAGCTAATGCGATAACGAAGTGCGGGTAAGGCACGTTGCTGATCATCAGCAAACCAAGCAGCACCAACACGGCCGGCATGGAGATAACAATCAGGTCATAGTGCTCGGGCAACAGCAGCCAGTTACCGAGTTCGGCCGACTCACTGCCACGGGTGCAGAACATCGCGATCATCGAGCAGATGACTGCCGCCGCAGCAGGTGACGGCAAGCCCTTGAACTCAGCGTGATCATCTTCATCGGCACCGGTCTCAACGTTGAACCTCGCTAATCGCATCGCGGCACCGGCAACGTAAACGACTGCCGCCGAGTAGACGAGTTTGGGCCCAATAGGTAGCAGGTTGTTGACATCGGTCTGGGCGTGCAAGTCGATAAACACCTTGGCAATGAACGCCGGCACGACCCCGAACGTGACCATGTCGGCCAAGCTGTCCAACTGGGCGCCGAAGTTCGACGTCTGCCCCGTCATGCGGGCAACACTGCCGTCGAGCGCGTCGAACACCATGGCCACAAAAACCAACACGGCAGCGATCTCGAAATACGGCATCACCGCCGCAAACTCGACACCTGGAACGTTCAACCGCAGGGCATCGGCGACCTTGGCAGCCGCCAAGAACCCGAATACGAGGTTGCCGAGAGTCACCAGGCTGGGCCAGATCGGCACTTCCTTGAGCCGACGGCGCAAGCGCTTGCGGGAGCGACGTTCGGGCAGTTGTTCTAGGCGCGGGGTCGTCATCTGGGGCCGGCGATCGTATGTCAGAAACGCTGCCGCGCAACAGAGAGCGAACTGCTGGCGGGGCAAACCCGGCAGCAAATCGACCCCACAACCGACAAACGCGGCACAACTTTGCTGCCAAATGGCAAGATCCACTCGTGCACGATCGAGGATCTACGCGTTTCTGACGTGCCCAGACCCATCCCAACTTCTCTGCCCATCCGGCCAGTGCCAACACACCAACGATCCATGTTCGACTCCCCCAACACACCGATGCAAAGCGCTGCGCCCCTCAGCCCTGTTTTCCGTTGGGTCCCCACCATTCTGTGCGCCGGCCTGCTGCTCACCTCGGTGACTGCGCAGGCTCTGCCGCAAGATCGCCAGCAGGGCGCCGCAACCGTCAATGTTGCCGACTGCAAGGCCTGGCTCGGCAAACTCGCCAGCGAAGAGTTCGGCGGTCGCGGCACAGGCCAAGAAGGCTTCCGCCTGGCCGCCGAGTATGTCTCGGCGCACTTCAAGTCGCTCGGCATCGAAGCGCGCGGAGAAGACGGCACCTACTACCAGAACGTGCCATGGAACCAGACCAAGGTCAGCCACGCCGAAATGACGTTCGAAAAGGACGGCAAGACGGTATTGACCGTCGCGCCGGATCGCATGAGCGGGCGGGTCTCCGCCAACGCCAAGGCCAGCGGCAAGGTCGTGATACTCAACATTGAGATCCCCGAAATGACAGGTCGCCGCATGCCGCGCATCGAAGGCCTCGACGAACTCGACCTTGAGGGCAAGGTCGTCGTCGCCATCGTGCGCGCCAGCGACCAAGCAAAGCAGTTCGCCTCGTTCGTGATGCGCCGCGCGCTGCAAGGCCAAGGTGCCGCCGCGTTGATCACCGGCACGCTCGACGAAGTATCGGGCGGCTTGACCGGCAACTCGAGCATGGCTCGCCGTGGTCGCAACCCAGCCGCCGCGGCGCGCGGCCGTAGCCCGCTCGACGTCACCATTGGTGGCGACGACATCCGCAAACTGCTCGGCCATGCCAACCTGACCGCCGAGACCATCGCCGCAGCACCACTAGTCACCGAACTGGATCTCTCGGCCAACATCACCGTCGAAACCGAAGTTGGCCAAGCACCCGCAATGAACGTCTGGGGCGTGCTGCCCGGCAGTGACCCGAAACTGAAGGACGAGTACGTCGTCATCGGCAGCCACCTCGACCACCTCGGCCGCAATGCTACCGGTTACTTCCCCGGCGCCGATGACGATGGTTCGGGCACGACCGGCGTCATGGCGGTCGCACAGATGTTTGCCAAGAACGGCGTGCGACCGAAGCGCAGCATCTTGTTCGTATGCTTCTCGGGCGAAGAGCGCGGCTTGGTTGGCTCAGGCTACTTCGTTAAGAACTGCCCGATCCCGCTGTCCTCGATCGCCGCCGAGTTGCAGATGGACATGATTGGTCGCAGTGAAGAAGAGTCACGCGACGGTGGCCGACTAGTCAACAAGGGTGAGACCGCGGCGGACAACAAAAACGTCATCCACCTGGTCGGCACGCAGAAGTTGTCGAACACGCTGCACAACATCTGCATGGCGAAGAATGACACGGCCGGCTTCGACATCGAGTTCGACTCGGAAAGCCTGTTCACGCGCAGCGACCACGCCAACTTCGCCTACCAGGGTGTGCCGATCGCGTTCGTGTTCACCGGCATCCACAAGGACTACCACCAGCGCACCGACACGCCGGACAAGATCGAATACCCGAAGTTGCTGCGCATCGCGCAATACATCTACGACATCGGGTTCGAGGTCGCGAACCAACCGAATCGCCCCACGGTCGACATGGACCTATGGACGTCGTTCAAGAAGAGCGACCGCCGCGGCCGCATGCCGAAGCAACCGGTCGCGCCAATCACCCCGGCGAAGTAAGCGCCGGCTAGCGACGGACGATCCGTCGCCGCCTTAGCCAGCGACCGCTAGAACAAGCGGTCGCTTTTGGGCCGCATCGTGATCGGCGGCGACAGCAATTCGCTCATCACGATTATGCGTCTCAGGTCCGTCATCGGGTAGCGCCTGACGCGCTCCACCAGGCGCCTCTTACGGGGCTTGTTGCGGCCACCGAGGTTGCCGATCTCGCCGCGCGAACTGGGCTTCCTGGTCGTCTGACCGACCTTCGACGCCGCCATGTGACGATCTCGCATGCCTTCGCCAACATGCGAACTCATGTGTTCCTTCGCACGCGACGGTGACTTGCTGAACTGCACCGCTGCGTTGTCGATCATCACAGGCTCACGACGCATCGGCGGCGGTGCGGGTTGCGCGGTGGCTGCCACAGGCTTCGGCGCCTCCGGCTCCAGGCCAAGGATCCGGCGCATCTCACGAGCAACTTGCTGCGGGGTCTTCGCGGCGGGATTGGTAGCCGGCACCGGCTTGGCAGTCGGAATCACCTGGCGATCACGACCGCGCATCGAAGTCGGCGCCTGACGTTGCGCCGTCAACTGCTTCTGCTGGCCAGTACCCATGCCACCAACGACGGCGCCAGGCTTGCTACCGCCGACCGCGCGATCAGCGATATTGCCAGCCAACAAGCCACCAGCCGGCGAATCACCAGCCGACAAATCGCTCGACTCGGCGCGAGCAACCGGCGTGGGGCGAGTCTTCGCCTCATTCCGTTGCTTGACTTTCTGCTTGGCCTTCAGCGCGTTGCCAATCGCCCCAATCACCCAGATGACTAGGAAGAACGCGACGATCGGCTGCTTCATCAGCAGCTCAATGATCTTGTCCATGGTCTAGTCCTCCTGACCGCGCATCTTCTTCTTGTCTTCTTCGGTTTCGAGGTGCGCCTCTTCACCGGCGGCAATGCCAGTGCGCATACGCGTGTCCGACTCGATGTTCTTGATCTTCTGGTAGTCTAGAATGCCGAGGTTTCCGGTGCGGAACGCGTCGGCCATGGCCAACGGAACTTCCGCCTCCGCCAACACCAGCTTGGCGCGGTTGGCCGCGATGTCGGCAACGCTCTCCTGCTCGATCGCGACAGCCATCGCACGACGACCTTCGGCGGCCGCCTGCGCGACGCGCTTGTCAGCTTCGGCCTGGTCGGCCTGCAGACGCGCGCCGATGTTGTCGCCGATATCGACGTCGGCAATGTCAATTGACAGGATCTCGAACGCCGTGCCGGCATCCAGGCCCTTCGACAGCACACCCTTTGAGATGCGGTCTGGGTTCTCAAGCACTTGCTTGTGGTTGTCGGACGAGCCGATCGTCGAGACAATGCCTTCGCCAACACGCGCAATGATCGTCTCTTCGGTGGCACCACCAACGAGTTGCTTGATGTTGGTTCGCACGGTCACGCGCGCCTTGGCCAACACTTGAATGCCGTCCTTAGCCATCGCCGCGACCTTGCCGTTTTGCGGGCAGTCGATGACTTTCGGGTTAACGCAGGTCTGCACGGCATCGAGCACGTCACGACCGGCGAGGTCGATCGCCGCTGCTTGGCGGAAGTCGAGGCCGAGGTCGGCGCGGTCGGCAGCGATCAGCGCCTGCACAACGTTAAGGATGCGGCCACCAGCCAAGTAGTGCGCTTCAAGATCGCGCACGTTGATCGGGATGCCAGCCTGCGTCGCCGAGATTGCGCCACGAACGATTACGGTCGGGTTGACCTTCCGCAGCGACATACCGACCAGTTGGAACAAGCTGATCTTGGTTCCCGACATGTAGGACTGAACCCACAGGTTGATAAACTTCAACAGGATCAGAACAAGAACGACCAGCAGGATCAGCAGGCCAACCAAGGACCAAGCCATGATCGGACTGGTTTCAAACCACGAGGATTGCAACAGCATCAGAGGGAGTCTCCAGACAGACAGTAAAGCGAACGGTAATGAGGGCGGGCCGAACCGCGACTTACGCCGTGGATCGAGCCGATTGTGTTATTGACGAAGGTGTGTTATTGACGAAGGTGTGTTGTTTACGAAGGCGACTGCGTCCCCGCAGTTCCGCCGCTAGCCGACTTGACGACGACACGGTTGCCGGAGACCTCGTGCACGACGACCGCGCAGCCCTGCTCAAGCATCTCACCGCGAGTCACGACATCGATCCTCGCATTGTCGATGCGCGCGTGCCCAGCAGGTCGCAGCGCAGTGATCGTGACGCCGCTCTTGCCGACCAGACTAGAGAGTTCTTCGTTGCCGGCGGCAGACGAGCCATCGGTCGGCGGCCCGCTCAGGATCAGCCGTTTGCCGAACGGAGTCATCGGCAGGATTTTGAACGACCACATCAAGACGATCGGTGCGGCAATGGCTTCGACCAGCGCGATCGCGATGCCAAAGCCAGTGGAGACCTGGAACGCGAAGAAGATCGCCGTCAGCAGGGTGCCGCCGGCGACCAAGCCGAGAATGCCCATCGAGACGAAGATGACTTCGGCGACAATCAGCACCAAACCAATCACCGTCAGCAAGATGACTAGGCCGACGCTGCCGCGTTCGCCGGCACGTGGATCTGGCTCGGCACCTTCGCGAGCGACGACGACACGATTGCCCTGCACGTAGAGCACGCGCACTGTCGCGCCGATATCGATGAACTCGCCTTCGGTGATGACATCATAACGGTCGCCTTCAAGCTCGACGGTGCCGGTCGGTCGCAGGACCGTGGCCGCCGTGCCGGTGCGGCCAACCAGACGAACGAGATTGCCGTGCTGCAAGCCCAAGCCACTGGCAACACTGTTGCTGTCCGGCTCGTTGCCCGTTCCTGGCGGCAGCAAGAACATGCGATTGAACACCGGCACCTTCGGCAGGATGCGCCACATCGCCGCCCCGAGCGCCAGCACCAAGATGAACATCACGGACAGGTGGAACAGGTTGGTGACCAGCAGGTCTTCTTCGATCGAATTGCTCGGCAACACGAACGACTGACGACTGAGTATCAACGACAAGATCAGGCACAAGAAGCCAACCAGTCCAAACACCACGGTGCCCGGCAAAACAAAGATCTCGACGGCAATCGCGACGATGCCGAGGAAAAACACGATGATCTCCGTCACTTCCGCGAGGCCAACGAGGTAGCTGTAGACCATCGCCAGGGCCAGGAACGCCACGCCGATGATTCCCGGCAAGCCGGTGCCCGGCGTCTTGACCTCAATGAGCAAAAACAGAAAGCCCGCGATCAGCAAAAATGGCTGTAGCAGTTCGAGCCAACCGACCATGCGTTCGGCCCAGTTTTCCGTGAGTTCGCCCACCGTGTTCGGATCGATGTTCAACCACTCCAGCAACTGGTTGTAGCCAGACAGCGTGCCGCTCGACAATCCGAACTCCTCCGCTTCGGCCGCCGTCAACATCAACGGCCGCAGCATCGGCCGCTCGCCGATCAAGGTCGCACCCGCTTTCTGTAGTGCCACCAACTCGTCCTGATTGACGATGCGCGGGCGCTCGATGCCGCCTTCACGAACCGTTGCAGAAACCAACTGCACGCGCGGATCAGCCATTGCCAAGGCCAGCTTCGCCGCGTCGGGCCTCAGCTTGTTACGACGCTTGTCCAAGCGCGACAGCATCATGGTCCGCGATGCGTCCAAGAGCGCGTCCTGCGCCTTCTGCGGCTCGCTTGCCAGCAGCACGTCGACTTCCTTCTCCGGCTTGGTGATCTCACCCCAATCAGCACCCTTCATCAAGTAGGTGCTGGTCGTGCACAGCGCCAGCGCGGCCGCACCCTGAGTCACACGCCCACGCAGCACGGCCACAGTGGCGACGTCCGTGCTCTGAACCCGATCCATCAGGCTGTTGAGATCGGTCAGGCTCTCACCATGGGCTCCGGCATCTTCAATCCGAAAGATCACATACGAACAACCATGTTGCTCCGCTTCTCGAATCGAACGGTGGCAGCGAGCCAGTTCGGTCGTACCAAGTTTCCCATTTAGGGTCACCACCAGCACCCGCGGGGCCTGGTCCAAATCAGCTGCATTGGGATCCGAACTCTGCAGATCGACACGCGTCACCGGGCTGCCACAGGACGCCAGCAAGGCGAGTACTAGGCAAGCCCACAAGTTGCGGAGCAAAGACGGAGTCAGCACGGGGGATTGGTTTAGCAGAACAAGAGGGGGTTAGCACGAGCACGGTCTTGAGACCATGGCATAAAGCAAAGGTAGCCCGTTGCAGCCAGGATCCTTCGTTTGCCGCAACACGGGCCGATGGCGAGACAAAATGGCCGAAACCCCGATATCTGCAACAGCCACAGGCCGGCACGGGTTGCGGTAGTAGCCCTCTGAAATGCCCTCGCCGCGAGCCTCCAGCACCCGGGGGGCCCCGAATCTGGCGGCCGGCCCATCGACGATTTCTGGTCAACCTGGCCGCGACGACAGCAATTCGCCCACCCCCTGCCGCAATGGCTTGGCGAATTGCTTGGCCATACGGGCGCTGCTCGAGACAGCGGTTCCCCGCAGCCGAACCGTTTATTTTCGCCGTAGCGCTGCGCCGATTGCCTAGCGCCGCGCACGGGCCAGCACGTCGAAGCACAACAGCGCCATCGCCGTGCCATAGCAGCGGCCGAGTTCATGGCTATCGACAAAGCAGCCATCAAACTCCGGCAACTCCATGATCAACTGGTGCTGTGCCGCCGCGAGTTGCTTGCGCTTGGTCGCGTCCTTCAGTTCGGCAATTGCCTCGACGCGGCCGAGCATATCGAACCAGAAGAAGAAGCCGCCGTAGCCAAGGCGGTCGGCGTGGTCATCGTATTTGCGAACCGCCGCGAGCAATTTGTGGTGGCGGTCACCCGCTTCGACAGCGGCGAGCAACCTATCCTGATCGGACGCGCCAAACAGGTAGAGGCTGAGTTCACACAGCGGCATGCGGCCCGCTGCCCCTTCGAGCTTCGCGCGCGGCTTGCGGCCGGGTCGCGGCTGGCGATAGCTAAACGCACCATCACCGGCGCGATTGAATGCCAACGCCTTCAATCCCTTGTCGATATTTTCCTGCGGCACCGCGAAGCCCTGGCTCTTGGCTCCGTGCAACGCCTGCAGCGCCGTTGCGATCGCGAACGGGTTGCCATACTCATGGAACCACGCGCCAGTCTCTGGCTGCAACGCGATCAACGCGGCAACCCCGCGTCGTATGCCAGGCTCGAGGCCCTTCGCATCGCTGCCACGACGCGTCTTCCAAGCGTGCAGGAACCGCAACGCATAGGCGCGCGCCCAGATGATTTCATCGCGATCGGACAGCGCCAACCAATCATCGCTCACCGCGTTGTCACGCATCTTGAGCAGCAGCATCTCGACCCGCGCAACTTGGGATTCGGGTAATGTAAGGGCGCCCTTGTCGGCACGCGACATCGCAGCGAGCAACGCTTCACCAACGAGGCACGTCACGGCGGCATGCACGTTCGGCAGACCATCGGTGCCGCCAAAGTCGTAGGTGCTGTCGCGGTAGACGCCATCGTCATCATGCGATGTCGCCAAGAACGCGACGCTGCGCTGCCAGAGCTCTTGCTCGCTGTAGACGCCAGCGGCTGAACGCGTGCCATCAACTGGATCCGCCTCGATCGCCGCCGCCGGCAACGTTCCATAAACTTCGAATCCGTGCACGAACGGACCGTGACCTTCCACTTCCAACGCGGCCTTCCACGCAAACGGGTGATCTGGCCAGCGCTTAATCAGCAGGTTCCAAATCCGGATGGCCTCATTGCGAGCGCCAAGCCGGAATTGACAAGCTCCCTCTAGCCAAACTCCTTCGGCGAACTCCTGGTCAATCGACGCCGACTCGACATGCGCATGGGCCGCAACCAGAGCCGACCGGTAGTCCCCCAAGCGATACTTCGCCCAGGCATCGGCAAAGGTGGCATCGCACAACCACTTCTCGGTTGGCTGAGCAACAAGGCGACGCAACGGCGCCTCGAACCATTCTGGCTGGAACGTCGTCAACTGGTCGACCTTCAACAGCGCCTCGCCGTCGCCAGCCAGCACGACGTAACCAGGCTCGATGAACTTGCCACGCGCCAACTGCAACTGCATCGACAAGTCATCACGACCGCCAATCTGCTTGACCGGCACAAAGTGATCCTTCAGTAGTGCGATCGTCGACGGCCATGAGAACGGCCCGCCCATCATGTAACGATCGATCTCTGGTTTGCGGTCCATCGGCGAGCGCGACACGGTCGGCACATACCAGAACACCGGCTTGCCGGTCTTCTTCGACTCGACCAAGGCGGCAGCCACATCGGTGCGCCACGGCACCGCCGTGCCGACCTTGGCAGCCAGCTCGCTCGGAGCCTTGCGGATCTTCCTAGTGGAGTTCTGCGCAAACGCCGGCTGCAGCAATACGCAGGCACAGGCCATCAACAACACTTCCGAGCCGAGCTTCATGGCCAAAAAGTGCCCGCCAGACGAGAATACAGCAAGCCGCAACGTGCAACCTGTTCGCACCGTGTCGACGCATTGCGTATAAAAACCTCATGTTGCGATCCCTGCTGACTGTTCTCGCCGCTGTCTGTCTGCTGCCCGACGAAGGCCAATGGCTCCCCACCCAAGTCCGCGAAATGGACTGGGCCGCGCTCAAACTGCGCGGCATGGAGATGACCAAGGACGAGTTTTGGCATCCCGAGAAGGGCGGTGTGCTGTCGGCCACTGTTCAGATCAACGGTTGCACCGCGTCGTTCGTGTCAAAGAACGGGCTGATGGTCACGAACCACCACTGTGGCTTTGGTGCGGTCAGCGCGCTGAGCACCCTGGAAGCCAACCACCTGCGCGATGGCTTCACCGCCACTGTGCGCGGCGAAGAACTGCCGGCGCCGGGCATGGTCGCGACCGTGCTCAAGCGCATTGAGAACGTCACCGACAAGGTGCATGCCGCGCAAGCGGAAGCCAAGAGCGATCTCGATCGCTGGCGCATCACGCAGGGCACCATTGCCAAACTCGTCGCCGATGGCGAACGCTCCGAAGAGAACACCAAATGCTCGGTCGCGTCGTTCCTCGAAGGCAAGGAATACCATCTCTACTACCGCACCCAGATCCGCGATGTGCGCCTCGTCTACGCGCCGCCGCGCGCGATCGGTGAGTTCGGGGGCGATGTCGACAACTGGGAATGGCCGCGTCACACCGGCGACTTCACGTTTTTCCGCGCCTATGTAGGCAAGGATGGCAGCGTACAAGATCACAGCGACGACAACGTGCCGTTCCAACCGAAGCACTTCCTGAAGACGGCGACGCAGCCGATCAAGGAAAACGACATCGCGATCATCATGGGCTACCCAGGTAGCACGCAGCGCTACAAGACCAGTCGCGGTGTCGCGAGCCAGGAAGGTTACGTGTTCCCGGCTCGCCTACGGGTGCTGACCCGTGCGATCGAAGTGCTCGATAACGCGTCGCAAGAAAGCGAGCAACGTTCGATGGCACTCGTCAGTGAGATCAAGTCGCTTGCCAACGTGCAGAAGAACGCGGCGGGCATGATCTTCGGCCTCAAAAACAACGCCGTCGTCGCCCGCAAATTGCGCGAAGAAGCCCAACTCTCCACGCACAACAACGAGAACGCGAGCCTGCTCAAGGAAGTGCTTGAAGACGCCGAACAGGAAGGCAACGAAATCGAGAAGGACACCAACATGTGGTTCGTCGCCATGCTGCGCGACCACATCTCGCTGTTCGACATCCTGATGCAAGGCTGCAACGCGGTCGCGCGCGGTGGTGAGATCAGTGCGCGCGGCTTGCAGATGATCGGCAGCGACGGCCCGACTGCCGACTTCGATCTGATCCAGCGCCCGATGCTCAACAACCTGATGACCGAGTGGGCCAACATCTCGGCACAGCAACGCCTTGCCGGCACCGAGAACCTGACCTCCGCAGGTGGCCAGGCAGTGATCGACACGATGCTTGCGACGACCCAGATGCTCGACGGCAAGAAGCGCCGCGAACTGTTCGCGGGCGGCAAGCAAGCCGTCGAGAGCAGCGACGACCCGCTAATCGTGCTCGCCCGCGGCATCGACAAGGAATATCAGGACTGGCTTAACCGCCGACGCACCCGTGACGGCCGCAAACTCGACGTCGGCCGCCGCTGGATTGCGGCGCAAGAGGCCTTCCGCGGCCAGTCGTTCTACCCAGATGCCAACAGCACACTCCGCGTGTCGATCGCGTCGGTAAAGAGCTACGAACCACGCGATGGCGTGCACTACAAGCCGCAGACGACCGTTGCCGGTCTGCTGCAGAAGGAGAACGGCAAGGCACCGTTCGCCAACCCGAAGGCACTGCTCGAAGCCGCCAAGACGCGCAAGGACAGTCGCTGGTTCGTGCCGGCGCTCGGTGATGTGCCGGTCTGCTTCTTGACTGACGGCGACACCACCGGCGGCAACTCCGGCTCGCCAGTCGTCAACGGCCGCGGCGAACTGATCGGCCTGAACTTCGACCGCGTCTTCGAAAACGTCGCCGGCGACTTCGGCTGGAACCCCGAGCGTTCGCGCAATGTCGTCTGCGACTTCCGCTACGTGCTGTGGGTCTTGGAAGCAGTGCAGCCCGCAGAGAATCTGCTGAAGGAACTCGGCGTCGGCGCTTCCGACGCACGCTAGTTCCGCCACGGGTCGCCCCCAACACTTCACCCCAGCACCCTGTGGCCAACAAGCCCCAGCAACAGAGGCCTTCGCAAGGAGGCCTCTTTGGCCCACTCGACGACGAGCAGCTTGCCAAGCCGGAAGCCACCGTCGCACCGTGCGCCGTCGCCGCCGGCATCGCGGAGCTTGGCGCCGCGCTGCCTAAGCAACTGCGGATGGGCACGTCCTCATGGATGTTCCCTGGCTGGCGAGGCATCGTCTACGCCGACGACGCGCCGCAAAAGCTGCTGTCGCGACTTGGGCTCGAAGCGTATTCGAAGCATCCGTTGCTCGGTTCGGTCGGCGTAGATCGCACGTTCTATGCGCCAATCGCCAAACAGGACTTCGTCGACTACGCGCTCCAGGTGCCGCAATCATTCCGCTTCTTAGTCAAAGCATGGGGCGAAATCACGTCGCCAACCGTGCGCGGCAAGAGCGGCAAGAACCAGCGCTACTTAAACGCCGACAGCGCGATTGATGACGTTCTGACCCCGGCGTTCGAAGGCCTCGGTGACAAGCTCGGGCCGTTGCTATTCCAGTTCCCGCCGCAGGGCGCACGCATCACCAAGAACCCGGATGCGTTCGCCGATTCGCTGCACGCCTTCTTTGACAAACTGCCAAACGGCGTGCATTACGCCGTGGAACTGCGGGACACGTCGCTGCTGACCGAGCGCTACGTCGATGCGATCACTTCCGCTGGTGCCAGGCACTGCTATGCCGTGCACCCCCGCATGCCGAGCATCGCACGGCAACTCGAACTAGCACCGGTCACAAAAGCAACCGCCGGCCCAATTGCCGCGCGTTGGATGCTGCACTCAGGCCTCAGCTACGAAGAAGCCAAGGAACACTACCAGCCATTCAACAAACTCGTCGACGCAGATCTAAACAGTCGACGTGAGTTCGCGGCACTAGCGACCAAGGCACTGGAACTCGATGTGCCGATGACGGTGATCGTCAACAACAAGGCGGAAGGATCGGCTCCGCACAGTGTGCTCGAATTGGCGAAGGAGATCGTCGCGGCCGTCCGGCAAACGCGCGCGCCATAAGCGCCCCCAGATACGAACGAACTTGGGCTGCTCGCTGGCTAGAATAGTGGGCTACGCATTCACTTGCGTGTGCGCACGTTCGACATCTGCGTCGTAGACCACCACATCCAGAAGTTCGCGGTATCGTCCATCCAGATCCATGCCAAAGCCAATAACGAACTCGTCGGGGATCTCGAAGCCGATGTGTTCGACTTCTACTTCGACGACACGGCGCGATGGCTTGCTCAGCATCGAAACAACACGAACACTGCGCGCGCCTAGCTTACTGAAGTGTTCACGTAACGCGGCGATCGTGCGGCCGGTGTCGACAATGTCTTCGAGCAGGACCACATCGCAACCATCGACGACAGTGCGGTCGAGGCCATCGAGCATGGTGATCGCAACCTCGCCCGTGCTCTGCGTCCCTTGGTAAGACTTGGCGCGAACTTCGTGAACCGGCAAGCAACCGGCGAGGCCGCCTTGGATCAAGCGGGCGAACGGGCGTGCGCCTTGGATCACCTGCACTAAGCACGGCGGTTCATCGCCGAAGCATGCTTGCAGTTCACGAACGAGTTCGTGGCAGCGGCGGAGGATGTCCTCGTTGGAGAACATGACGCGAAACGGTGGCGATGGCTGGGTCACGGCGCTGGCAATCTACTTGGCGACGACGGGCGCGGCACGGAGGAACAGCAAGTTCCGGCCCTATGGCAAGACAAAGTTGACGGCTGGCGAGACGCCGGAAACCAACAGATTGATGTCGAGCACAATGTGCGCGGCGTAAACAGACATGCCCGGGATCGGGTTGGGCTGCGGGATCATCACGTCTACCGATCGGTAGCCATCGGTCGGCACCACAGCGAGCAAACCGCCGACGCCAAGGGTCGCGGAGAACAGTGGGTCGGCGTTGAGCGGGATCTGGGCACCGCCGAACGGGAAGCCGACATTGGCGCCATTAGACAGGCCAATGACACTGAAATAGAATCCGCCGTAATCCAACGCGGTGCCATGCAACGTGAAGCGGTCCGAACGCACCGTGACGCCGACTTGCACGGGATGCGTGGTCGCATCGGCGAAATTGGTCACCCCGGGCGTGCCGTGATCACCATTACCAAACGTCGGCGTCGCGCCCACGTAGTTCCAAGCACCCGAATAGTGCGGGGCCAACAGATCCACTCGCTCTGCCGCCACCCCGTTACCACCGGGAAAGCCACTTGAGTAATTCAGAGAGTCGATCGTCGTGCCGCCTTGCTGCAAGACCACCGCGTCCGTCGTATTGGCGAACGCGAGCGAGCCAAAAGGCAGCGCGACGCCGAGCGGTTGGCCGCCATTGCGACTCGGCGCGCCATCGACTTGAAACAACATCGGGCGACCGGGCACCAGCATGTAGTTGCTAGCGAGCGTGACGGTGCCGTTGTTGTCGCTGAGGCTCAGGCCAGCCAACGCAATCGGCTTAGCACCGACGTTGACAACCTCGACATATTCGCCGTTGGTGTCGGACACGACACTCGGGTTGCGGTGGACCTCGCTGACGCGAATATCTCCGGCAGCAATCGGCTCAGGGATCACTTCGTCGCAATAGAAGTCGAGGAAATCGCCGTTCTCAGCGGTCGCGCGATAACGATAGCCATCGGTATCAATGCGCAGGTCGCCGCTCACGCCAAAGCCAATCGTATTGCGACTACCAGTTGTCGTCGACAACAGCGCGCGCGACGCGACGGCCTGATTGATGCGGTTGGTGATCGCCGTCGCTGGATGACCGTAGCCGTTGCCAGAACCACAACTGATCACGGCCAATTCGGGATCGAGGTTCGCGATCAGGTTGAGGTTCGTCGACGTATTCGAACCGTGATGGTTGAGCTTGTAGACATCGACGTCACCACAAGCGATCGAAGCAGGCCCCTCGACATCGGCGGTGCTGTTGCCACCACCGGTCAAATCGCCGCCGATCCACATCGAGAAGTCGCCATAGTCGAGACGCATCACCAACGACCGGGCGTTCTCTTCTTGCGCCTGCGCCGGGTTGACGAATGCGCCACCCATCACCGAACCGTTAGCGCAGATGCACGTCATCGTCGCACCGCCGCCGAGTTGGTAGGTCGCACCGATCGAAACCAACTGCCGGCGCCCGCCAGCCGCGGTCAAATAACTGTTGATGCTGCTATTCGACGCACGGTTGACGTCGCCGCGATCCAACGCAACCTGGAATGCAAAAGTGTTCAGCAGATCATCCAAGCCACCTTGGTGATCGGTATGGAAGTGCGACAACACGGTATAGCCATAGCCTGTCGGCTGCAGCGAGTTGATCATCGGCACCATCGTAGCGAAGCCCTGACCTTCGGGACCTGCATCGAGGGCGTGCACTTGCCCGTCCGGGGCTCGCACCACGATGCCGTCGCCTTGGCCGACGTCGACCATGACGACCGTCAAGCCAACGGGAGCATCGGCCTGGCTACCCTCTGGGCCGGCCTGCGGAGCAGCTAGGGGAATAACCAGAATGGCTAAGATCGAGGCGAGCATGGACCAGCAGCATAGCGGTTTGGCGGCTTCCCTTCACGTGGCGTAAGTCGAAGCGTGAGCCCTGCCAGAATGCAAAGGTAGCAACTGGTCAATACTGGTGCCTCTACTCAGCACGCCGCACAGTATCCTCGATGCCATGGTCGACTTATTGACGCATCACTACGGCTCGGACGTTCGCCTGTTTGACGATTCGTTCCTATCCACGTTGCTCGTGCGCATCGGTAGCTCCACCACCGGCACCGCCGAGATCCCCAATCTCGTGCGCACCGCCTACCAGCGACTCATGCACGAGATCCTGGCCAGCGAGTTTCCACGAACACAGCAGCGCTGGCCGACGCGCATGACTGCACAGGAACCGCGCGCATTCGTCGAAGGGCCGATGCTCAGTCGCGACACCAAGCTGGTCATATGTTCGGTGATCCGGGCCGGCATGCTGCCAGCGCAAGCATGTTATGAAGCGGCCATCGAAGTGCTACCGCCCGAAAACGTGCGCCTCGACGTGCTCAACATGTCTCGCGAAGTTGGCCCAGACGGCAAGGTCTGCGGCGTGCGGCTAGATGGCTCCAAGATCGGCGGCCCGGTCGACAACGCCGTGATCTTGCTGCCAGATCCGATGGGCGCAACTGGCGGCACCGTCTGTCGCGCGGTCGAGGTATACCGAGAGCTCGGCGGCACGCCACACGCGATCGCAGCAGCCCACATGATGGTCACGCCCGAGGCGATACAAAAGGTCACCAAGAGCCACCCGGGCGTGCGTGTTTACGCCGGCCGCCTCGATCGCGGCCTTTCGAGCGAACGTGCCCTAGCAGCCGATCCGGGCCAATATCCGGACGAAGAGCGCGGCCTCAGCGATGTGCAATACATCATTCCTGGCGCCGGTGGCATGGGCGAACTCCTGACCAATAGCTGGGTCTGATCGCCAGCAGTTACCACATCCGTCGGTACAACGCTTGCCACGCAAAGGGCCGGCCCGTTATCCCATCCTCCATATGACCACTATTGTTCAAGTACAAGGCCGCGAAGTCCTCGACTCGCGCGGCAACCCCACTGTCGAAGTCGAAGTCCAACTCGAGTCGGGCGCCACTGGTCGCGCGATCGTGCCTTCGGGTGCCAGCACTGGCGCGCATGAGGCCGTCGAAATGCGCGATGGCGACGACCAACGCTACCTCGGCAAGGGTGTCCGCAACGCGGTACAGAACGTCAACACCAAGATCGCTGAAGCACTGACCGGCCAGCCCGCCGACGAACAGTACATGTGCGATGCGATCCTATGCGAAATCGACGGCACGCCCAATAAGGCGGAACTCGGCGCCAATGCGATCCTCGGCGCGTCACTGGCGATCGCCAAAGCCTCGGCGCAAGAGTATGGCCTACCGCTGTTCCGCTACATCGGAGGCGTGCAAGCTCGCCGCTTGCCGGTGCCGATGATGAACATCATCAACGGTGGCATGCATGCCGACAACAACGTGGACTTCCAAGAGTTCATGGTCATGCCGATAGGCGCAGAGTCATTCTCTGAAGGACTGCGCATGGG
Source organism: uncultured bacterium (assembly GCA_937906475.1). Classification (GTDB taxonomy): domain Bacteria; phylum Planctomycetota; class UBA1135; order UBA1135; family UBA2386. The sequence continues at coordinate 22,051 of CALCZA010000251.1, forward strand.
CGTTGAGATCTTCCACGCGCTCAAGAGCGAATTGAAGGCCAAGAAAATGATGACCGCCGTTGGTGACGAGGGTGGGTTCGCGCCAAACCTCGAGAGCAACGTCGCCGCGTTCGAGATCATCATGAAGGCGATCGAAAAAGCTGGTTACAAGCCCGGCGACGATGTGCAACTGGCGCTCGATGCTGCCGCCACTGAGATCTACAAGGACGGCAAGTACACATTCGCTAGCGAAGGCAAGACCTTAGACTCCGAGGGCATGGTCGCGCTCTACAAGGATTGGAGCAGCCAGTTCCCGATCTACTCGATCGAAGACGGCATGGCCGAAGACGATTGGGATGGTTGGAACAAGCTGACCGCCGAGATTGGCCAAGACGTGCAACTGGTAGGCGACGACTTGTTCGTCACCAACACCGATCGCCTGGCGCGCGGCATCGAAGAAGGCTCAGCCAACTCGATCCTGATCAAGGTCAACCAGATCGGCACACTGACTGAGACACTCGACGCGATCTCGATGGCACACGAGCACGGCTTCACATCGGTGATGTCGCACCGCTCGGGTGAGACCGAAGACTCGACCATTGCCGACCTCGCCGTTGCCTGTGGCACTGGTCAGATCAAGACGGGCGCGCCCTGCCGCAGCGACCGGGTTGCCAAGTACAACCAACTGCTACGTATCGAAGAACTGCTCGGCGACTCGGCTGTTTACGGCCTGTAAGATGCTCGGCCGAGAGGAACTGTCTCCAACCTTAATGGCACTGCATCACGCGGCGCGAACCGACGAGCCCCTAGTCGGGGTTCGCCATGCGCTCCGGTGACAGCGCCGCCGCAATCTCATCCGTATAGAGGTCGCGAGCGCGCAACACGTCTGCGAGACTCTTACCGCTCGCGAGCGCATCGGCCGCCACTTCGGTCGAGGTCTGGTAGCCAAGCACAGGCACCAACGCGGTCACCAAACCAATGCTGTTCTCAACCAACGCGCGGCAGTGCTCGGCGTTCGCGACGATGCCTTCGACGCAGTTGTGACGCAGCGTGACGACGGCGTTGGCGAGGATCTTCAACGACTCGAGGATGCTGGCGGCGATCACCGGCTCCATGACGTTGAGCTGCAGTTGGCCAGCTTCGGCGGCGAGCGTCACCACCAAGTCGTTACCGATGACACGATAGGCAACTTGATTGACCACTTCGGGAATCACTGGGTTGACCTTGCCCGGCATGATCGACGAGCCTGGCTGCCGCGGCGGCAACAGGATTTCGCCGAGACCGGCCCGCGGCCCCGATGACAACAGCCGCAGGTCGCTACAGATCTTGGACAACTTGACGGCGAGGCTCTTCAGCGACGACGAGAACATCACAAACGCTTGGGTGTCCTGGGTCGCTTCAATCAGGTTCGTAGCCAAGACAACGGGTAGGCCAGTGACCTCGCGCAACCGTTCAATCGCGCGCTCGGGATATCCCTTCGGCGCGTTGAGTCGCGTGCCGATCGCGGTGCCGCCGATATTGAAGGTCAGCAGTTCACCCCGCGTGCGATGCAACCCCGCGAGTTCTTGGCGCAAACTGGTCGCGAACGCTCCGAACTCTTGGCCAAGGGTCATCGGCACAGCATCCTGCAACTGGGTGCGCCCCATCTTGACGACGGCAGAGAACTCCTCGGACTTTTTCTCGAAGGCGGAGATCAACTCGGCGACCACCTCAACCAAGCGCTGACTGCTCAGACTCATACCGAGCTTTAACGCCGTCGGGTAGACGTCGTTGGTCGACTGCGAACAGTTGACGTGATTGTTCGGGTGGATCTTCTTGTAGTCACCCTTCTCATGACCAAGCAACTCGAGCGCGCGGTTGGCGAGCACCTCGTTGGCGTTCATGTTGGTGGACGTGCCGGCACCGCCTTGCAGCATGTCGACGACAAAGTAATCGTGCAACTTACCGACGACGACCTCGTCCGCGGCTTCCGCGATCGCGTTCGCGGTCTCGCGCGTCAAGGCACCGCAATCGAGATTTGCCAGGGCGCAGGCCTTCTTGACCATCGCTAGCGCGGTAATCAAGTTGGGATACGCATTAAGACGCACGCCGCCGATGTCGAAGTTGCTCATCGCGCGCAACGTCTGCAACCCGAAGTAGGCCTCAGCCTGCACCTCGCCATCGCCGAGCAAATCGTGTTCGGTACGGGTCAGACCGGTTGAGAACGCATGGGTCGCACCGCTCGTGCGGAACATCAACTGATCGATGCGGCTTACGACCTCGCCCAGTTGCGTCGCCAGCATGCGATTCAGAAGGGCGACATCGTCGCCGAGGAACTCGCGCAGTTTGTCGCGATGCAAGAATACGACTTCGGTAGGCAGCACTGCGGTCGCCGTTGTCGAGTGCACCGTCTCGCCGATCAACATGCCTTCGCCGAGCAGGTCGCCGCGAGCCAGCGTCGCCACCTGTCGCGCCGTGCCCATGACATCGACGCGAGTCAAACCAATGCGACCGCGACGAATCAACATCAAGCGCGCGCGCGGATCCCCTTCACAAAACAGCGTCTGGCCCTCTTCGAAAACGACCTGTTCCACCATCGACAGCAATCGCACCGCCTCTTTCTCATTCAGGTTCGCGAAGATGTGGGCCTGACGGAAGGACTGCGCCCAGTCCGCGCCGAAGTTAGTGGGATCTAAGGTCATCGAGTTAGGAGGCTGCGCGCGTCGCCGCAGGAGAAGCGATAAGGCACCTTCATACCGCCCAAACGCTCAGGACGCGCACTCCATAGAACTGAATTGCGCCGCACTGCATGACTTGACCAAGGTGAGCCGAGGCGGCACATCGTGACCGCCCCCCCAGAAGACTAGCCAGCCAAAGACGCTACCATGTTGGGGATCTCACGGCCTCGATCGCCCCTCATGCTAAAGCCGGCCTTCACCATCATCCTGCTGGCGCTATTCGCGCGTCCCTCGAGTAGCCAAGACCTCTGGGACATGACCGAGGTCCGCGACTTCTACTTCACGTTCACCCAAGCAAACTGGTGGACGCAGCTACAGAAGTCGGACCGAGCCTTCGGCCGAATACCGCAAGACGGCACCAAGCTATTCTACCTCTCAACGCCAACCGCCGAGGCTCCGCCTGGTTCGGCCGGCGCGCAATTGTGGTGTCAGGCGTTTAACACCGACCTCAGCAATGCGCTGACGATCATCATCGCTCCCTAGAACGCGGCCGCAATGAACGCAGCAATTTCGATTCCCGACGACGGCTTCGCGCTGTCTCAGGTCACCGTTCAAGACTGCGAGCCAGGCCAGCTCGCAGCGTTCCGCGACCTGAACCTCGCCTGGATCCGGCGCTACTTCACGATCGAAGCCGAGGACCGGGCCTTGCTCGACGACCCGCAAACCGGCGTGCTTGAACAGGGCGGCATCATCCTGATCGCGTCCTGGCGTGGCAGGGACAACCAGCAGCATGCCATCGGCACGTGTGCGATACTTCGCGACGGGGATGGCTCGACGCTGCAGTTGGCGAAGATGGCCGTCGACGAACGCTTCCAAGGCAAGCAGATCGGCAAGCTATTGGGCCGCGCCGCGATCGAACGCGCGCGCCAAACTGGCGCCAATTTGCTGCGCCTCGAAACCAACTCGAAGCTGACGCCGGCCGTCAGTCTGTATGAGAAACTCGGCTTCGTGCACATGCCGGCACGAGAATCGGCCTACACCCGCGCGGACGTGCACATGGTGGTCGAACTCTAATGGCCACCCGGTCACCAAACCGGTGACAGCCAGCCAGTGCGCCGGACCCTGTGATTGGCACCACAACAGCCCCAAACAAGCTGCTCAAACCAGTTCGACCGAGCCGAGCGCGTCCAACTGGTACGAAGCCGTGACGACGATGGCGTCGGGGAATCCCAGCCCTCCGCTATCGCTTATCCCAACCAGGGGTTACGATCCCGCCTGACGTCATGCGCGAGCGTTCCACGAAGGATTCTGCATTCCCACACTGGGTTGCCATTGGCAGCCTTGTGTTCGTTCTGGCCATGTTCTTCTCGAACACGGTGCCAGCGCTCCGCGAACGCCAAGGCCTCGCGGGTCTGCAGGCCCAGTTGGTCAACCTGCAGCAGCAATTCGAGACAGCCATTGAACAAACCGCCAGGCAAGCCCATTTGGGAACGGCTCGACATGGAAACGAGCCAGACGGCAACTTTGACCTGCAATCGCTACTTGTAGCCATCGACGAGCACAATTTGACCCCGCTCGAACTGTGGCAGCAATACGGCGAATCAGCCAAGAGTAGGGATGAGCGGGAACCTAGGTGAAGTTTCCCGACCCGAACTCGTCCTAAACGCCGTAATCACCCGCACACCGTGTTCCGAATCCGTAGAGTCCTCTAGATACAGACTCTTCTAGAATCCCGGACACTTAGAGACCCTGACACCCAGAGACCCTGACATCTAGAGACCCAGAGACCCTGACATCTAGACACCCAGAGACCCTGACACCTAGAGACCTGGTAACAGACCCCCCAAGCGACTCTTCGGAATCACAAATCTACCGACATACTGTGACCCCAGCGCACGGCGAGAGCCCGCGCCAGAAGGAAGAACCCCTCAATCAGCTATGAGCCAAGAACCCAGCAAGAATGACCTCGAACAGGTCGAGAAGCTCCGCACCGCATACGCCTCCATGAAGGAGGAGATCAAGAAGGTCATCGTCGGCCAGGATCACGTCGTCGACGAACTATTCATGGCGCTGTTCTGCCGGGGGCACTGCCTGCTGATCGGGGTTCCGGGCCTCGCCAAGACGCTACTGATCTCGACGCTGTCCCGCGTCCTGTCGCTGGACTTCAACCGGATCCAGTTCACGCCGGACTTGATGCCGACCGACATCACCGGCACCGAGGTCATCCAAGAAGACAAGGCGACCGGCAATCGTGAGTTCAAGTTCCTACCGGGACCGATCTTCGCCAATGTCATCCTCGCTGATGAAATCAACCGGACGCCACCAAAGACCCAGGCCGCGCTGCTCGAAGCGATGCAGGAGTATCAGGTCACCGTCGCCGGCCAGCAGCACAACCTGAAGAAGCCGTTCTTCGTGCTCGCAACGCAGAACCCGATTGAGCAAGAAGGCACCTACCCGTTGCCAGAAGCCCAACTCGACCGCTTCATGTTCATGGTTAAGGTCGACTACCCGAGCGAAGAGGAAGAGCGCGAGATCCTGCGCCGGACCACCGAAGACCGCACTGTCGACATCAAGCCGGTGCTCGGCGAAGAAGAGATCTTCGAGTTGCAGGCCATTGTCCGCCGCGTGCCGATCGCCGACGCAGTGCTCAACTACGCACTGCGCCTGACGCGCCAAACGCGACTGACCACCGGCGAAGCGCCGGAGTGGATTCAGGAGTGGCTGCAATGGGGCGCCGGCCCGCGTGCCAGCCAGAACCTGGTGCTGGGTGCCAAGGCGCACGCGTTGCTGCAAGGCCGCTTCTACGTCGCCGCCGAAGACATTCGCGCGGTTGCCAAGCCGGTGCTTCGCCACCGCCTGATCACCAGCTTCGCTGCCGAAGCTGATGGCGTCACAACCGACAAGGTCATCGAGCGCCTGCTGGACGAGACCCAAGCCAACGACTCCGCCGTGCTCAACGACGGCAAGTTGCCGAAGGTAGTGTCGCAATGATTCCTGCCGCAGGCATGAATGGCTTGCGACCCAACCTTGTGGTGTCCCTCGGACTGGGCGAAAGCAACGATCTGCAGTCAGGCATTGCCTGACCAGACGATGCGGCCGCCCGCCGCCCGAAAGACATCCCCTTTCAGAACACCTGAACGACCGACAGTATCGGAACGGACAGTATCAGACCCGACAGGCCGGCCTCGAATCACCCAAGCCCCAGTGCGACGCGCGCTCTCGCTTGGTCAATTAGCCCTCACTGGTTCGCCGTTCGATCGCTTGAGCATCTGGCATGACTGAGATCCCCACCAACTACCTCGACCCGCGTGTGCTCGACAAGGTCGCACGCCTCGAGCTACGCGCGCGACTAGTCGTCGAAGGCTTCGTGACCGGTATGCACAAGTCGCCGTATCGCGGCTTCTCGGTCGAGTTCGCGCAACACCGCGAATACGTGCCGGGCGACGACCTGCGCCACCTCGACTGGAAGATCTTCGGCAAGTCGGATCGCTTCGTCATCAAGCAGTACGAAGAGGAAACCAACCTGCGGGCCCACCTGTTCCTCGACCAGAGTGAGTCGATGAACTACGGCGCCGATGAGACGCTGTCGAAGTTCGACTACGCGGCGACCGCCTGTGCATCGCTGGCCTTCATGATCCAACAGCAGGCCGACGCAGTTGGACTGACGATGTTTGACGAGAAGATCTGCAAGCAGATCCCGCCGTCAAACACCCGCCAAAGCTTGGCCCACCTGTTCGCCGGCCTCGAAGGTGCGAAGACGCGCGAGCAAAAGACCAAAATCGGCACCGTGCTACACGAACTGGCTGGCCAGTTGCGACAGCGCGGCATGGTGATGATCTTTAGCGACCTGTTTGACGAGCCAAAGGAAGTCATCCAAGGACTGCGCGAGATCGCGAGTCGAGGCCACGATGTCGTCGTCTTCCACGTCATGGATCACGATGAACTCGAGTTCCCGTTCGAACGCATGACGATGTTCGAAGGCATGGAGCAACTGCCCGAACTGCTGTGCGACCCCAAATCACTTCGTGATGCCTACCTCGCGGAAGTCAACGGCTTCGCCGAGGAGATCCGCAAGGGCTGCCTAGCGCAGCGCATTGACTACGTGCGCGTCGACACGCAGAACCCACTCGACGTCGTATTGACGTCCTACCTGAGCGCGCGAGCCGCGCGCGCCAAGCGCAAGAAGTAGCACCAGGTGCAATTCCTCAACCCAGCCTTGCTGGCCGGCGCGCTACTGTTCGCAGTGCCGCTACTAATCCACCTGCTCAACCGTCAGCGCCACAAGCGCCGACCTTGGGCTGCGATGGAGTTCTTGATGCGCGCTTACCAAAAGCAGCGCAATCGACTCCGCCGCGAAAACCTGTTGTTGCTGCTGCTGCGTTGCTTGATTCCGATCTTGCTGGCGCTCGCGATCGCCCGGCCGTTGCTACAAGACGCCATCGGTTTACTGACCGGCGGTGGCACCGTGCACCACGTGTTCGTCATGGACGCGAGCTACAGCATGGGCCTGCGCGTCGATGGCACACGCACCCCGTTTGAGAGCGGCAAGTCGATGGTGGCGCGTCTCCTGGATCGCTTCGAGAAGAACCCAAACCGCAACGACAAGGTCACCCTGGTCACTGCGGGCGTTCGCACCAAGTTCCTGGTTCGAGGCGATCTCGACATCGCGGCCGCCCGAGCTGGCTGGATGCAGATGCAGAAGCCGGAGGATGGTGCCGGCGACCTGACCATCGCGATGCAACAAGTGCTCGCGGCGCTCAATGAGACGAGCGACCCGAACACCCAGGTCTACGTGTTCACAGACATGCAGGCGCGCATCTTCGGCGACTCGTTGCCCAAGGAAGGTGAACCAAGCGGACCGGAATTATCCGATACGCTTCGTGACATGGTCGCGGAGCTTCAAGCTCGTGAAGGCCTGCAACTGCATTGGATTGATTGCGGCCCGCTCGCGACCGGCACGCTGCCAGCCAATACCGGCGGCGTGATCGACAACGTGCAGATCACCGGCTTGCGATTGACTGACCCAGCCGCGGTGCAAAAGAGCCCGGCTGAGGTCATTGCCACAATCAAGAACCTCGGCACCAGCACCGCCAACTGCGAAGTCACGCTCGAAATCGATGGCGGTGAGCCGATCCGCAAGGTCATCGAAGTGCCGGCCGGCGGCGAGGGCGAAGCCGACTTCCATTTAACGTTCCGCACGCCGGGCGCCCATCAGGTGCGCGCGATGTTGATCAACGATGCGTTGGCGGCAGACGACGAACGATTCTTGACCGTCGATGTGCGCGATCGCATCCGCATTCTACTGGTCGACGGCAAGGACGCCGGCGATCCGCTGCAGAGCTACGCGTATCTGTGGCAGTCGATGCTCGACCCCGACGAGAACACGCTGCCGATGTTCGCCGTCGAAGTCGTCGACATCGTGACGCTACTTGGCGGCCAATGCACTCCGAAGAACTACGACGTGGTGGTGCTCGCGGACATCGAACGACTCAACAATCGCGCCGCGGTTGCTTTGTCCGATGCGTTGCGCGCTGGCACCGGCGTGCTCTGCCAGTTTGGCCCTCAATGCGAAATCGAGAGCTTTAACCTGCACCTGCACGCGGCAGGAGTTGGTCCGATGCCGTTCCGGTTGCTCCCCCCCATTGGTGGCGCGCCGGGCAGTTCGACTGTTCGCTCGCCGAGCATCGTCGACATGGAGCACCCGCTCCTGCGCGAGTTCGAAGAAGACGTCTACCGCGAGATCCTGCAGGCCATCCCGATGTGGCGCTGGCATGGGGTTGCCGCCGACTCGGTGCACGAAGACGCGGTCACCGCCGTGCGCATGACGGACGCCGAGCAAACTCCGCTGTTCGTCAGCAAGCCGTTTGGCGAAGGCCAGGCGGTGTTCCTGATGTCACCGATTGGATCGGAATACGATGCCGACCGATGGAACCGACTCGACGATCCGCTGGTCGCATTCCCGCTGCTGCACGGCATCGTCAAGTGGCTAGCGTTGCCGGCCACCGACCCGTTTGCCGCCGTCGTTGGCAGTGAATTGTCGTGCTCGCTACCGGCACGGCCAAACAACATTGAAGTGCAACGCCCCGAACGCGATGGTCGCCCTCGCGCCCCCATCGCCGAAGCGCCGCGCGCGCTACCCGGTGGTCGCTACTCGTTGCCCAGCTACGCCAACACCATCTTCGGCGGCTTCTATGTCTACGACATGGTGCTCGATCGCGAGTCCGGCAAGGAACCGCTACGCTTGCCGTTCGCGGTCAACGTCGATCCGGTCGAAGGCGAATTGCAGTATCCAAGCCGCGCCGAAGCACAAGCCGCAATCGGCATCGAACGCGTGCTCGATTCGTTACCTGCCATCGCTACCGAAAACGACTCGAGCAATCGCAGTGAACTCGGCCCGTCGCTCCTTCTGTTGACCCTATTGCTAGTGCTCGGTGAAGCCACACTGGCACGTTTTGTCGCGGCGCGCCGCAACTGATCGATGCTGACCCTTCCTTTGCAAAGCATGCTTGCGACGATCAGAAACTTAGTCGGCTGGCACAGGCAACAAGCGCCTACTGCTGATCCACAGACACCGCGGGGCAGTGGCAGTGGCCCCGATATCAGTATCCCCGAGGTCAGTATCCCCGATGTCAATGGCCCCGAGGCACTGACCGACGCCTCAACCTACGATGCGGTGGTATTCCGCTTC
>CALCZA010000252.1 GCA_937906475.1 uncultured bacterium
GCGGTGCAAGGCGGTGCGGTGCAGTGGCAGGCGGTGGCGAACCGGCCGCGGAGAACAACTAGGCCCACCCCCCCGATCGTGCCACGGGTCGAATAGGCCCCGCGAATCGCGCTACTTCTTCAGCAGCGCCAGCGCGTGTCGGATCGGCACCCCGAGATTGTTGCCAGCGAAGTTCCGCTGGATCGCGAAGTTGACCGCGATCACGTCGCCCTTACCGCTGAAGACCGGGCCGCCCGAACCGCCGCTGGTCGTACCGGCGTCGTAGGCGATCAGGTGCTCTTCGGAATTGCTGATCACACCAAGCGTGATCACCGGCTTGATCTGCTTGGCCTCAGCCAACTGCTGGATCGCGTCGGCGGTCGTCGCGGCTGTCCGACGCAGTTCCGCTAGCGTGTCGCTGCTGGCGCGCGCCAACAGTGCCGCCAAACCGGTCGGATAGCCCACCACAATCGCGCGTTCGTCCTCACCCTCGCTGCCATCCTTGCGCAACGGCAGAACGGGAATGCCCTTCGCCTGCACAGTTGTGATTTGGATGACAGCAACATCGAGTTCGTCATCGCGACGGCGGATCGTGCTCTGCGCGACGTCGATCGGCACTTTGCCGGGGAACGTCACCGTGAAGCGCTTGAACACTGGCACCGCACCGGCGGCGATCATCTTCATGTGGCCCGCGTCCTCGGTCCACGGCAAGGCGACATGCCGGTTGGTCACAATGTGACCTTCTTCACTGACCAAGAAGCCCGAACCGGTGTATTCGACTTCCATCGGCTGGCCGGTGAAATCAAGCAACAACGACCCGTCGGGCTTGCGCACCCGATAGATGCCGTGAACCAAGCAAACGCCGCGCGTCCACTCCTTCTGCACGCGGCGGATCACATCGCTGGCCTGGGACAGGCGCTTGATCTCAGCCTGGTATTCGGCGCGCATCGCCTCGATCTCGGCCTTCATGACCGTGTCGGCTGTCATTAGTTTCTGCACTTGCGCCGGCCTACCGCTGAGCCAGCCACCGAGCCAACCAGACAACACCAACGCTGCGACCAACGCCAACGGGAAGCCGACCTTCAAGGTCATGGTCGCTTGCGTCAGCAGGTCCTTGGTCAACATGCGCGTCGCCGTGGCGCGACCGCTGTGTTGCGCAACTTCGCGCGCGTCGGTCAGCATGCGACGAACGGGCTTGCAGATAGCACCAATCGGAACGTAGGTCCGGAAGCGCGCCATCGGTCCGCCAGCACCAAACTCGAGCAGGTCGCCATCCTTGAGGATCACCTCCTCCACTTCATTGCCGTTGACGAATACCGAACTCTCCATCGTGCGCAGATGAAACTGGCACTCGTCTTTTACCCACTCGATGTCGGCATGATGATCACTGACAACCTTCGAGACCATGCGCGCTTCGCAGGCATCGCCGCTGCCTATGCGCACCAGTCGCTGCCGATAAGTGATCGTTCGGCCGCGCAACGGTCCGGAAAGGTGCAGCAATTGGGCGCGCATGTCCCCACCATACTGCCGTGTCCGACCAAGCCTTTGCACCCGTTCTCGTCGAAGTCTGCGTGGAATCCGTCGCGGGCGCATATGCGGCCGTCGTCGGCGGCGCCCAACGCATCGAACTTTGTTCGAGCCTGGCGGAGGGCGGGCTGACCCCGAGCGCTGGTTTGTGCGAAGCCGTATGCGCCGCGATCAAGGTGCCGGTATTCGTCATGGTTCGGCCCAGAGCGGGCGATTTCCTCTACGACAGCACTGAAGTCGACGTCATGGCACGCGACATCGAAGCACTATCCGATGCCGGCGCAGCCGGGATTGTCGTCGGCGCGCTCAGCAGCGATGGCAAAATCGACCACCGCCGGATGGCCGAGTTCGTCGACCTCGCCGATAGCCGGCCGGTCACGTGCCACCGCGCGTTTGACATGTGCCGCGACGCCAAAGAAGGGCTCGAGGTGCTCTGTGACCTCGGCGTCAAGCGCGTGCTGACCTCAGGCCAGAAGGCGACCGCCTACGATGGCCGCGCCCAGATCCGTTCGACAGTTCAGCAAGCAGAGGGCCGAATCGAAGTCATGGCTGGCTGCGGCTTGCGGCCGGATCACGTCGAACGCCTGGTCGAAGTAACCGGCGTTCGCGAGGTGCACCTGTCCGCCGCCGGCACTCGCAACAGCCGCATGTCTTTCCGACGCAATGGCGTCTCAATGGGCCCTGCGAGCGACGATGAGTATTCGCTGCGCACGACCGAAGAGTCGTTGGTCGCGCGCATTGTGTCGGCGCTGCTCGAATGAGCCAAGGCGCTCCTATCCGCAAGCTCGATCGCGCTTCGCCAGCAAGAGTTAAATCGGCCACTTGACGACCGATGATTCGGCAACATGGCCGCCGACCTGCCACTGAAGCTGCTCCTCATCACCTTCGCGGGCTTCGTCAACCGCGACCAGTCGCGACTGATCGCGTACCTGCTCGAAGAGAACCGCGTCTTCCGAGAACTCCAAGGCAACAAGCGGCTACGCCTGACTGACGACCAGCGCCGACGACTTGCCACGAAAGGCAAACCACTCGGTCGGCGGTTGCTCGATAGGTTCGCAGCGATCGTCACACCAGACACGATCATGAGATGGCATCGCA
>CALCZA010000253.1 GCA_937906475.1 uncultured bacterium
AGAGGATCCTTGGCGATCGCCTGCATGCGCGTGCAACCTCCGCAACCGCATGGTCGAACTTGGAATGCCGGATTCGTACGCGGTTAGGATGTGAATCGAGGGCTTCGTGGGGGCGATCTGCCGTGAGTTGGGTCTATGCACCAACGCCGCGCGTCGGCCTACTTTGGTTGCCTCATTGCGACCTTGTTGATCGACTGGTGCTGAGCGCGACGTAGCCAAGTTGCGGCCAATGCGGTTTGACAATCCCTAGACCGTGCTGGCAGCTATCAAGCTGGTAGGTAGGACGCCAGCGCTGCGCGCATTTCTTGCTCACCGGGTTCAGCTGAGAACTCCGTAAAGCCACGGCTTAGATACTCCTTAAAGTAGGCCTGCAACTCTGCTGTCGTATAGGCGCCACCGTTGTCGCCAAACTTCGTCAGGAATGGTGTGACGTGGGGGTAGAGCGCATCTGCGCCACTTTTGCCCCACCAGTCACCGTGTAGCGTCGTCTTGCAGAAGTTGCCGATCAGAATGTCGTCGAAGGCGTTCCATTCGACGGCCTGCATCAGGGATTGGCGTGGGGTCTCGAACGTGACGCCGCGTTTGTGTTCGCGATTGATGTCGATCACGTGATCCTTGCCACCGACGCGGAAGTTTACGTGGCCGAGCACATTCGGCAGGTGCGTGACGCGGGCAAGGTATTGTCGCAGTTGGTCGACATCTTTGCTGTCGAGTTGAGTGCTCCAGTCGTCGCCGAATTGCTCCGGCGCAACCAATGGACCGTCGTTCTTTGGTGGCCTGATTTGCTGGTAAGAGCCCGTGTAGAGATCAAATTGGACAAACGCTGGCAGGCAGGTTCGCCGGCCGCCATCGAAGTGGCGCGCGTGTTCATCGACGGGCGTAGCATATTCGTCGGCCCAACCGCTGTCCGTTCGGTTGTAGCGATGCATCGAACTCGATGGAGCGAAGTAGTCGATGTCATAGTGATCGAGCAGCGCCTTGATGCCTGGGCCACATGGTTCCTTGTTTGCCGCAGCAGGGAGTACGCGATTGCCCTGTTCGTCGAAGAAATTGATCATGTCTGCATCGCCGTATCCGGTAAGGCAGGCGATGAAACTGCGTTTTGTAAATCGTCGACGTTCACGGTCGAGAAACCTGCTGCTGCCCCGGTTGCCTGCGTCGTTGGCGTCAATAATCAAATGACCATCAACGTCCATGACGAGCGTGGCATCTTGGTTGTAGTTCGCTAGCGACGCGACTCGGACGCGGTCGCTGATTGGAAACCACTTGCCGCAGGGCAAGATCTGAACATCAAACCCGAGGCTGTGAAGGTCGTTATAGATGCGTGAACCGTGGTGGTCCGGCACCAGTATTTTTTTGCCTCTGAGCCTTTCAAGCGACGGCAGGCTTAGGTGATCTGGGTGCCCATGAGAAATCCACACGTAGTCACATGCTGCGACGTGGTCCTGTTGCTCTGGCGGAACTGCATGGCTTAATCGCCAGCTGCCGAAGTATGCATCGCCAAATAGCCAGGGGTCTGTGGCAAGCACGGGTCGCCGATCATGGACAATGATGCAGGCGTTGCCGATGGTCTCAAATCCTAGGTCCATCTGGTCAGTGTAAGTATTGATCCTGCATTCGCCATGGTCGCGAGGGGCGTTGGTGCATGAATCGCAGGGGCGCCCACACAGGCTGCCACTACGCCAAGTCGAGGGCTTCCTGCGTTCGCTGTTCGACTTGATGGGGCTCGCTCTCGACGTTCCCGATCACACGACGCTCTCGCTGCGGGGCAAGACGCTGCAATCAGCCGGGGCGCGAAGGTCGTTGTACCACCGATCAAGACCGCGCAAGCCGGAGGCCGTGGATATCGTGCGCGAGATCGGGTTGTCCTT
>CALCZA010000254.1 GCA_937906475.1 uncultured bacterium
CCACTGCGAATGAGGTGCGGTTCGAGCACTTCTTCGAGAGTGTCTTCCGCCTCGTCGATCATCGCCGCCAACGTTTTTAAGCCCATCGCATCGCCACGCCGGGTCAATGCGCGCAGCACTTTTCGATCGACTTCTTCGAGGCCGAGATGGTCGATGCGCAAGCGCTTCAAGCCTTCTTCGGCTGTGGTCGCATCGATGCTCGGCTTCTCCAGCACTTGGGCGAGATCGCGAACGCGACGCAAAATGCGCAACGACATGCGCGGCGTGCCCCGGCTACGCACCGCACATAGTTCGGCGGCGCGTTGGTCAATCTTGACCCCGAGTCGCATAGCGGCGCGCGTAATGATCTGCTCGATGTCGCTACTCGGATATGGCTCGAGTCGTTCGACGATGCCAAACCGAGAACGGAATGCCGCCGACAGCAGGCCTTCGCGAGTGGTCGCGCCAACCAGCGTGAACGGTTGCACGCCCAATCGCACGCTGCGGCCACTAGGCCCCGGATCGAGCACGACATCGATCGCGTGGTCTTCCATCGCCGAGTACAGGTACTCTTCCAGTGCCTTCGGCAACCGGTGGATCTCGTCGATGAACAACACCTGGTTGCGCTGCATTCGCGTCAGCGTGCCGGCAAGATCCTTCGGCGCGCCGAGTGCCGGTCCGGAGGTGATCACGATGTCGGCCTCCATGCCCTGGGCAATCAAATGCGCCAGCGTTGTCTTGCCGAGACCAGGCGGCCCGCACAGCAGCACGTGGTCGAGCGGTTCTTCTCGGCCGGTGGCGGCTTCGATGGCGATGCGCAGATTGTCGCGCACCTGCTCTTGCCCAACAAACTCGGTGAAGGTGCCCGGCCGCAGGCTGCGGTCGAACTCGCGTTCTTGGGGATCGGGTGCTGCGTGGAAGACCATCGGCCCGAACATCGTACTTGCGTTCTCGCCGCGATCCACCACGCTGCCCACGTGAGCGATGAACTGCCTATCTTTGACCTACTCGGGGCCGCCAAGCTGACCGCGATTGTGGCTGGCTTCTACGCCCGGGTCCCGGCGGACGACATTCTCGGGCCGATGTATCCCAAAGCGGACATCGCCGGTGCGGAGGAACGTCTACGCGGCTTTTTGATCTACCGCTTTGGTGGCCCGCAGGACTACATCCGCGATCGCGGCCATCCGCGCATGCGCATGCGCCACAGTCCATTCGTGGTAGATCAACCTGCGCGCGATCGTTGGATGAAATTGATGATGGCGTCGATCGACGAGCAAGATGTGGCGCCCGAGCACCGCGCCTACCTCGAGCAGTTTTTCGGCGGTATTGCGACGTTCTTGAAGAACCGCTGATCAGGGCCCACGCGATGAGGCCTGCTTTGAGGCCGGGGAGGGGGACGACTGTCGGCGTGGCGACCGAGGCGCCAGGACCGTGGCGCGAGGACTTCGGCGACGCTGTCTTGCGTTAGCCAGGGCGAGCCGTGGCCTTTTGGCCGCCATCGCGAGTAGCCTGTGCGCCATGCGCAGTTTCGTGTTCTGCTCCTCTCTGCTTCTGACGGTCGCCTCCGCAGTCGCCCAATCCGCAACTGTCGACGCGCCGCTATGGAACGGCAAGGACCTCAGCGGCTGGCACGGCCAGCGCACCATGGACCCGGTCAAGTTCGCCGCGATGCCCGCAGACAAGCGCGGCAAGTTGCTTGCTGAAGATGCCGCTTCGGTCGCCAAGCACTGGCGCTGCGAAGATGGCGAACTGATCAACGATGGTCACGGCGCGTTCTTGACTACCGATAAGGAGTATGGCGACGCGGTCTTCGAGATCGAATACAAGACGGTCGCCAAGGCCGACTCCGGCATCTACTTGCGCGAAACGCCGCAGGTGCAGATCTGGGACTACACCGAAGCAGGCGGCAAGTGGAACATCGGTGCCGACAAGGGCAGCGGAGGCTTGTGGAACAACAAGAACAACGAACGCTTCCCGCCTGCCTGCTACGACAAGCCGTTCGGTGAATGGAACCGCATGTCGATCATGATCATCGGCGAGCGCGTCTGGGTAACGCTCAACAACCACACGACGGTCAACGGCGTGCGCATGGAGAATTACTGGGACCGGACCAAGCCGATGCCGAAACAGGGTCGCCTGCAGTTGCAGACCCACGGCGGCGAGATCCGCTTTCGCAACATGTCGGTTCGCGAACTCGACGGGGAGTCTGCCAACCAGTTCCTCGCCAGTTCCGACTTCCATGCCTACATGCCTGTTTTCAACGGCACCGACTTCACCGGTTGGCAAGGCGCCACCGACAACTACGAGATCATCGATGGTGCGATCCGCTGCAAGCAGGGCAAGGGTGGCAACCTGTTCACCAACGAGGTCTACCAAGATTTCTCGGTGCGCTGCCAATTCAAGGTTCCGCCAGGCGGCAATAACGGCCTCGCGATGCGCTACCCCGGCAAGGGTGATCCGGCCTACGCGGGCTTCGAGTTGCAAGTGCTAGACAACACGGCCAAGAAGTACGCCAACCTCAAGCCCTACCAGTATCACGGTAGCGCCTACGGCATGGCGCCGGCATTGCGCGGCTACCAGCGCCCGGTTGGGCAATGGAACTTCCAAGAGGTCACCATGGTTGGCTCGCGCGTCACCGTCGAACTCAACGGCTTCCTGATTCTCGATGCCGACCTCAAGGACCTGAAGTCGAACCTGCCGAAGCATGTCGGCAAGGACAACGCAGCTGGCCACTTCGGCTTCTGCGGCCACAACGACGCGGTGTCGTTCAGGGACATCCGCATTCGCGGGCTGTAGAGGTCATCGCGAAACCCGGTAATGGAGGCAGGTTTGAGACCTGCAGGGCTAGATTGCGTCGGCTTGCCATGGCATGCATCCAGCAGCCTATCTAGTAGTCCTACTGGAGCCGCTGGGGGAGTTGTCGGTCATCGCGCCGGGTTGTCGGCGCTTGAGCGGTCGAGCCAGCTCTCCCATCCGCAGCGCCAGCCAGTTACCGGATAGCATCGGTTCGACTCGCTGGCCTAGTGCGCCAACGCGGCCTGCTTACGCAAAACGGCGCGCCAAAGCGCCCCGTTTTGTTGGTCTCTCCTGAAGAGATCTTCTTCCGAAGCCCGGCTGAGCTTAACTGCAGCCGCTCGTGCCGCCGCAGGAGATGCACTTCAGGCACGTGCCGTTGCGGACCAGAGTGAACGCACCGCAACTGCCACACGGATCGCCTTCGTAGCCTTTGAGGCGAGCCTCGGCAACTTGCAGGCGGGCCTGGCGGTTGTCCGCCATTGCCGTGCGGGTTTCCGCGCGCATTAGCGCCACGTTCTCGCCGGCGGCTGCCGTCGGAGTATGGCCATCGGTGCCTCGCTGGATGCCGTGACTTGGCGGGTGCAAGTGGGTGTTGTCGTGCACCTGCTTCGGCGCTTGTTCCTCGGCTTCATAGACCGTCTCCGAGACGACCTCTTCCGCGACGTACTCCGGGTCGGCAGCCTTGCCGCCCATCGTAGTGTTGCTGAGGTCTTCGCTCGAAACCTGGGCGAGCTCTTCACGGCCGAGGTAGCTGATCGCAACTTCGCGGAACACGTAGTCGATCACCGATGTGACCATCTTGATCTGGTCGTGTCCCTGCACCATGCCGTTCGGCTCGAAGCGCGTGAACACGAACGCATCGACGAACTCGTCCAGCGGCACACCGTGCTGCAGGCCGAGCGACACCGAGATCGCGAAGCAGTTCATCAAGCTCCGGAAGGCAGCACCTTCCTTGTGCATGTCGAGGAAGATCTCGCCGAGCGAGCCATCTTCGTATTCACCGGTGCGCAGGTAGATCTTGTGACCACCGACGTTGGCTTTCTGCGTGTAGCCGGCGCGGCGTCCCGGCAAGCGACGACGCTTGGCGATGTAGCGGTGCACGACGCGCTCAGTCATGCGCGCGGCGAGTGCCTGCACATCCGGCGATGCCGCCATCGTCGACGTCTCTCCGCCGTCTTCTTCGTCATCAATCGTCGAACTCAGCGGCTGGCTGAGCTTCGAGCCATCGCGGTAGAGCGCGACGGCCTTCAGCATCAACTCGCTACCAAGACGGTAGGCATGCTTGACGTCCTTCATCTCGGCGTCGACCGGCATGTTGATGGTCTTGCTGATTGCACCGCTGATGAACGGTTGCGCCGCGGCCATCATGTAGAGGTGCGCCTCGTATGGGATGTAGCGCTTGCCCTTGCGACCACACCGGTTGGCGCAGTCGAACACAGGCAGGTGCTTGTCCTTCAGGTGCGGCGCACCTTCGACGGTCATCGTGCCGCAGACAAAGTCCGTGGCGGCCTGGATCTGGCTCTTGCTGTAGCCGAGGTGCTCGAGCAGGTTGAAGCTCCAGTCCTCGAGTTGCTCCTTGTTCAGGCCGAGCTTCGCCGTCAGGAACTCTTCGCCGAGGATGCCTTTGTTGAAGGCGAACGTGACGTCGAACGCACTCTCGAGCGCGCCTTCAATTTTCTGCAGTGCGGCGTCGTCGAAGCCGAGTTTTTGCAGTGACTCGTGGTTTATTTCCGGTGCGCCGGCGAGCGTTTTGCGGCCGACCACGTAGGTGACGATCTCGTCAATCTGCGCAGGGTCGTAGCCGAGGTTCTTCAGCGCCGGAGCAATGCTCTGGTTGGCGATCTTGAAGTAACCACCACCAGCAAGCTTCTTGAACTTGACCAGCGCGAAGTCCGGCTCAACGCCGGTCGTATCGCAATCCATCAGCAGGCCGATGGTGCCGGTCGGTGCAATGCACGTGACCTGCGCGTTGCGGTAACCGTGCTTCTCACCGAGCACCAGGGCGCGATCCCAGCACTCGCGTGCAGATTCGAGCAACTGACTCGGGCACAGTTGCGGATCGATGCCCCGCGGCGTGATCGACAACTCTTCGTATTCGGACTCGCTGGCGTGGTAGGCGGCGCGACGGTGGTTGCGAACCACGCGCATCATCGCTTCCTCGTTCTGCGGGAACTTCGCGAACGCGCCAAGCTCCTTCGCCATCTCTGCGGAGGTGGCGTAAGCCTCACCGCTGAGCACGGCCGAGAGCGCGCCGGCGATCGAGTAAGCCTTCTCACTGGCATACGGGATGCCGAGGCGCATCAGGATCGTGCCGAGGTTGGCGTAGCCAAGGCCGAGGGTGCGGAAGTCGTAGGACAACTTCGCGATCTGCTGGCTCGGGAAGCTCGCCATCAAGACGCTGATCTCTAGCACGATCGTCCACAGACGAATCGCGTGCTTGTAGCCCTCAAGGTCGAACGTGCCGTCTTCGTTGAGGAAGTTGGTCAGGTTGATCGACGCCAGGTTGCAGGCCGTGTCATCGAGGAACATGTACTCGGAGCACGGGTTGCTCGCGTTGATGCGGCCATCGGTGGGGCAGGTGTGCCACTCGTTGATGGTCGTGTCGTATTGCACACCCGGGTCGGCGCAGGCCCAAGCCGAGTAGGACACCTTGTCCCACAGTTCGTTGGCGTCGATCTCCTTGGCAACACCGCGGTCGGTGCGGCGTATCAGACGCCACTTACCGTTCTCGTCCAGGGTGCGGAAGAACTCGTTCGGAATGCGGATCGAGTTGTTCGAGTTTTGGCCCGACACCGTCCCGTAGGCCTCGCCGTCCCAGTCGGTGGTGTACTCGGTGACGTCCACTGCACGGAGGCCTTGGCCGCCGAGTTGCAGGCAACGCTTAAGGTAGTTCTCAGGTACGTGCGCGGTGCGTGCTTGCTGCAGCGCAGCCTGCAGCGCCGGGTTCTCACGCGGCTTGATGCAGGCCTTCGAGCTGCCGTCTTCTTGCACGATGTGGCAAGAGTTGATGACGCTGTTGAGGTGCTGCTTGATCAGCTTGCTGCCGGTCACCAACGCCGCAACCTTTTGCTCCTCGTTGACCTTCCAGCTGACGAACTTTTCGATGTCTGGGTGGTCGAGATCCAGGCAGACCATCTTGGCGGCGCGACGGGTGGTGCCGCCGGACTTGATCGCGCCAGCGGCGCGGTCGCCGATGCGCAAGAAGCTCATCAGACCGGAACTCTTGCCTCCGCCAGATAGCGGTTCGTTCTCGCCTCGGAGTTGCGAGAAGTTGCTGCCGGTGCCGGAGCCATACTTGAACAGGCGGGCCTCGCGGGTCCACAGGTCCATGATGCCGCCATCGCCAACGAGATCATCGCTGACCGATTGGATGAAGCAGGCGTGTGGCTGCGGACGTTCGTAGGCGCTGCTGCTCCTCTTCAGTTGCGGACCGGAGGTCTGATCAGAAGCATCGAGCGATGCCTGGGCAGCATTCTCGGCAGCGTTCTGGGTCGTGTTCTGGGCGCTATTGGCAACATGTGATTTGCCACCATTCGCCTTGGAACCGCCGCCATTGCCACCAACGGTCTGGCTCTGGTCGTCGACGAACCAGTGGCCTTGAGCGGGCCCGCTGATGTCGTATTTGAAGTGCAGGCCAGTGTTGAACCACTGTGGCGAGTTGGGGGCGGCGTGCTGCGCGGCCAACATGTGGCTGAGTTCGTCCTCGAACGCCTGTGCGTCGTCGCCACTATCAAAGTAGCCGTGGTTCTCACCCCAGTGACGCCAGCAACCGGCGAGTCGGTGGAATACCTGACGCGCATCGGACTCACCGCCGAGTACGGGCTTACCGCTTTCATCGTTGAGCGGTTTGCCGTCGCTAGCAACTTGCGGAACACCAGCCTTGCGAAAGTACTTCTGTGCAAGGATGTCGACAGCGACCTGGCTCCAGTGCCCAGGAACTTGGATGTCGCGCGCCTCAAATACGAGCGAGCCATCGGGGTTGCGGATCTCTGAATTCCGCTGTGAAAATGGGATGCCTTCGTAGGGCGACTTGCCCTTGACCGTGAACCGCCGATTAATCTTCACGTGAGTTCCTCCTGAGAACCAAGGCCGGCGACCAAACCGACCTCTCGTGCTGGCCCCGTGTGCCGCGGGACCTTGCCTCTGATGCCTGCAAATACAGGCTGACCTGGAATGCAGGAGAGTTGCTTCTCGACAAGTGACCGGCTCCGGCTGCATGGGGCCGGAGTCAAGACCGTGTGAAGCCCGACTGGCACACTCAGCATTGGAGGGCTGAGTGATAGGCACCGGGAAGTCCTGAATCGCAGCCTCCAGGGGAGGCTTACCAACTCAGATTTCGAGGTGCCGCATGACCGTAAAGCCACACACAGTTCGGGGAGCCACAAGGCTCGGGAAGCAATTCGCTGCGATAGAACAAACCACTCCGCGACCAAACGGAATGGGTCCTACAAGGTAGCCGATTTGCTCACCTGCCGGGGCGTCCCAGCTACCGGTTCCCTAAGAAAGGGCATCGGTAGGATTTGGGGCGACTGTCAGTGGAGCGAAACCGGCTTACGCCGTAGAGAGCCACTATCTATTGGGTGTAGCGACCACTGGCAACCCACTAGATAGTGATTTCTGCCTAATGCGGGTGAGACCAGCCAGGAGCGGCGTAATCCTTCAGATTCGCAAACCATAAGGTTTTGGATGGTCGCAACCTGGGCAATTTCAGCCCGTCACACCTTACCAAATAGCCCGCAAGCACTTCGCGTCAGGCCCCTCCATAACGCGCCTCGATTTTCAAGATCGGCATGCCAAAGCCGGGCAATTTGCTCGCACGTATTTTGTCTCATGCGGCGGACCAGAATGAGTTCGCGCGGAATCGCTGCCCGGCCGGGTCCCCAGCCCAGGCCAGGCGCGCTGGCTGGCTCAAGCTGGCTCGCTCAAGCAGGATCGGGGCACAAAAAAAGAGCCGCACAATGCGGCCCTTGCTCGTTCGCGGCGTCCGTTGGGGACTACTTGCTGCCCTTTGAGGCTTCCTTCGCTGCCTTCTTCTTGTCGTCGAAGCTGATCTTTAAGACGTTCTTGAACGCCGCGATGTCACGGATGTCGTCGCCGCGCTCCTTCATCAGCACGCGAATGGCCTCTTGCAGTTGGGCATCTTCTTGGGCATCGCCAAGGGCACGCTGGCCTGGGTAGACCGCGCCGCGTAGATCGCTGATCTGGTCGCGCACTTCGTAGCGAACCCAGCGCCGCACGTCGTCCTTGCTGAGCTTGGTGTCGAGGCTCGTAAAGAACTCCTCGAAACCTGGGTAGGCATTCGGGTTGCCATCGTCACCTTCAGCTAGCTTACGGAACAACTCGTCGTTGAGGCCGATCTGCTTCTTGACGTAACTACGGAACGAACCGTTCTTCAGGATCGCATACACGGCCGAGTTCTTCCACGCGTCCTCCGGCTTGTTCTCAAGCAGTTCGAGTTCAATATCCGGCTTCACGCCCCATGCCGGATCGACGATGCGGCCTTCCTTGTCAAACTCGCGGTGCGGGCAACGGCCACTCGGCAAGTAGTACTTGGCGACCGTCAATTTGATGTGTGCGCCGGGGTCATAGATGCCGTTGCCATTGCGGTCGACGTAGGGTTCGCCTTCCTGCCAAGCGCGGTCGTTGTTGAGGTCGTCGAACTCTTCCTGCGGACTCGTGCTGAGCGGGAACAGGTTCTGCACGCTGCCCTTGCCGAACGAGCGCTTGCCGATGATCTTCGCGCGCCCGATATCCTGGAACGCACCGGCGGTGATCTCACTGGCCGACGCCGACAGTCGGTTGGTCAACACGGCGAGCGGCAATTTACAAACGTCGCGGCGGCGCGGGTCGGTCGAGTAGGAGCGTCTCGGCTCGTTCGGGCCTTCGGTGTAGACGACCAATTCGCGACCTTCGATGAACTGCTCCACGACGTCGCGGGCTTGGGTCAGGAAGCCACCCGTGTTGTTGCGCACATCGAGTACGATGCCTTTGGCGCCCTTCGACGTTAAGTCGCGCAAAGCAATCTGCAGTTCAGCCGAGATGTTGGCGCTGAAGTTGATCAGTTCGATGTAGCCGATGTCGCCTGGCACCATCGTCCAGTTGACCGCCGGCACCGCAATCTGACGGCGGGTGATCGACACTTCCTGCGCTTCTTGGAAGCCGGGACGGAAGAACTTAAGCACCACCAGAGACTCGGGACGGCCCTTCAGTCGCTTGATGATTTCTTCGGTGGTGTGACCGCCAGTTTCCCAGCCGTCGACTTCGAGGATCTTGTCGCCGCTACGCAGGCCGGCTTTGTAAGCAGGACCCGAGTAGATCGGGCGCACGATCGAGAAGTCATTGTCCTGGTCGAAGTTGACGAACGCTCCAATGCCGCCGTATTCGCGGTTGAGGTCAAAGTAGAACCGCTGGAACTCTTGGCTAGTGAAGAACGTGCTGTGCGGATCGAGGCCCTTCAACATGCCCTTGGCCGCGTATTGCACCATTTCTTCGTTGGTGATGTCGCCGCCACGGATGTGCTGAACGCGGATGCGGTGACGCAGTTCGTCAAGCACCGCGTATTGGTCGTTGTCAGGGTTTGCTTCCGGACCGCGCGCCTTGATCACTTCGCGCAGTTGCGCTTCCCACTCGCGACGTTGTTCTTCTTGCTTCAAGAACATCGCGGCGCGGCGGCCGGCATCGGTCGGCTGATCGCGAATCTCGCGCAGGATCTGCCAGGCCCGACCGCCCTGGGTGTTGATTTCAGCGAGCGCTAAAGCACCGCGCTGTTGCAGGTCGCGATCACTGGACTGCAAGAATTGCTCAAGCACGTTCTTCGCAGTTTCCAGTTGGCGGTTACTGCCAATCTTCCACAGCGATAGGGCGGCTTCGATGCGCACCTTCGGTGGCACCAGCTCGTTCTCGCACTGCGCCACCACGATCTTGCGTACATCGGGCAGGATGCGAATGTTGAACAACCGCTCTTCTCCGAGCAGCGACAATGCCGCCGACCGCGCGAACTCTTTGCCGCCCTTGGCGACTGGCTCACACAGTGCCAACAGATTCTTGCCGAAGGTGGCATCTTCCTTTAGTTGCGAGAGGGCCAACGCAGCGCACAATCGCTGGCGATGGTTGTCGCTCGCGCCAGCAGTCCCCATGATCGCGGTCAGGTAGCCATCGAGATTTCGCTCCGGGGCGATGTCGGCGAGCTCGTTGGCTAGGGGGTAGATTTCGCTGGCCTCGGCCGTTTCGGCTTGGGCCAAGACTGCGGCGACCTGCGCCTTGAGTTCCTGGGCTCTCGCAGAGCCACACATAACAGTCAGAGAAAGGGCGGCGAGGATGGCGGTCGACCGCGTGAAGACGTTTCGCATGTTGTGCTTCCAGTTGCGTTTGGATCTGGTCACTCAGACCCTGACCCAGCCCTTAAATCGGCGTTCGCCACCGCGCGAGGCAATGGAAAACGGGTTGCCCAAATCTTCGACACACCGCGCTGGCAGTCTCGAATCTGGGCCCGATCGAATGGCTAGGTGCCTAGCTATGAGTTAGCCAGGTGCCTGGCTGGGTAGCCAAGCGCCATTGTCTATACGACGCTGTCGGGTAGTTGCCGCACGGATTTCCGCTGCAAAGGGATCCGCGCCACTTCGTAGGGGGCTCGTGAGGGGGGCTTCGCGGCCCATCACTAAGGTCCGTCGGTCGCTTCGGTCACGCCGATTTCCAGGGTCGCCATGGGTCATTTTCCGTGGTTTAGACATGACGGCGCGAACGAGGCCGGGTTGTCGCCAAGTCAGTGGCTACCTGGGCATGGCTCGAAACGAAACCTTCGCCCGTGAGCTAGCGGCGTTAGACTCCGCAATGTGAGCACGCAAAAGCACCAAGGCAACTCCCCCGATGAGGGCGCAAATGGGCTGACCCACGTGGATGGCCGCGGCCAAGCCAACATGGTCGACGTCGGCGATAAATTGCTGACGGTGCGCCGGGCGGTGGCCGAGGCGGTGATTCGCTTGGATGCAACGACCTGTCGGCTGCTGTTCGCGGGTGAACTACCCAAAGGCGAGGCTCTGGCCGTCGCCAGAATCGCCGGCATCCAGGCCGCCAAAGACACTTCGCGGTTGATCCCACTGTGCCACTCTCTGGCACTCAGTCACGTGGCCGTCGAGTTCGCGCTGATCGACGGTGATGCCGTGCGAATCACAACCGAAGCATCCACGGTGTCGGGAACCGGAGTCGAAATGGAGGCGATGACCGCTGCTAGCATTGCCGCGTTGACGATTTACGACATGGTCAAGGCACGTTGTCGCGCCGCAGTCATCGAACGCGTTCAATTGCTGCATAAGTCAGGCGGCAAGTCCGGAACCTACGAACGTCAGCCAGTTGATGGCCAGCATGGTGGGGGGCCACAATGAGCCCGCCGCGTGTCGCCATCGTTGGCGCAACCGGCGCAGTCGGCCATGAGTTCCTGCGGGTGCTTGCTGAGCGCGATTTCTCGATGCGTTCGCTCAAACTGCTGGCGTCAGCACGATCTGCCGGCAAGACGCTGTCGTATGCAGGCGAAGACCACGTCGTTGAGGCGCTCGACGAGAACTCATTCCGGGGCGTTGACCTCGCGTTTTTCTCGGCTGGCGGCGGCACCTCGCTCGAATTCGCACCGAAGGCCGTGGCTGCGGGTTGCGCCGTTATCGACAACAGTTCCGCCTACCGGATGCACGCCGACGTGCCACTGATCGTGCCGGAAGTCAACCGAACGTCGATGGGGCAGCACCAGGGCATCCTCGCCAATCCGAATTGCTCGACGATCATTCTGGTGCTGGCGCTGGCACCACTGCAGCAAAGGGCCGGCCTGCAGTCCGTCGTGGTGTCGACCTACCAGGCCGCTTCCGGAGCCGGTCAGCGGGCCATGGATGAACTGCACGAATCGACCCGCGCGGTGCTGGCAGGGGAGCAACCCGCGAAGCCCGACGCGTTGGCGCATTCGCTGGCGTTCAATCTATTCCCACACGTCGACGTTTTCATGCCGGACGGGTTCACACGAGAAGAGGACAAGATGCTGTTTGAGGTTCGCAAGATCCTCGCCATGCCGAAGCTGAACGTCGACGCAACTTGTGTGCGAGTGCCCGTAACGCGCTGCCACAGCGAATCGGTTTCGGTGCAACTAGATCAACCGCTGACGGTGGCCGAAGCCCAGGATCTGTTTGCCCAGGCTCCCGGTATCGAGTTGCTCGATCAGCCGGCAGCCAACCTCTACCCGATGCCGCGCGACTACGCGGGCCGCGATGAAGTGGCAGTGGGGCGGGTTCGACTTGGACGCGTCTTTGATCCAGGGTTGACCTTCTGGCTGGTCGGAGACCAACTGAAGAAGGGTGCGGCACTGAATGCTGTGCAAATCGCCGAGGCGCTGTAGCGGCGGCCCGCTACCAGAGGCGCTGCGCCCGGTGGGGCTTGCCGGCTCGCCGAATTGGTCTGCCGAGGTGCGAGACTTTGCGCCCTCGCCGGCAGGTACCTTCGATAACATCCTAGATTCCACTCGCCCGAAGCCCTTTGCTTTTAAATCCTCAGGCCAGGATACACCTAACCCGAGCAATACAATCGATGGCTGCGAAGCGTTCCCCGAGCAAGAAGTCTAAGACCCCGAAGCAGTCTACCGCCAAGCGGGCCCCCGCGAAGCCCAAGAAGGCTGCGGCAAAGAAGCCTGCCAAGAAGGTGCTGGTCGAAAGAAGGTCACCAGTCGATCGTCGGTCCGCTGGCGACGAGCGCTTGGCGCAACTCGAGAGCCTGGTCGAGATGATGGTCGCCAAGGATGTCATCGAGGTGGAACTCGAAGGGGCGGGTGCGCGTTGGCGCGTGCGTCGCACCGAACCGCAAGTGGTGACGTATGCCACGCCCGCCATGCCCATGCCGGCGGCCCCTGCCGTCGCACCTGTAGTTGGCGATGCACCTGCAGCACCGGCGGAACCGCAGGGCGAAGTATTCAAGTCACCGATGCTCGGCACCTATTACACCTCTTCGTCGCCCGACTCGGAGCCGTTCTGTAAGCCTGGTGACTTGGTCAACCCGGACACGACCTTGTGCATCATCGAGGCCATGAAGGTGATGAATGAGATCAAGGCAGAGCAGTCCTTCGAGATCCTCGAGGTCTTGGTCAAGAACGGGGAGCCTGTCGAGTACGGGCAGCCGATGTTCATCATTCGCTAGGCAACATCGATGTTCCACCGCATCCTGGTCGCCAACCGTGGCGAAATTGCCCTGCGCATCTTGCGCGCTTGCAAGGACCTCGGCATCGAGACAGTCGCTGTCTACAGCGAAGCTGATCGCGATAGCCTGCACCTTCGGTATGCCGACGAGACGATTTGCATCGGCCCGGCGGCTAGCACAGATAGCTATCTCAACATTCCTGCGATCATCGCAGCGGCCGAGATTGCCGATGTCGAGGCGATCCATCCTGGCTACGGCTTCCTGTCGGAGAACGCCCATTTCGCCGAGGTTTGCCAGAGTTGCAACATCAAGTTCATCGGCCCGTCCGTATCTGCGATCACCGAGTGTGGTGACAAGGTCGCCGCCAAGGAGCTAGCCAAGAAGGCGGACGTTCCGTGTGTCCCTGGCTCGGACGGTCCCGTTGAGAACGAACAAGACGCGCTGCGCATCGCTCGGGAGATCGGCTTTCCGGTCCTGGTCAAGGCAGCGGCGGGCGGTGGTGGTCGCGGCATGCGGGTCGCGCATAACGACCCCAGCCTAGTCACCGGCTTCCATGCCGCCCGCGCGGAAGCTCAGGCGTGCTTCAACAACCCGACGGTCTACATCGAGAAGTTTGTCAACAAGCCGCGTCATGTCGAGATCCAGATCGTCGCCGACACGCACGGCAACGTCGTGCACCTCGGGGAACGGGATTGCTCGCTGCAACGCCGCCACCAGAAACTACTCGAAGAGAGCCCGTGCCCGGTGCTCGATGAAGCGACTCGCCAGAAGATGGGTGAAGCGGCCGTGCGGTTGGCCAAGGTCGCCAACTATTACTCAGCCGGCACGGTGGAGTTCATTCTCGACCAGGACAACAACTTCTACTTCATCGAGATCAACACTCGTATTCAGGTCGAGCACCCGGTCACGGAGGCTGTGACCAACCGCGACCTGATCCGTGAAATGATCTTGATCGCTGATGGCGAGCCACTGTCGTTCCGACAGGAGGACGTTGTCATGAGTGGCCACGCGATCGAGTTTCGGATCAACGCCGAAGATCCCGACCACAACTTCAAGCCGTCACCGGGCCTGATCAAGTCGTTCGTCGCTCCCGCCGGACCCGGGGTTCGTTGGGACAGCCATGTCTATCAGGGCTACACCGTGCCGCCGCACTACGACTCGATGGTTGGCAAGTTGATCATCCACCAACCAACGCGCGCCCAGGCGATCGCCGTTGCCAAGAGGGCACTCGGAGAGTTGCAAATGGATGGCATCGCTACCACGGCACCGCTGTTCTTGCGCATCCTTGAGCACTCAGACTTCTGCAACGGCGACATCGACACTGGCTTCATTGACCGCTACTTCACGCCGAGGTAACCGGCGAACCGCCAATGGCTGTTAAGCGACTCTGGTCCGAACGCATGCTGTTGGTGAGCAATCTCGCCGTTGCCAATACTGTAGCGGCTTTGTGGATCGCGACCTTCTTGCAGCCAAGCGTGCTGGGCACGGACCTTGGCGCACAAGCAGCGGAACTGGCGGGCACCAATCGCGCGATGATCATGCCGCTGCAGACACCAACTGCGTGGCTGGCATTCTTCGGTAGCATCGGCCTGTTGCTATGGAACTTCTCGTGGGTGGTCCGTCGCCGGCCTGGCGAACTGCCTAACCATTGGGTTGTCAGCGAGACCGCGGACGGTCCGGTTCGCGTCGCCCTGGAAGCGATCGAGACGGGGCTTCGTGTTGCCGGTGAAACGCTGACGGAGATCACTAGGTTGCGCGTTCAGGTCAAGCTTGCATCGACCAAGCGCATCCTGATCACTGGGCAGTTTTATTGCGCCGATGGCCAGGACCACCTCGCCGGCAGTCAGCGCTTGCGGCAGTCCTTGCTGCATCGCTTCGGCGAACTGGTGCGATTGTCGGATGGCATGCGCGCCGACCTGGAATTGGAGTTCCAAGGCTTCTTCGGCAGACTTGGCAAGAACACGCCCGAGCCACCCAAGCCCCAATCCGAAGTCGCCGCCGAACCGTTCCGTGGTCCGCAGTATCCGATCGATGACGATCCCATTGGTGGCAGCCAGTGAGTATGCGAGTAGGCGTCATGACTGGTGGCGGCGACGCGCCTGGTCTCAATGCAGCGATTTGCGGCCTGGGCCGACGTTTAATGGAAGCCGACTGCGAGTTAATTGGGTTCGCCGATGGTTGGCGTGGCTTGCTCGAAGATGAAACCCGCGACATTGAGAGTTGGGACTTCCAGCACTTGTTGGTGCATGGCGGCACGATGCTCGGCAGTAGCAGTGCATATCCGTATCGCGATCCCGATGTGCAAGTGCCCAAGGTGCTGGCAACCATCGAGCGTCATCGGCTGGATGCACTTGTGACGATAGGTGGCGAAGGCACTCTCGGCGCCGCCGACCGCTTGTTCCGCGATCATCAAGTTCCCGTAGTCGGCGTCCCCAAGACGATCGATAACGATCTTGATGCGACCGACTTCACGTTTGGGTTCTGGTCGGCTGTCGAAGTAGCGACACGCGCCATGGATGACCTGCGCAGCACCGCCGAGTCCCACAGTCGGGTCATGGTCGTGGAGTGCATGGGCCGCCACGCTGGCTGGATCACTGCCTACTCAGGTATCGCCGCAGGCGCCGAGGGCATCCTGGTTCCGGAGCGCGCCGCCCACATCGAGGCTCTGTGCGAACGCCTGGCCCAGGTCAGAAATAGCGGGCGGCGCCACGCGATCGTCGCGGTGGCCGAAGGAACTCAGGTGTTTGAGGGCGGGCAGTCCCTGTCTTCGACGCAAATTGATGAGTGGGGCAACCCAATAATCGGTGGCGTGGGGGAGTTGGTCGCCGGCAAGGTTCGCGACCTGCTCGGGTGGGATTCCCGATCAGTCGTGCTCGGTCACCTGCAGCGCGCCGGCAAACCGCTAGCTTTTGATCGCATGTTTGCCCTCCGACTCGGTGCCCGAGCGGCGAGACTCGTTCTAACGAAGAACTTCGGTAGGATGGCTTCGATGCAGGCCGGTTCGATCGTCGATGTGCCACTTTGCGACGCAGTGGCGGAGCGAAAGGTGCTGTCCCCAGACTTTCTGGACAAGTACGAGTCCTTCTTTCTGCCGATGGGTGATTTATGAGCGCACGCAACCGCACCAATACCTTGCTAGGACATGCCGCACTGCTGGCGGTGATCGCACCGATGCTGGTGGGCCCTCTGGCAGCCGAAAGGAACATCGGCGCGCAAATCCCTGGTTCGACTCAGCCTGGCCTGCAGAACCCAGTCCAGATCCCTGGTATGCAAAACCCGGGCCGACAATTTCAGGCGAGTGCACCAGCGAACCTGCCTGGGCAGTTGCTTACCGGCCAAGGCATGCAGGGTGGTCAGCAAGGCAGCGCTAACAAATTTTCCTCGATCTGGTCGGTGCCATCGGCGCCCAAGTTCTCGGGCTTCCCGATGTTTCCGGCTCAACTACCCGGCTACGGCAACTACCCCTTGCCGGTCAACCAAGCAACCGGCGCGTCCCCGGCCGGCAGCAACCCATTCTTTTTGCCGCTGGCAGCTGCCGAACCAGAGCCGGAGGGCTGGCCATCCTGGATTCGCACGCAAGCGAAGAAGCCACTGCCATTTGCCATCGATCTGGGTTTGCTCGTCAGACAGGACGGTCGCATCTGGCATCGCGATGCAGAGAACGAACCATACGAACCCCTGCTGAGCCACAATAAGTTTGCCTCGCTGCCAGTCGGCGCAGAGGTCGAAACGCGTGGAGCCGCGTCGTTCGAAGTTCTGCTGCATGAATCCTCCAGGGTGCAGGCGCGCGGCATGACCGCGCTAAAAGTTGCCAGCCTTGACGAACAGATGGTGCACATCGTGTTCTCCAAATTGTCGTGGCTGCGGGTCAGTGCGTCGACTCGCACCAACCGCTTAACCTTGCCTGATGGGTCGACGATTGAAATGGTCGCTGCACCGATACCGGCAATGGGCTTGGCAGCAATTTTTGGCGGCGTGACGACGCCAACGAATTTGCCGCGAGCGCCTTCGGTCGAGATTCGCCGTCTCGACGAACCAGGTTGGTATGGCGGTCGCGCGACTGTGACCAACCTTGGCGGTGCGGACATCATCTGGACCCACGCCTTTGGCAAGACCACCATCGAACCTGGCCACCGAGTGACGCTGTTCTTGTCGCCGCCCACGTCGCCAACTAGCGCCGGCCTGCAGACCGGAGGCACCCGTGTGAATCGCCAACAAGAGAGCGTGACGTGCACCAGTGACATGGCCACCGAAGTCAGGTGGTGCGGTGCAAAAATCCAACTGCCGAAGGGTAGTAGGGTCACGTTTGAGTCGTTGGGCGGAGCATTCGTCGAGGCGACGAAAACAGCACCTACAGCGGCTCCAGAGTCGACTGCTAACGCTGCTAACAGCCCAGCCGGCGGTTAGCTCGCCTTCGTCGATGACAGCAGCTGCAATCAATCGAAACGAAATCGCTTCCCAAGTCGTCGCGGCCGAACAACGCTTGCGCGGCAACGTGCTGCACACGCCTTTGGTACCGTGCACCTGGTTGTCTGACGAACTGTCCGCGGACGTCCGCTGGAAACTTGAGAACGTCCAGCACACTGGCTCGTTCAAGGTTCGTGGCGCAAGTAATGCACTGCATTCGCTCGACGAAACACAGCGCGCGAAGGGCGTGGTCGCGGCTTCCTCCGGCAATCATGGCCTGGGCTTGGCGCGCGCCGCGAAGCAGTTGTCGATGCAGGCGACGGTGTTCGTGCCATCGACGACGCCAGCGTTGAAGCAAGGATCGATTCGCAGGTACGGCGCCAAAGTGCAAGTGCACGGCGATGACTGTGTGCTCACCGAGCGCCACGCGCGCGCAGTCGCTGCCGCCACTGGGCAGACGTATATCTCACCTTACAACGACGCCGCGGTGATTGCCGGGCAAGGCACAGTTGCTCACGAGTTGCTGTGCGATTGGCCCGAAGTAGAAGTCGTCTACGTCGCATTGGGCGGAGGCGGTTTGGTTAGTGGCATGGCCGCCTACACCAAGAGTGTCGCACCTGGTGTCGAGTTCGTCGGGTGCTCACCGACAGCATCACCGGCAATGGCAGAGTGTGTGCGACAAGGCGCGATCGTTGATGTGCCGTGTGGTAACACGTGGTCCGACAGCACGGCTGGTGGCGTGGAACCCGGCGCGATCACATTCGACCTCTGTCGTGACTTGGTCGATCGTTTCATCAACGTTGACGAGCCTGCTATTGAGCAGGCAATGCGTGATTCTTTGGCGCTACAGCACCAACTGGTTGAGGGCGCCGTCGGCGTTGCAATCGCAGCGTGCCGTGCCGACACCGAACTGCGTGGTCGCCGGGCGGCGATCATCGTTTGCGGCGGCAACCTCCCTTACGACTTGCTGCAGAAACTAGTGCACGCGTAGTGCTTTTCTAGCGCCCGTCCCGACGCTGGGACTCCCGCTGCAGCATGCCGGTTCCGATGGTCGCCAGCGTAACGGCAACTACCGACGCGTAGAGGCAGTGCGACAAGCCTTCGGCGGGTGTTGCGCTTTCTGCATACAGATAGCCAGACAGCAGCGTGCCAACCAATCGCCCAACTGCGTTGGCTGCATAGTAAAAGCCGACCCGTTCCGCGGTTCGGTCGTCGTCGTGTAGCGAGACCACTAGCCAGCTGTGCAGGCTGCTAGTGATAGCGAACACCACGCCGTAAACGCAGAGGCCGACCAGCAATGATGCGGCGGGCTGCACGTCGCTTGCAACCAACACTGCGGTGCTGAGCAGCGGCACGGCTAGTAAACCGGTGTAGTTGCGCACCAAGCGAATGCCGTCTCGATGGTTAACCTGCTTGGTGATGCTTGGTGCGACGCCTTGGGCAACGCCGTAGACAATCACCCAAACAGCAAGAGCAGCGCCAACCGAAAGCGCTGGCCAACCATTGGCAATCAGGTAGAGCGGCAACGCCACAGCAAACCACGCATCGCGTGAACCAAACAAGAACGCGCGTGCCGTGCTAAGCCACACGATCATTCGGCTTTGCTGCAGCAGCGCGCGCCATGAAGTCGTTTGACGACCCGCGACACTTGGGACTACAGCTAGTGCTAGCAACCCGATGACACCGAGCCCGATCGCGAGGCCGAGGTTGGTGTGGGCGAACCCGCACCAACCCAACAGGGCGCCACCCAAAAAGAACCCGAAGCCCTTCATGGTGTTCTTGCTACCAGTCATCCACGCGATCAAACGGAACAAGCCGCTGGCGGATTTGTTTGGCGCAAGTTCGCGCACATAGCTCTTGGCGCTGACTTTTGTCAGGTCCTTGGCGATACCCGACATCACCTGTGTGACCATCACATAGGCCAAGGTCAACTGGGCAGCGTCAACTATGAGTAAGGCGCAGGCACTGGCCTGGATCACGAGGCCTAGCACCAGCGGAGCTTTCAGTCCGAAGCGGGCCCCAAGGAACCCGGACAGAAGATTAGTGGCAACACCGGCGATCTCATACGGCACCAGCAGTAGCGCCAGCGCCCAAGCGGTTTGTCCTTGCTCGTGAAGATGCAGCAGCACCAACATGCGCAGGGCGCCGTCACTGATCGTGAACGCCCAGTAGCAAGTGGTGACCAGCAAGTAGCCGCGTAGGTTTGCGGCGCCGTTCGCCATAAATCCACGATAGTCGACCGTTCTTCGAGGGAGCAAGTGTTCAGGCTGCACGTAGACTGCTTAAACCCAATGAAGATTGCATCAAGGCTGCTCGTCCTCGCCTGCGCGGTGGTGGCGATTCCCGGCATGGCCCTCAGCCAACAGAGAGCCAAGCGCAACGTCTCAGGTGGCCCGCTCCGCGAGGACCAGGCGTGCTACGACGTGCAACACTACGCCCTCGAACTTCGCGTTGACCCCAGCGAAAAGTCGATTGCTGGCGAACTGGAGATGCGGGCGCTAGCGACCAAGACGATTACGAGTTTTGCGCTCGACCTAGTTCAAGAGTTAACGGTTGCAAGCGTCACGATCGCCGGCGAAGCGGTGCCATTCACCCACGAGCATGGACGCATCGTGATCGAATCGACAAATGAGATCACCAAGGACAGCGAGTTCGTCGTGGCCGTTACCTATGGCGGCAAGCCAACGGTCGCCAAGCGGCCGCCGTGGACAGGGGGATTCACGTGGTCCACGACCAGCGATGGCAAGCCGTGGATCGCGACCTCATGCCAGGGCGAGGGGGCCGATCTTTGGTGGCCGTGCAAAGACCATCCGTCAGACAAGCCGAACGGCTTCGACCTGCGTTGTACGGTCCCCGAAGGACTGATACTGGCGAGCAACGGTACGTTGCAGGGAGAACCGGTAACCAAGGACGGTCGTACGACCTTCCACTGGCAGTCGGCCTCGCCGATCGCGAACTACAACGTTGCGTTGAACATTGCGCCCTACATCGAACTGAAGGACACGTTCGAGTGCATTGATGGCACCAAGATGCCAGTCACGTTCTACGTGCTGCCTGGCAGCGAGCGAAAGGCCAAGCGCTGCATGCCAGCGTTCCTCGACCACCTCAAGGTGTTCGAAGAACTACTCGGTCCGTATCCGTTCCGCCACGAGAAGTATGCCATCGCCGAGACGCCGCATTTAGGCATGGAGCACCAGACCATCATTGCCTACGGCAACGGCTTCAATGATGAGCAATACGATTGGTTGCACAATCACGAGTTGGCTCACGAATGGTGGGGCAACCTAATCACCTGCCGCGACTGGAAAGACATGTGGTTACACGAAGGCTTCGGCACGTATATGCAGCCGCTGTATCGCGAGATCCGATTTGGCAAGAAGGCCTACAACGTTGAGATCCACGCGCATCGCACCATGAATCGCAAGCCGCTGGCGCCGCGCAAGGTGCAGAACTCGGCTGAGATCTACTTCGGCGGCGGCAACAACGACATCTACTACAAGGGCAGTTTGGTGCTGCACACATTGCGGTGGCAGTTGGGCGACGAGAAGTTCTTCGAAGCGCTGCGACGCTTTGCCTATCCGACTAAGGAAATCGCCGCCATGACCAACGGCAACCAGGTGCGCTTTGTCGACACCGAAGACTTCGTCAAGCTGTGCAGTGAGATTGCCGGCGAAGATCTAGGCTGGTGGTTTGAGGTCTACGTGCGCACGGGCGGGTTGCCGCGAATCGAACACCAACTCGTGGATGGCGTGCTGCACCTGAAATGGGTTACGCCGAAAAATCTACCGTTCTCGATGACCATTCCTGTCAGCATCGGCGGCACCGAATACGCAGTGCGCATGCCCGACGGCAAGGCGGAAATGAAGATCGGCAATGCGGAATACAAGATCGACCCGAGCAAGCGTCTCCTGATGGCGAAGGCTCGCAAGCTCAAGTAGATCGCGGCTACGCGCAGAACCGGTTAGGCTTCTACTCATGTCGCGCGTCCTCGCCATCGCCACGTTTGCTCTCGCTGTCAATACAGCGGGCGTGGCATCGCTGATTGCTCAGCGCATCCCGGAAGCAGCGGAGCCCAATGCGACGGCCAGTACGGCGACCTTGCTGGCTACGGGCCAAGAAGTTGCCGGCATCCTGTCGTCAATTCTCGACGAAGACTGGTTTCGAATCGTGCTTGCCGCGCCGACCGACCTACGCGTCCAGACTGGACCAACTTTGGGCGGTGAAATCGGCGATACGGTGATCACGTTGCTCGACGCATCCGGTGGACCGCTGCGCGCCAATGATGATGGCGTCGGCACTGGCTACTACTCGGACCTCTACGCCAAAGAACTGCCTGCGGGCACCTACTATATCTCGGTCACTGCCGGCGCCAATGCATTGGCGACTGGCGGCTACCTGCTAGATCTGCGCGCTGAGCCTACGACGAGTCCGGGCACCTTGCTGGTTGCCAGCGAAGGTCCTGAGAATAACGACCCGCGCACCGGCGGTATCGCGACCAACATCATCGTTCCGATTCGCTGCAATGGTGAGTTGGCAACGACTGGCCACGCGGGCGACTGGGACTTCTGGCGGATCTTGTCGTTCGGCGATCAGATGCTGCGCATTCGCTTGGCTGGAACTGCGAACCATGTGAACACGCCTGCTGATGACGTGGTCGTCTACCTGTTTGATGGCCAGACGCCGCCGGTCCAAGTCGCGGGACCATTCTTCGCCAGCGATCGCGATACTTGGGATCACGCGATCGACATCCGCATCACGGGAGGTCTTCATCACCTCGCGGTCCGCGGTGTCGAAGGTAGCCAGCCTGGCAGTTACTACGTCGACTTAGCGACGCGGGCTGTTTCTACGGCGACTGTGTTTGCTGGTGGGTGCGGTGGTCGAACGTTGGGCTTGCCAGCCACCTCGCTTGGCCCTGGTGCGCCGCTGTCGGTTGAGTCGGCGTTCCTCGGCATGAGTTACTCGGTCGAAGGATCTAACCTCGGTAGCAATGGCTTCGCGTTCCACGTGCTTGGGCTGGCACCAACGTTCATCGACTTGACGCCATTCGGCGCAGTCGGTTGTGCGCTTGAAGTGGTCTACGTCGCTACTGCGTTCCAGTTTGCCGACGTGTCAGGGCGTGCCGCGTGGACTTTCGCTGTGCCGGACAATTCCAGCTTAATCGGCACCACGCTACACAGTCAGGCAGCCGTGCTCGACTTGTCCAACCCACTCGGCATCACGATTAGCAACCGGGTAGCGACGACAATCGGCAACTGATCAGGTCGCCGCCGGTTTGCCGTTGTCGGCTACATCTTCTTGATGCGCAGGTTGCGGAAGGCAACTTCGTCCCCGTGGTCCTGCAGCGCCATGCGACCTTCAGAAGCCTTGCCGAACGGCCAGTCTTTGAACTTGCTGCTCTGCACCATCTCGATCCACTTGGGGCCGGCGCATGGACAGTCGACGACCTTAACGCCGTTGAGATAGTGGTGGAGTCGGCCCTCGCGAACAACGATCCGGCCCT
Organism: uncultured bacterium; assembly: GCA_937906475.1. Taxonomy (GTDB): domain Bacteria; phylum Planctomycetota; class UBA1135; order UBA1135; family UBA2386. The sequence goes on from CALCZA010000254.1 coordinate 22,850, forward strand.
CGTTCCAACTCCCGGCCGGTAGCACCGACTTGTTGGTGGCAGGCACCATGTCATAGAGCGAGCCAATCGCGTGCCGCGGTCCCGGCTTGGCGCCAATATCGTCGATCACTTGATACTCGGGCCCTGAGAAGTAGGTCTGCTTGCCCTCGTCGGTGACGTGCCACATCACACCCGAATTGCCGCGCGTCGAGATTCGGAATGAGAACCGGAAATCAAAGTCGCCGTATTGCTCGCGCGTTACCAAGTCGCCGCCGCCACCCTTGGCCTCGTGCACAATCGCGGCATCACGAACGAGCCAACCCTTGGTTGGCGGTGCGTCTTGCTTGAAACCGGTCCACTGCTCGATCGACTTACCATCGAACAAGCTCTTGAAACCCTGCTTTTGTTCTTCCTTGCTCAGTCGATTGAGCGGTGTCGGCGACAACGTCACCTTGCCAGTCGCCGCCCATTCACTGCCGCGGGCAACGAGTCGGCGCAGTTGCGGGTCATACCACGTCGCATGCGATGGGATGTTATTGCGCCAAACATGACCAAGCGGCGTGTGGAAGACGTTGCCCTTGCCGAACGTGCTCGCCGTTACCATTGGTTCATAACGACCCGTGCCGCCAGTCTTCGGATCACTGAACGCGCTCATCAGCACCTGGTACTTGGCTCCTTCCGCATGCACGAGTCGGTGGTACAATTCGTCCGGATGCATGACGAGGTTGTCCATGCCGAGGGTGATGCCATGGTTGTGATCGACGACCACAACATCGAACGGGTGGTAGCGGCCGTGGCCGGTGCCCTTGCGCCATAGCAGTCCGACCATCTGCTCATATTCCTGCCAACCAGTAAACGCGTTGTTCGCCGCGTGGATGATCGTGACCCCGCAGCCTTGGCGAACCGCCAGCAAGAACGAGGCGTCCGCCTTCTCTCCCCAGCGTGCGCCATTGTAATCGAGCACAATCAGGTCGAGCTTTCCGTCGGCGTGCAGTTGTGCAACGTTTTCCAGATCCTTCTGAGGATCGTTCGTGATCGTCACAGCGAATCGGCCGGTTTCAGTCAGCACCTTTGCGATCTCCGGCGAAGTCCACTGCCAATCGTGGTTGTTGGCACCTGACACCAATAGCGTCTGGATCGGAGGTTGCTGGGGCGAAAGGGCTGCTGATGCAGCGCACAGAAGGGCGGCTACGAACATGTCGAAACACTAGCCGTTTTGGCCCGCTCTGGCGATGCATCGCGTGTTGCTGTATCCGTTGCAGCATGCAACTGTGTGTCTTGCCGGCGCTGGTCCTCGCCTCAGCGCTATTGCCACCTGCTGCGGCGCAGGTCGCGGCCCTGAAGCGTGCCGTCGCCGACGCCGAAGCCCGCGCTGTTCGAACCGGCGTTGCCGTCTGTGATGAGGATGGCACGGTGCTCTACCGACATCGCGCGGCCGAACCGTTTGTGCCGGCAAGCAATATGAAGTTGTTGACTGCAGCAGGCGTGCTGCATGGGCTTGGTCAGGATTTTTTATTCCGCACCCTTTTCCGCGTGGTCGACGGCGAACTATTGGTCACTGCCAGTGGCGACCCCAACATGCTGGACGGCACCGAGCACGATCCTGTCGTTGTGTTTGGCCATGTCGCTCGCGAACTTCGATCACGCGACATCCACGCCTTGCGCAGCGTGCGTTTGCTGCCGGGACCGTTCACCGGGCCAACCCGGCCGCCGACGTGGCCACAAGATCAACTGCACACATACTACTGCGCACCAACCAGCGGCTTCGTGCTCGAGCAGGGCACGTTCATCATGTCGATCCAGCGCAGCGGTGGTCGCAATGCCAAGGTGCAACTGGTGGCACCGCCATCGGGCTACACGATCAAGGGCTCCATTAGCGAATCGACGACGCGCAAAGGGGCTACCTATGGAGCGATTGATCTCGGTGGCAGCCTCAAGGTGCGCGGCAAGTTCTACCGAAAATCGCCGCGCGTCAAGATCACCACGGCCGTGAAGGATCCCCAGCGTTGGTACCGCGACACGCTGATCGAGCGCCTAGCGGCCGGCGGCATTCAGGTGAACGTCGGGGCTAAGACGACGTCGGCTGGTGTCGTTTATGAGCATCGCAGTCCACTTCTACCGGCGTTGCGACGCATGCTCGAAGACTCGTCCAACTTCGATGCTGAGCAGTGCGTCCGGGTATTGGGCGCGATCAAAACTCGCGACGGCAGCCTCGAGGGCGGCCGCGCAGCACTTGCCCAGCAAATTGCGGAACTCGTTAGCATGAGTCCGGCGGGCGTCGTCATCACCGATGGCTCCGGCTTATCAAAGCAGAACCGCATCACGCCAGGCTTGCTGGTGGTCGCGATGTTCCATAGCTTCGGCGGTGCAGACGGCGGCGTGCTGCGGGATTCGCTGGCAGTTTCAGGGCGCACCGGCACGCTTCGCAAACGCTTCGTTGGCACCGACATGGTTGGCCGGGTGCGAGCCAAAACTGGTTGGATTCGCGGCGCATCATCGCTGTCAGGTCTGGTTGAGATGCCAAACGGCAAGCGGCGGTGGTTCTCGATCTTGATGAACTACGACCGCAAGCGCAACGGCGTCAATAAAGACCTGAAGCGCATCCAAGAGACCATTGTGCGGGCCGTCGCCGGCATCGTGACGAAAGGATGAACGATCTACGCGCGTATGCAGTTGCAGCAGAGCGACTGGCTTTGCTCGCCGGCCAAGAGCTTGTCGAACGCAGGCGAAGTGCCGTGACCTTCGAATCAAAAGGACGTCGACGCGAGTTGGTAACCGCCGCCGATCGTGCTGCGGAGCACATTGTCGTCGGCGGCCTGCAAGAGCTGTATCCTTTACACGGCGTGCTCGCCGAAGAGGGGGTGCTGACTACGCAGGGCAAGCCAAGCAATGAGTCAGACTGGTTGTGGATCGTCGATCCGCTCGACGGCACGACCAACTTCGTGCATGGCATCCCATTCTATTGCGTCGCGATTGCGTTGGCGCACAAGGGCGTGCCGGTGGTTGGCGTCGTACATGCGCCCGCGCTCGGCGAAACCTTCGTAGCAACCAAGGGCGGCGGCGCAATCCGGCGCTACGCGGATGGGCGCGAACAGGTCTTGCAGGTTTCAGCTACGGCGGAGTTCGCCGATGCATTGCTCGCGACTGGTTTCTCCTACAATCGCAACGAACCGGGGCGCGACGACAACTCTGGCAACATCGCGCGCATTTTGCCGCACTGCCGTGACCTTCGCCGACTGGGCTCAGCCGAGCTAGACCTCTGCTTAGTTGCGAGCGGTCAGTACGATGGCTACTGGGAGCGCTACTTAGCACCGTATGACGTCGCCGCCGGCGCCGTCATTGTTCGCGAAGCAGGCGGCATGGTCACCGACTTTGACAATGGCGAAGACTGGTTGTTCGGCGACTCGGTTCTCGCCAGCAACGGCGGGGTGCATGCCGAGCTGCGCCAGTTCCTGACACGGCCCAGCTAGAGCGGCCAGCTAACGCGAGCAGCTAGATGGGCCACGCTAGATGGGCTAGATGGGCCGAGCTAGATGGGCCAAGCTAGATGGGAATGTTCTCGCGCTTCATCTCGCCGTCCTGTGCTTCGACAAGTCGCACAAAGTGGGCGCCGCGGGCGTAAGACGAGTGCTGTAGCTGCGTCCTTAGGAAGCCGAGCAGATTCACCTCGTTCGGGCCGCAAAAGAACAGGATGCACTCTCCGCCGCCATATTCATCTCCATCGTATTCGCCAACGCCGGCCTCTTCTACCCCTGCAGCGAGTTCATCGGCCAGGAGCGCGATGGCGATGCGCTCTTCATTCGTGCCCATTTGACGGTTGCTCAGGCGCAAAACGACGAGCAAATCCCGCTCCTCAGCGGCTTCATTTCCAGATCCGTCGGTGGGGTCATCATCAAGGCCGGAATCAAGGTTCATTTGGAACAGCCTAGTTCTAGTTCAAGGCTGGTGCCAACAGCTTGTTCGGGCGCTAGCCAACTGGACCCAACGCGCTATGCTGCAGAGTTCGATACTTGGCCACAAACTCGATAAAGCCCCCCCGAAAGTCTGCCAAAGCCGGCCGCAAGAAAGCGCCTGCGAACGCCAGGGGAGAGGTCCGAACACAGTTGAGTGCGGATCAGCCGAACGTGCCGCACGTGATCGTAAAGGGCGCGCGCGAGCACAACTTGAAGGGAGTCGACCTATCGTTCCCACGCGACACGCTGACGACGTTCACCGGGGTCTCAGGGTCGGGTAAGTCGAGCCTGGCCTACCACACAATCTACCAGGAGGGGCAGCGGCGCTTCCTTGAGAGTCTGAGTTCGTATGCGCGCCAATTCCTTGGCCGCATGGAAAAGCCCAAGGTCGACCTCGTCGAAGGCCTGTCACCAACAGTCTCGATCGATCAGAAGTCGACCAGCCACTCCGCCCGCTCGACGGTCGGCACACTGACCGAGACGCTCGATTTCCTGCGTCTGATGTGGTCGCGTCTCGGCACACCAAGTTGCCCCGACTGTGGCGCACAGGTTGCGTCGTGGTCGCCGGATCGCATTGTCACCGCGATCCTTGACGATCACACCGGCGAAGCGGCAATGGTGCTCGCGCCAGTGGTGCGCGAACGCAAAGGCGAGTATCGCAAGGAGCTGATCGAATGGGCGCAGAAGGGCTTCGTGCGTGCGCGCATCGATGGCGTTGTGCGGCGACTCGACGAAGACATCCAGCTCGAACGATACGCCTACCACACGATCGAGTTAGTAATCGACCGTCTGACGATCAAGAAGGGGGTGCGCTCGCGTTTGGCGGAAGCGATCGAGCAAGCAGTGCAACTCGGCGATGGTTTGTGTGCGTTGGTCGACACCAAGGGTCAAAACGATCGCTTGTTCTCCACTCAACGCAGCTGCCCGAACGGTCATGGCGCGCTGCCCGAAATGGAGCCGCGGCTGTTCTCGTTCAACAGTCCGATCGGAGCCTGCTCGCGATGCGATGGCTTGGGCGAGACGTTTGGATTTTCGCAAGAGTTGCTGGTCAACGATGCGGACCTGTCGATTCGTGACGGCGCCTTGCATGTATTCACGGATCAAGGCCGACTGGTCTACGGGCGCCTGACGATTGACCACTTGGCTGAGGTTGCCAAGGCCTTCAAGTTCAGTGTCGATACGCCGTGGAAAAAACTGAGCAAGAGTGCCAAGAAGATCGTGCTGCAGGGATCTGGCAAGCAGAAGTTTGCGTTCGCTTGGCAGCGCAAGAGTGCGATGTTTTCGTCGTCCGGCATCGACAAGATCGCATTCCCCGGCGTGCTCGGCCACCTTGAAAACGTTTACCGACCGTCGCGTGCGCGCCACCTCGATCGCTACCGCGCGGCAACCGCTTGCCCAGACTGCGAAGGCTCGCGCCTGTCCGCAGCATCCCGTGCGGTGTCGTTTCAGGATCGTGCACTGCCTGAGATCTTGGCTTTGTCGGTCGATGACGCTCTGACATGGGTGCAATCGATTTCGCTGACCGGCAACCAGGACAAGATCGGTTGCGACATCCTCAAGGAGATTGAGCGCCGACTGGTGTTCTTGACAGATGTCGGACTCGGCTACCTGACGCTGGCACGGCGAGCGGCAACGCTGTCTGGCGGCGAGTCACAACGAATTCGCCTGGCTGCCCAAGTCGGCGCCGGCTTGCGCGGCATTCTCTACGTGCTCGACGAACCGAGCATCGGCCTGCACGCCCGTGACCAGCAACGGTTACTGAAGACACTCGAAGCGCTACGCGACCGTGGCAACACCGTCGTTGTGGTTGAGCACGATGAAGAGACCATGGAGCGAAGCGACTTCTTGGTCGACGTCGGCCCGCAGGCAGGCGCGCATGGTGGGGAGATCGTCGCGGCGGGCACTCCCGATGAGGTTCGGGCAACCCCCGAATCGCTGACCGGCCAATACCTGCGTGGCGAACTGTCGGTGCCGATGCCAGAACATCGGCGCAGCGAGAATCGCGGTGCGCTGCGCATCAAGAAGGCTCGCCATCACAACCTGCAAGGACTCGACGTCGACATCCCGCTCGGTCGTTTCACGGCGATCACCGGTGTTTCCGGCTCGGGCAAGTCGACGCTCGTGCACCACATCCTGGTGCCGACACTCAAGGATCACCTTCAGGACAAGGGGTTGGTCGCTGCGCACTGCAAGGGCATCGCCGGTCTCGATAAGATCGACAAGATCGTTGAGATTGATCAGGCTGCGATCGGCCGCACGCCACGCAGCAACCCGGCGACCTACACCGATCTATGGACGCACGTACGCGATCTATTCGCGATGCTGCCCGAATCGCGGTTGCGCGAATACAAGAAGGGGCGGTTCTCGTTCAACGTTTCCGGGGGCCGCTGCGAAGCGTGTCTCGGCGCTGGCGTCACGACGCTCGAGATGAACTTCTTGGCCCCAGTCGAAGTCGTCTGTGAAGAGTGTGCCGGGGCGCGCTTCCACGCAGACACGCTAGCAATCCGCTTCAAGGATAAGAACGTCTACGACATCCTTGCGATGACCGTTGATGAGGCCGCGGAGTTCTTCATCGATCTGCCTAAGATAGCTCGCGGCCTGATCGCCTTGCAGGATGTCGGCCTCGGCTACCTCAAGTTGGGGCAGCCTTCGACAACGTTGAGTGGCGGCGAAGCACAGCGCGTCAAGTTGGCGACCGAACTGCAGCGGCCGGCGACTGGCAAGACCTTCTACGTGCTCGATGAGCCGACCACTGGATTGCACTTCCAGGACATCGCAAGGCTTCTCGAAGCGCTGCAACGTCTGGTTGAAGCCGGCAACACGGTATTGGTGATCGAACACAACCTGGATGTGGTGCGGGCCGCCGACTGGTTGATTGACCTGGGGCCAGAGGGTGGCGTCGGCGGTGGCCAACTGGTCGCCTGCGGCACGCCCGAGCAAGTCGCCGACATCGACGCGTCGCACACCGGTGCCGCTTTGCGGGCCAGCGGACTCGGCACCAAGCGCCTGCGCAAAAAGGCGAAAGCCAAGCCTCGCAAGAAGACGGCTCGACTGCCTGCACCGACCAGCATCTCGGTCAAGGGCGCTCGCACGCACAACCTCCAAGCAGTCGATTGCGAGATACCGATCGGCAAGTTCACGGTAGTCACCGGCCCTTCCGGCTCGGGCAAGTCGAGTTTGGCCTTTGACACGGTGTTCCAAGAAGGGCAACGCCGATTCCTTGAGAGCATGTCGACCTACGCGCGACGGTTCTTGGGCCGCATGGACAAGGCACCCGTCGACAGCCTCGATGGACTCGGTCCAGCGATTGCCATCGACCAAAAGCGCACCTCGCGCAGTCCGCGCTCGACGGTGGCGACGACCACCGAGATCCACGACTACCTGCGCCTTCTATATGCTCGCATTGGCCGGCACCACTGCCCGAGCCACGAGCAGGAACTGCACGCCTGGTCGCCGAGCAAGGCTGCCGGTCATGTCGTCAAGCAGTTTGCCGGTGCCCGTGCGTTGGTGTTGGCACCAGTGGTTATCCCCGCCGACTTGAAGGGCAAACTACTCACGGATTGGTTAACGGCGCTGCGCGAGGAATGGCAACGCAATGGCTTCGTGCGCGCGCTTGTCAACGGTGAGGAACAGCGACTCGACGCGGACTGGGGCAAGCAGGCGATCCAGGAACTGCTACTGGTCGTGGACCGGACCTCCATCAAGGATCGCACCCGCCTCACCGATGCATTGGAGCAAGCACAGGCGCAGGGCAAAGAGCGCGGCGGGCAAGCGGCCGCGATTGTGCAACTGGTCGGCGGTGATCGTGATGGCGAACGCCATTGGTTCGCAGCCGAACCGAGTTGCGAGCACTGTGATTACCGGGCACCGCTCGAACCGCACCCGCGCTGGTTCTCCTTTAATCACCACAGCGGTGCTTGTGCACATTGCCTCGGCCTAGGTGATGTAGTCGTCTGTCCGGAAGACCTTCTAGTCAATCATCCCAATAAGCCGACGTTTGGCGGGGCTATCCAACACCGTGGCGGCGCCTTCACGTTCTTGACTGCAACCGATGGTTACTACCACGAGGTTGGTCAAGCGGTTGCCGAGCGCTTTGGTTTCGACCTGACGCTGCCGTGGAAGAAACTGCCAGCATCGGCAAAACTACTGCTGCTACGCGGCGCTGGTGAAGAGCGCTTCGAGGTCGTATTCAAGAAGAACGACGACGGCAAGAAGCGCGAATGGCGCATGTCGGTGCCGTGGAAGGGCATGGCGCGTCAGGTCGAGGACTGGTTCCACGGCCGCGATCAAGAGCAAGTCGGCGACGATCGATTTGGCGGCGTGATGCGCGGCGAAACCTGTGAATACTGCGGCGGCGACCGCTTGCAAGCCGGCCCGCGCAGCGTCCGTGTCGGCGGCGTTCGCTTGCCCGAGGTGCTGCGCCAGACGGTCGACAAAGCGACCGCTACACTCGATGGGCTAAAGCTCAATAAGAGTGCGACACTGATTGCTGCCGACGTGCTGAAGGAACTGCGCCATCGCCTCTCGTTCCTGCGCGAAACAGGACTGGGCTACCTGACTCTCGAACGGTCGGCGGCGACCCTTTCTGGCGGCGAAGCGCAGCGCATTCGTTTGGCGACGCAACTCGGCAACAAACTGGTTGGCGTGCTCTACGTGCTCGATGAACCGACCGTCGGTTTGCACCCGCGTGACACCGAACGACTGCTGCACACGTTGCTAGAGTTGCGCGACCTCGGCAACACGGTGCTCGCCGTTGAGCATGACGAAGTGATGGTGCGCAGAGCCGATCACGTGCTCGACATGGGACCTGGCGCTGGCGTTCGAGGGGGTCATGTTGTCGCGAGCGGCACGCCCGACGTCGTAGCTGCAAGTGACACGCTGACCGGGCGTTGGTTGAACAACACGCTCGGCATCCAGGTGCGCGCCGAGGTCGATCGTCGCAAGCCGTCTGGTCACGTCGAGATGCGCGACATCGCAGTGCACAATCTGCAACACGTCAACGTCGATGTGCCACTTGGCGTATTGACCGCGATCACCGGTGTCTCTGGTTCAGGCAAGTCCTCGTTGATCATGGATGCGCTGGTGCCAGGCCTCAACAAGCACGAACTCGATGTGGAATGGCAGGATGGCGACGACCGCCACTACCAGTTGATCTGCGTCGACCAGAGTGCCATCGGGGTATCGCCGTCAAGCAACCCCGCGACCTACACCAAGGCGTTTGGGCCAATTCGTGAGCTATTCGCGACGACGCCACTGTCGCGTCAGAAGGGGTTCAAACCAGGCCGGTTCTCGTTCCATGTCGCCGCTGGCCGCTGCGCCGCATGCGAAGGCAAGGGCCAGATCCAGATAGAGATGCACTTCCTCGCCGACGTTTGGGTCAGTTGCGAGATCTGTCGCGGCCTGCGCTACAACCAAGAAACGCTCAGTGTCGAATACCGCGGCAAGAACATCTCGCAGGTGCTGGCGATGGACGTTGACGAAGCCCTGCAGTTCTTCGGTAACCACAAGAAGATCATGCGGCCGCTGCAACTGCTGCACGACGTTGGTCTCGGCTACCTGACACTCGGCCAGCCGGCGAACACATTCTCGGGTGGCGAAGCGCAGCGTATCAAGCTAGTCGCGGAGCTAGCGCGCCGCCCGAGCAGCCACACGGTCTACGTGCTCGACGAACCGACGACAGGTTTGCATGCCGATGATGTGCAGAAGTTGATCGCAGTGCTGGAGAGATTGCTCGACCGCGGCGACTCCGTCTTGGTCATCGAGCACCACCTGGACGTTATTGCCGCCGCAGATCATGTGCTCGAAATGGGCCCGGAAGCCGGTGGTGATGGGGGCCTCGTCGTCGCCGAAGGCACGCCGGAACAAATTGCACGCACCAAGGGCAGCCATACCGGACGGTTCTTGAAAGAACACCTGGCGGCCCTTCGCAAGCCGCTTGCGGCATCGCTATCGAAAAAGCCAACCTCTGGCAAGTCAAAGCCCAGCAAGTCAAAGCCCGCAAAGTCAAAGCCCGCAAAGGCAACTGCGGGCAAGCCGATCAAGGCGACGAAAGCAAGCAAACCTCGCAACCACGAGGTGCTTGGATGACCGATCCACCGCTGATCGTGCAGGCCGATGGAGCCGTATTGCTAGAGACTCTACACCCGGGCTACGAACCGGCACGCGAGCGCCTTGCCAAGTTCGCGGAGCTTGAGAAGTCGCCCGAATACGTGCACTTCTACCGGATCACGCCAATCAGCATCTGGAATGCGGCAGCACTAGGGGAAAGCGTCGACGATGTGATTCCGTGGATGAAGGCCAACGCGCGATTCCCGGTTGCCAAAGAGGTCACCGAACGCATCACAGAGTGGTTCCGCCGGTATGGCCTGGTGCGCTTGCAGAAGGCCTCTGGCGATCGCTTGCAGTTGGTCTGCGAGGAGCCCGAGGTGCTCGCCGAGTTGGTGGCGCTGAAGACCTTGGCCAAGCTAGTCGAATGCGATAAGGCGGGACGCGCGTTCTTGCCAACAGGATCGCGTGGCGACGTCAAGCAGGCGTTGGTGCGTCTCGGCTATCCGGTCGACGATCGCGCCGGCTACCAAACCGGCGCGGAGTTATCATTCGGGCTCGCGACCAGCGAGACCTTCCAGCTTCGAGATTACCAAGGTGCAGCGGCCGAGGCATTCCACATGGGCGGTACCGACGTCGGCGGTTGTGGCGTGGTCGTGCTGCCATGTGGTGCCGGCAAGACGATCGTTGGCATTGCCGCGATGGACTTGCTGCAGACCAACACGCTGGTGCTTACGACCAATACGATTGCGGTGCGCCAATGGGTGCGCGAGATCCTTGCAAAGACCTCGCTCACCGAGGACCAAGTTGGCGAATACACCGGCGCGCACAAGAACATCCGACCGGTCACTGTTGCCACGTATCAGATCCTGACGCACCGGCGTGGCAAACTCGACGGCTTCACGCACCTCGACCTGTTTGACCGCGGTGGCTTTGGCCTGATCATCTACGACGAAGTGCACTTGCTGCCGGCGCCAGTGTTCCGCGCGACGGCTGGCATCCAAGCGCGACGCCGCCTTGGCTTAACGGCGACGCTGGTGCGCGAAGATGGCCGGCAGGACGAAGTCTTCTCGCTGATTGGTCCAAAGCGCTATGAACTGCCATGGAAGCATCTCGAAGGCATGGGCTTCCTCGCCGTGGCTCGCTGCTTCGAAGTTCGTGTGCCGCTAGGGGAAGAACGCGCCTCCCGCTACAAGAACGCCACTGCACGCAATCAGATTCGCATCGCTGCCGACAACGAGCAGAAGGCCGACGTCGTTGGGCAACTGCTGCGACAACATCGAACCGATCGCGTGCTGATCATTGGCCAGTATCTCGATCAGTTGCGCCTGCTCGCAACCCTGTTCAAACTGCCGCTGATCACCGGGCAGACCAACAACATCGAACGAGACCGCCTCTACGCCGCATTCCGCAGTGGTGAGGTTCCGCATCTGATCGTCAGCAAGGTGGGCAACTTCGCGGTCGACCTGCCGGATGCGAACGTCGCGATCCAGGTCTCGGGCACGTTCGGTAGTCGTCAGGAAGAAGCCCAGCGACTCGGGCGCGTGCTGCGACCGAAGTCCGATGGTGGCACGGCGACCTTTTACACGTTGGTTTCGAGCGACACCCGTGAACAAGAGTTCGCCAAGAAGCGCCAGTTGTTCCTGGCCGAACAGGGTTACGGCTACGAGATTATTGGCAAAGGTGACCTGAAGGGTGACCCGGCCGTGGGCCCGGAGGTATCAGCATGAGCCGCGTTAGCCTGCGTGTCTTGCTGCGTGATAGCACCGAAGAGCAGAAGTTCGAATGCGTGCAAAGATGGCTTGCCAAACCTGGCGCCGAGGCTCCCTCCGGCAAACCAGTGCTCAGTCATGTCAGCACGGCGATGGAGGACGAGTCGATTGTGCTGCAACGCATCGGCATGCTGCCACGCAAGCTGCAGGACCTGTTGGAAGTGTTCTTCAAGGATGACGGCGCGGTGCGCATCGTGCAGGACCTGTTCACGGAGTTTGGCAGCAACTTCAAGAGCCGCTTTGACCTTGATGCTTCGCTGGCGGCGCTGCACCGTGATTCGTTCTTGTGGCCAGTAAAGGACAAGCGTTGGGCGCACTATGACAGTCCTGCGTGGGCGGCTCCGAGTGAGTTGGTTGGCTGTGTTCGCGAATACCGTGAACGTCGTCAGCGGCAACTGCCCGAGACGTTGACGCTGCAAGGCTTCTTGGAAGCGCGCTTCTTCAAGAAGGACAAGGACAACACGTCGTCTAACAAAGAGAAGGAACAGAAGGCCGCGGATCACGCGCGCAAGATCTACAAGCTCTACATCCTTGAAACGGCGATGGCGCAGCGCCTCAACAAACTGCCGGAGCACATTCGCACACTCGTCGACACGACCCTTTATACGCATGGCGGGATTGCGTCGTGGGAAGAGTTGACCCACGAAGTCGACTTGAAGTCGCCGCCGGACTTCGACTTTCTTGGCAAGAGCCTCGAGGAATCGATGCTCGGCACGACCGCGAACCTTGATCTAGCTCGCGTCGGCATCCAACCGTATGAGCACGGCGTTGTCGTGTTCCACGAAGTTGCGCTTTGGGCAATCCGCACGCGGGGCCAGGAACACGCGCCGGCGGTTGAGCAAGAGTTGTCGGCGACCAGCGATTTGGCGAGCAACGTTTGTCGGTTCTTGCGCGAACTGCAACAGAGCAAGGTTCTGTTCACCGCCGAAGGTGAGTTGTTCAAGGCATCCGCCAAACGCATCGCGGGCACGCTGCTACCAATCCCCGGTGGCTTCCTGCCGTCGGATTCGATGCTCGAAATCATCTACCGCTTCTGCCTACAGCGTCGCCTGATCGATCGTCGTGGCGAACGCTCACTACGGCCGACCAAGGCCGGAGCGCAGTTTGAGCGGGCGAGTTTGTCTGATCAGATCAAACTGCAACTCAGTCACTTCGTTGAAGATCGCACTCTGCCGGGTGAACCATTCCATCATACTCGCATGCGCCGGGTGCTGCTGCGCTTGCTACGGCGCGCTGAGCCGATGCAGTGGCAGGACGTAGCGGTGCTGCCGTTTTTGGCCCGCAACGCCTACCTTTCGCAATTGGACACGGGGGCCGCAGAAGAATTTTTCGCGGCTAGATTCCAAGGTGGCGCCTACGTGCCGAGCGAATCGTTGCAGCAGATGAGTTGGAACCTGCTGGTCTGGATCAAAAAGCGCCTGTTCCCGCTTGGCATCGTTGACGTTGGCATGCAGGACGGGCGGGTGACCGCGCTGCGCCTGTCGCGACTCGGTGCCGAACTGTTGGATGCGGAACCGGCGGACAAGGTCGGCGGCACCCGCTGTTCACTTATCGTGCAGTCGGACTTCGAGATCCTCGTATTCCCCGGTGACGACGTACACGACGTGCTCCACCAATTTGATCGCTTTGCCCGCCGGACCAAGAGCGACCACGTGTTCCAGTTCACGATTGACCGCGAAAGTATCGAAGCGGGACTCGATGACGGCCTCAGTTGCACCCAGATTGTGCAGGAACTAACCGATCGGGCCCGTGTGCCCATCCCGCAAAACGTGCTCTACAGTCTTGATGACTGGGCCCAAAATCCAGGCGCGTAAGACTGCCTCGATAGCCAAAGAGATCGCAGCAACTGCCACATGCCTTTCTTTTCAGGAGGCGTAGCGACCTGTCGATGGTATCTGTTCGCAGACGTTTCTTGCCTCCCCCCGATGTCGACCCCTCGTTTAAACCCTGCCCCGGAGACTCTGATCATAGGCGCCGGTCCCGCCGGACTAGCCTGTGCGATGGAGCTTTCCCGCAAAGGCAAGACCTGCTCGGTCGTGGAACGCGACCACCAAGTCGGTGGCCTAGCGCAAACGATCAAGATCAAAGAAGGCGACGATGTCTTCTTGACCGACATCGGGCCGCACCGATTCTTTTCGAAGAATCAGTATCTCTACGACTTCATCGAGGACCTGCTGAAGGAAGAGTGGCGACGAGTGCCACGCCTGACGCGCCAGTTTGTTGACGGCAAGTACTACAACTACCCGGTCAACTTCGGTCAGGTCGTTCGCAACCTTGGCTTGCTGCGCAGTGCCCGTATCGGCATCGACTACTTCATCGCACGGATCCGTTACGACGTGTTCAAGAAGCCGATGCTCACCTTCGAGGACTACGTCGTTGCGAACTTCGGGCGCGCGCTCGCCGAGTTCTCGATGATCAACTATTCGGAGAAGATCTGGGGCATCCCGTGCGCCGACATCCATCCGGATTGGGCCAAGCAGCGCATCAGTGGCCTTAACCTGTGGAGCGTGCTGAAGAACGCGATTGGCCTCGGCGGTAGTGGCAAGGGCAAGCAGGGACCGAAGTCGCTAGTCGACGAGTTCTACTACCCACAATTCGGCACCGGTCGTATCTACGAAGAGATCGGCAAGCACCTCGTCAAGAGCGGTACCGACATCCACGTCAACAGTGAACCGATTGTTGTTCGCCACGATGGCAAGCGCATCACCGAAGTCGACATCAAGACGCCGGACGGCATTGAGACGGTCAAACCCAAGAACGTCGTCGAGTCGGTGCCGCTAACGGCGTTCCTTGATCTGCTCGATCCCAAGCCACCAGCGGAAGTGCTGCAGGCGGCCAAGAACCTGCGGTGGCGAAACCAAGTCTACCTGTTCTTGACGCTCAACAAGGAGCAGGTGACCGCCGACAACTGGATCTACTTCCCGCAGAAGGACATTCCGTTCGGTCGCACAAGCGAGATGAAGAACTTCAGTAAGGACATGTGCCCCGAAGGCACGACGTCCTTCTTCATCGAGTTCTTCGCGTTTGAAGGCGATGACATCTGGACCATGCCGAAGGAGCAACTGCTCGAAATGGTGATGCCCTACTTCGAGAAGTGGGGGTTCTTCACCAAGGAGGAGATCCGGCAGTCCTACTTGATGAAGCGCAGCCACGTCTACCCGGTCTACGACACGACGTACAAGGACAACGTCGAGAAGATCCGCGACTATCTCGACGAACTCGAGAACCTGATCTACGTCGGTCGCCCCGGTCGCTTCCGCTACACCAACCAGGACCACAGCCTGGAGATGGGCATCATCGCCAGTCGGATGATTCTCGAAGGCCGCCGCATGGACATGGACGCGGTCGGTGCGGAGAACGAATACTTCGAGAAGGGCCCGATCTACGAGAAGCGCATCTAGCCGCTTCTGCCGTGTCAAAACGGCCCGTTTCTGGTCTGTTTATTAGGCATGGCGGATACTGCGCTCGTCAATCCACGACTGCGACTGATCCTCGTAACCGACGGCGTCGGCGATCCGGACAGAGTCGAAAAGGTCGTGCACGAAGCATTACTCGGCGGCGTTCGATGCGTGCAGTTACGGGAATCCAAGTGGTCGGCGCGACAGATGCTGCGGGCTTGCGAACGCCTGACGCCGATGCTTGAGAAGTTTGATGGGCTGTTGCTGGTCAACGACCGCATTGACGTGGTCGCGGCCGGCGCTGCCCACGGCGCCCAGATTGGGCATCGCTCGTTGACACCTGATCTAGCCCGCGAAGTGCTCGGTCCAAACGCCGTGCTTGGCTACTCCGCGCATGATGAGGATGAACTGGCGCTCGCTGCCAAACACGGCTGTAACTTCGCATTGCTGTCGCCGGTCTGGCCGACCACCAGCAAGCGCAACGCCGCGTGCTTGACCGTTCCGCGCGCGGCACAACTGACGGCAGCGGCAAAGCTGCCTGTGGTATGGCTCGGCGGCGTCGATTCGACGACCATCGCCGAAATCGCTGTGGTGCCATCGGCGCAGCGACCAATCGGTGTTGCCGTGCGTAGCGCCATTATGCAGGCAGACGATCCACAGGCCGCCACCGCCGAGTTGCTTCAGACCTGGCCGAAGTAGCAGCGGGTTCTGGACCCGGTCGGCATTAGCACCGATGCTGCAACCCATGGCCGTTTCCGGCACCGTTGCTGCCTCCACACCGACACCCCTACAGCTGACCACGGTCGCCAAGTGGGTGCGTCGCACTACCCTTGTGGTGGCAGTTGTAGCTGGACTGTGGTTCTTCCTAAAGTTCGGCACGCAATGGGTGCCAGCGGGAATGCACACGGTGCCTAAGATACCGGCTGGATCATGGGTCATCGTTGACCGCTGGGCCTCTGGTTTGCGGGTCGGCAGCGACGTGTTCATTGATACGCCGCACGGCGAGTTGTTGTCGCGCATCACCGAACTCCGCGAGCACGAAGTGATGATCGCGCACCCTGCCGAATACTCGGGCTATGGCGACAGTGCCGAGTTTGGGCCTCTGCCACGTGAAAACGTGCGCTCCACAATCGTGGTAGTGTTTTCTCCCAATGGCAAGTGAGCGTGAACTGACCGGGCGGTTGGCGTCGTTCTTTCCCAGCCACCGTGACTTGCAAGTAGGCATCGGCGACGACGCCGCTGTGATCCGACAACGC
Organism: uncultured bacterium; assembly: GCA_937906475.1. Lineage (GTDB taxonomy): Bacteria > Planctomycetota > UBA1135 > UBA1135 > UBA2386. The sequence continues at coordinate 39,253 of CALCZA010000254.1, forward strand.
CACGCCCGGGTTGTGCTTTGTTGTGATCCAGTGATTGCTGGTGTGCACTTCGAGGCTGGTGCCGAACGGTCGCTGGTAGGCAAGAAGGCCGTCAATCGCAACTTGTCGGACCTGGCTGCAATGGGCGCAGTGGCGGATTGGTTGCTGGTCTCCCTGATCCTGCCACCGACGACTTCGCGCCAAGACCTCGACGCCCTATTGCGTGGCATTCGCAGCGCCGCCGTCGCTGCCGACTGCTGTGTCGTCGGCGGTGATGTTGCGACCAGCCCAGGCCCATTAGTGGTCACGGTGTCCGCCTACGGCCACTTGCCGGGCAGGGCTCTGACGCGTTCCGGCGCCAAGCCTGGCAATACACTGCACGTGACCGGGCCGCTCGGAGGCTCGATTCACGGCCATCACCTACGCTTCCGCCCGGCGATGGCCGAAGGTGTTTGGTTAGCTGAGCAACGCAGCGTCACCGCCGCTCTGGACGTCAGTGACGGCTTGCTGCTCGATCTGCAAACAATGCTCGCAGCGAGTGCTCAGAACGGCGTAGCCATCGGTGCCGAACTTGACGCGAGCCGGATTCCCATCCGCCCAGCAGCTCATCGCTTTAACGATGGCAACGCCTTGCAGCACGCGCTCGGCGACGGCGAGGACCATGTGCTGCTATGGGCTCAGCGAGCTAAGAATGCGCTGCCGGATGGCGGGCCGCTGACGAAGCGTGCGCGTCAGCCAATTGGTAGGGTGGTACAAGAACCTGGCCTGTGGCTCGTGCAAGATGGCAATCGCCACCGTTTACCCGAGTCCGGCTTTCAGCATTCCCTGAGTTCCAAGCAGCAGGCGCCGCGCCGGGTGCCACCCAAAGTCCAATGAGTGCGCCCCAGGAATCAGCAGCCGATGCCGCCATCGACCTGCCCAATGATCCGCTCACTACCGAGCGACTCGGCGAATTGGTCGGTGCGCGACTCCAGCCAGGCGACACTGTGGCCTTGTCTGGAACCCTCGGCGCCGGCAAGACGACTTTCGTGCGTGGCCTAGCCCGTGGCCTGGACGTAGACGACCCCGACGCGGTCAGCAGCCCAACCTACTTGCTGGTCATCGAGCACGATGGGGAGGTTCCGTTGCTGCATGCGGACGCGTATTTACCGGCAAAGCTGGAGGGCTTTCTCGATGACGGCGGACTCGAATACCTCTTCGACCCGGCCAAAGTAGTAGTGGTGGAGTGGGCAGAGCTCGTCCGCAACCATTTACCAGATAAAGTGTTGTGGATCGAACTGTCGGTGCCACCGGAGCTTGGACGAAGAGTCTCCATGCGCACTCAGTCAAAGGGGGACTTCCCATGGTTGGCAGATTTCCGGACAATTTGGGCCCAGAGATGAACCGTAAGCAATGGGCACCCGTTCTGACCCAGGTCCTAAGCACGGCAGCTTCTGCGGATTACGCAACTGCCGAAATTGTGCGGATAAGAGCCAACCCTATCACGGTCTCCCAACGTGAAATCCCGACCAGCTAACTCGAAAGCCGCCCCGAAGCATGCCGCTTCCGAGAACGGTGATGTCGATTTGCTCGCCATGTATCGAGACGGCGAACCGCAGGCCTTCCGGCAATTGGTCGACCTGTATCGGGACCGGATGCTGCAGTTCTTCTACCGACTCTGTTGGGACCGTCAGCGCTCCGAAGACCTGACCCAGGACCTGTTCCTGAAGCTGATGCTCGGCAGCAAGCGCTACCGCCCACAAGGCCGCATGGCGACCTTTGTCTACCGCGTCGCCACCAACCTGTGGATCGACCACTACCGCCAGCAGCGGCCGCGCCCGCGCTTCTACTCGTTCGATCAAGTGGTTCACGCCAATGACGACAGTGCGCCGCGCCAATACGCCGGCGATGATCCAACGCCTGACGAGCAGTTGAGCGATGGCGAAGAGCGCGCTGCGATGCGCCAAGCGCTGGAACGATTGACCGAACCGCACCGCTTGGTGTTCGAACTCGCGGTCTACCAAGAACGTCCATACAGCGAAATAAGCGATCTGCTGGACATCCCGATTGGCACCGTCAAGTCGCGCATGCACAACGCGGTGCACGCGCTCAAGGACATGCTTGGTTCAGCCGAGCAAGACCAAAGCCAGCAGCGCGCGGGTGGTGCCGGATGAGTTTGCAGCCGAACTCGAACCAGCATCCGAACAACGGCGCGGCAGACGAGAGCGCCGACCACGATGCAGTTGCGTGGCAACCAATTGACCTGCTGCTCAAGCAAGGCACACCCGACGAGGTGACCGCCATGCGCAACGAGGTCAACGGCAACCCGAGGAAGGCACTTGAGCTTGCCGACACCATTACGTTGGTCGAGCAGTTCCGCCTCCTGAGTGTGAAGGCTAGCCCAGAGTTCGCCGGCAAACTGCAGGATGTGGCACTGCACAGCGACCGCTTTTACCGCAGCCACTTCCAGCCCCAGTCTCCGGCTTGGCTGATGCCAATCGTGAGCGGACTCGCGGCAGCAGCGACGTTTTTGCTATTGTGGGGTTTCGACGTGGCACAAGTGTGGCGTTCGAACCCGGAGTTGACGGCCGTGGCCGGTCACGAGATCAGGACAAGCCTCAGTGGCATGACGATTGGCGACGATCGGCAGATTGACGTAGGCAGCGAAGCCGCCGTTGTCGACGAAGAGCCAATCTCGCCTGACCAGGCATCGTGGGAACGGGCGGTCACCGAGATCCTGGCGCGACTCGACAAGGAGACTACCGACAACCTTCGGGACGCATTCCGCAATGGCATGAACCAAAACGGCGACGCGCTGAAGCAATGGCTCGACCCGAGCAACGCGATGGTGCTGTTGCGCTTGGAGCACGAACTGCGGGCCAGCGCCGATGTCCGAGTTCGGGCGCTTCGCAGTCGCGGTGCCCTCGCGGAGGTCGATGATCTGGTGCAAGAACTCGCCGACGGCATTGCCGACGAGATGCTGCGAGTGGTTGCTGTCCAGACCGATCCAGAAGGCTCTTCGCAGTTGCATGTCAGCGACGAAGAACTCAACAACATCTCGTGGGGGGTGCGCGCCCTGATTGCCTCCGGCTCATCCGCATACCGCGCCAACGCGTTGCGTAATGGCGGCGAATGGCTGGCTCGTCACGTGCCGCAATTGACAGGCGAACGCCTGGTGATCGCGCTGTCCGGCTTGGTGGAACTGGCGGCGATCAGTGGGCAGCACTTCGAAGCCGTCGCTGAGCATGGCCAACGACTGGTGGATGACGTGCTGCAACCCAGTGATGAGAACTGGCGTCGTCGTTTGCCGGATCTGTTGGCCGGACACGCTGCCGCGGGCAATCTCGGCGAAGCTGGGCGCATTCTGGCCCGCCTACCGGCGTTCGGCATCGCGCCGCAGCGCTGCAAGCTTGTCCGCCAACTGATGCTTGGTCAGTTGCGAGACCGTCGCACCACGGCGCAGGATCGTCCCGAAGTATTGGCGGCGATGTTGTATGGCTGTGGCGACTTGCTCGACGAGGCTACCGGCGAACTGGACCGGATCGGTTGGCAATTGCTACGCTGGAAGCCGACCCGCCTGGCGCCGGACTTTGGCACCGTGCAGCAGATCGCCTGGAGTCGCGCACCTGGGAGTCGTGGATACACCCGTTTGCAGCGTGAATTGAGGCAGTTGGCCATATTGCCGATGCCTGATAACCTAGCGAGCCGGTCTGCGTTCTTGATGTGCTTGGCAACGAACTTCGCCGGACATGTCGGCAGTCTCTTGCTTAACGACGAGTAGTCTTACTACCCTTACGAGTGGATCTTTTGCTCGCACGGTGGGCGGCCTGCTCGGAAGCAACTGCCGGTCGTTTTCTACTGGTCGTTTTCTACTGGCCAATTTGCAACTGGGCAATGTTCTACTGGGCAATGTTCTACTGGGCAAGCGGAGTCGTCACGGGTGCAAACCTCTGTAGGCGCTCGCCTAAGCGTATGCTTCGAATCAAATACTTGTCACGTCTCGCTCTCGCTGTCTGCGTTTCCTTGGTGTGTGGCGATATTGCCTCCGCCCAGGGTGGCAAGCCACAGGCGACGACTCCCAAGCCGAGCAATCCCACTGCGCCCTCCGCCACAGCGCAACTAGGCAATCCACAGTCTCCGCCAAAGACCCTGCCGGTCGACAAGGAAGCCGAAGAGCGTGGCCACCGCATCCGAGACATCACGCTCGAAGAAGCCTTGCAGCGTGGTCGGCGACACAACGTCGGCCTGAAAGCTGCCAGGTTGCTGCCCGACCAGGCGCAACTCGACCTACTGTTTGCCGAAGCGGGATTCCAACCGGAACTCTACGGCAGCACCGGCTACTCCGAAAGCAAGTCGCCAGACCGGAATGCTTTCCAACCGTCGGTCAAATCGCAAACGATGGATGCGACGATGGGGTGGCGGCAGCGCATGATCACCGGCGGCCTGTTCGACCTAGCCTTCCAACCCGCGCGCTTTGAGAGTGACGGCGGCAACGGTGCGTTCCCGAACAAGCAGTTCTCGTCGCAATGGTCGGCGTCGTTCCGGCAGCCGCTGCTGCGGGGTGGCTGGACGGACTACAACCTCGCTCAGGTCACGTCTGCGCGCTACCGGTTCTTGCAAGCCAACCACGATTTCGACCGCACCGTGCAGGACACGATGCTGACGATCGTGCAAGCGTATTGGGAATTGGTCTTCACCCGGGAGAATTGGCGCGTCGTTGACTCGGCGTTGATCGTTGCTCTTGAGCAGCTGCGTATCACCGACGAACGCATCCGCTTGCAAGATGCCGCGCCGCGTGATCGCGTCGCCGATGAGGCCGAGGTTGCACGTCGTCGCGAAGAGTTGATCGTCGCCGGCAACGCAATTCGCGACCGCGAAGACGACCTACGTCGCTTGCTGTTTGACGGCAGCGACGCAAGTATCTGGCAAGTCAACTTGCGCCCGATCTCGCCGATCAAGGTCGAACCAGCGACGTCTGTCCCGCCGTTCGAAGAACTGGTGGAAGTAGCGCTCCGCAATCGCCCCGACCTGCACAGCATGCAAAATGCGGTCGCTACTGCTGAGATCGCGCAACTCCAAGCCGACCGTGACGTGCTGCCGCAGCTCGACATGATCAGTCGCTATTCGAGCAATGGCGTGTCGTCCGATGACTTGATCACTGGCAGCAGTGGCGGCTTCCGCAGCGCGTTTTATGACTCGAGCAACCAGGACTACCCTGATTGGTCTGTCCGGTTGGAGTTCTCGATACCGATCGGCAACCAGGCGGCACGGTCGCGATCTCGCCGCGCGGCGATCGAAGTCGAGCGGCAGCGACGCCTGTTGCATGGCGCAACGCTCGATGCGACCAGCGAAGTTCGCGAAGCCTTGCGCCGCATCACGACCCTGAGTCAGAGCATCCGAGCAACCACCGAGTCGGTGCGCCTAGCCATCACCAACCTGGAAACCGAGCAGGTCAAGCAGCGTGTCGGATCATCCACAGCCTTCGAAGTACAACGCCGAAACCAGGAGTTGCGCGAGGCCCGTGGACGTCTTTTGCGCAACCAGCTGGACTACCGGACAGCCGAGAGTCAATTATTGTATGTGCAGGGGCTGTTAGAAGTGAATCCGGAGTAGCAACCGGCTTGCCGGTCTTGGCCAGCAGGCAGTTGCTCGAATCAGTGACGCTGGCAAGATGCGCAACTAGTAAGCGATGATGTTGATGACCACATTCCGTCTGCAAGCCCTTCCCGCCATGCTAGTAGTCACGATGGTGACGGTAGTTGCGGCTCAGCAACCATCTGGCACGAGCCAGGTGCCCGAGATTGACGGCAAGCAGGCGCCCAACACCTACCGTCTAAAGCCCTTCCAGCCTGGCTTTCCGACCGAGCTCGAATATCCGCCGATGCTGGCGCGCGATTACGACAAAACGCGCCGTCAGATCCTGCGTCAGTTGGCGAGCAACCTGCAGGGCAACGTCCGCCGCGAGGCGTGGCAAATCGCTACTGAGTTCTTCTGGCGCGCACCCGAAGACGCCGTCGAGCCGCTGATTGAATCGATGGATCGTGCGATGGGGAGCCCTGCGCTCGGTGACGTGGTTCGGAACTGCGTCGAAGCCATGGGCAAGATGCAGAACACCGAGTTCGATGGCGCCCTGCAACGTGCCCTGCAGCACAAGAACCCAGCGGTCCGGCAACAGGCCTATTCGGCACTGGCTATGTCCGGCACCGAAAAAACGTTGAAGCGCTTAGTTGCTGACTTCCCCCACATGGATGGCCGATCGCGCCAGGCATGGCTCGGAGCAGTAGGTAAGCGACTGATCAAGGACCGGGCAGTGATGCTGCGCTCGGTGATGATGCAGGGCTACTCAGGCCCAATTCGCGATCAGATTCTCAAGGAGACCGTCAAACTGCCGGCCCCTGAGGCTGCGCTGATTCTGAAAGGTCGTTGGTCTGAGGCCATAGATGAGTTCAAGGCGATCATCGCGGGCGTGCTGCACGCAGCTGGTGACGGTTCCGGCACCGCGTGGCTGCTGGAAGCGCTGAAGGGTGAGAGCAACGAACAGATGCAATATGCGATTCGCCACTGCATGTATGGCGACAATCCCGACCAGGTAATCGGTGTGCTGCGCGAAGCTCTGCTGCGAACGACTACGCACCTGCGCCCGGAGATCCGCTTGGCGGCAGCCACACAACTCGCGCGCCTTTCCGGCGACGACGTCGCCGACGTTTACGAAGTGATGACGGCGCCGAATGAGGTCTGGGAGATCCGCGGCCTCGCCGTTCGGGAACTCACGCGCCGTGGTCGCAGCGAAATTGTCTCGGTGCTGCTCGAGGAACTCGAGACGGCGACGGGAACGCATCTGCGCAACATCATCAACCAACTGTCGGCTAGCGGCGACGCACGAGCCGTCCCGGTGCTGGTGGACCGCTTCAATTCATCACCATCAGGTGAGGGGCGCCCGTTCCTGCAGGCCATTGCCCAGAACGCTAGCGACGCCGCCGCCAAGGCGCTGTGCAAGCTGTACGCGGGCCCAGTGAAGTTGGTGGCACGCTCCGACGACAACCCGCTGACGACGCGTGGCTACATCCCGATGTTGCTGCTGAACCTGCGTGGCAGCGAACAGGTCGTGATAGATTACTTCCTAGCCCTGCCGAAGGACGCCTGGGAACTGCGCTCGCGCTTGATGCCGACCGTGGTTGGCTATGCCGTTGACCGCCGCGATCAGACGGCCATGCAGAAGGCATGCATTGATCCTGTGCGCGCCTTGCTGATGGATCCAAGCGAGTTGCCGCAATTGCGCGTGCAAGCGCTGAACCTGCTGGCTCGCAATTGGCTGACCATCGAGGACGTGATGCGATTGCAGCGCATGCGGCGCAAAGAGCAGTCCGGGATGAAGGCCCTGTTTGGCGACTTCCTGCTCAACGCCTTCTAGGCAATCGATCGGATCTAGTCGCCTGGGGACGGACTATCTGGCTACTGGCCTATCTGGCTATTGGCTTTTCGACCAGCGAACGCTCAGTAGATGATCCAGCGCTCGTTGTCGTTGCCTGGGTACTGCGATCGCTTGACGCTACCGAGCCCTGGGCGGCGGTGCGCGGCGCCAGGCATGGGCCGATCATTCTGGTCGAGGCCGGCGTAACTGCGGCGCAGGTTGCGAGAGTAGGCCCGACTCGATCCCTCGGGGTAGAAGAACACGCAGTGCCCGGGGCTAATGGTGCTGAGTGGCCAGGCCAGGACTTCGACCGAGCCAACGGTGCCCACGCCGGCCCGGGCGGTCGCGTCGAGAGGCGATTCACTTAGCTGGAACGCGTAATACTTGTTCTTCAGGCACAGCAGGGTTCCCTCGGGTGCCGGCTTCACTTGCACCACTTCAGTGGTGCGCACGCCCTGGCATGCCGCTGCTTGGTAGAAGCGGGCCAGCAGGCACTGCACGTCACCTGCGTCGAGCGGGGGCGTAAACCCTCGGCTGGCTTCCAGCATCGCGTTGGCGACCCCGTCGGCTCGCAGTTCCGCCCGCGTGGTGCGAGAAGCACTGAGCCACGGGATGACCAAACTGAGCCCTAGGAGGCCGCATCCGATCGCAGTGTACCAAGCTGCCGGATTCCCAAAGCGTGATCGCCGCCATTCATTCATCTCGTACAGTATCCTCCCTGACGATGCAGGTGACCAGGATTGAGCTACCACAGATGCCACAACCGGTGCAGGACTGCCTGCAGCGACTGCGTGATGCAGGCGGTCGCGGCTGGGTTGTAGGCGGTGCCGTGCGCGATCTGCTGCAAGGCGGCGATCCAGACGACTTTGACCTGGCCAGCGATTTGCCACCCGTGCAACTCGCGAAAATCTTGCCGAATGCGGAAATGCGGGCAGCCGCGCTCGGAACGTGTCGCACGACCATTGATGGCCACGAATTAACGGTGACGACGCTGCGGTCAGAAAGCACCTATAGCGATCAACGGCATCCGGATGAGGTCAAGTTTGTGACGGATGTCGCTGTCGACGCCCAGCGCCGCGACTTCACCGTAAACGCACTCTATTACGATCCAGCAACCTCCGAGCTATTGGACCCGGTCAACGGCCATGAAGACCTGCAAGCGTCTGTCTTGCGGGTCATTGGCACGCCTTTGCGCCGTTTCCAGGAAGACCCGCTGCGGTTGCTTCGATTGGTTCGCTTCGCGGCATCGGCCAATCTGCAAATTGCACCGGAGACTGCCAAAGCGGCCCTGGCGTGCGCTGGGGAAGTGGCTTCGGTCGCCGCCGAGCGAGTCTATGCCGAACTGACCAACGCGTTCACCGGTCCAGGTCGCGGCCGAGCACTTGGGCTATTGGTCGACTTGGGCTTAGCGGACGTTCTGTTGCCTGAAATATCGGCAATGCACGGCGTCGAACAGCCACCGCTTTACCATCCGGAAGGCGACGTGCTGGTGCACGTAAAGATGGTGCTCGATCACGTCCCAGCAGATCATCCGGTGCTGGCGTGGAGTGCTGTGCTACACGATGTTGGCAAGCCGCCGACGTTCCGGGTCGCCGAGGACCGCATCCGGTTTGACGGGCACGACACGTTGTCGGCAAAGATGGCCGAAGAGATTCTGCTTCGATTCAAGGCTCCAAAAGCGCTGCGGCAGCGGGTCGTCGACATTTGCTTGCAGCATATTCGCTTCGCTGCGTTGCCACAGATGCGCCCGGTGCGAGCCGAGCGGTGGCTGCGCGACCCGGACTTTCCGCTGCACCTCGCATTCCATCATGCCGACTGCATGGCGAGCCACGGCAAGCTTGAGATTCATGCCTTTGCCGAGCGCGCGCTGCGTGAGTTGCAGCCGCTGACCGCGCCGTTGCTCCTTGGCAAGGACGTTTTGGCGATGGGCGTCGAACCTGGGCGGCAGGTCGGCCAGTTGCTGAAATTGGTGCAGGCGCAGCTTGACGATGCAGGGGTGGCAGCGAGCCGTGAACAAGCGCTCGTCTTGTTACGGGACGCGGTCGACCGCCTCCATCAAGGGCCTGACGATTGCACTCGATAGTTCCGAAGTGACTAGGCCGTCGGTCTGGTCGTGGAGGAGACTATGCAGTTGCGCAAGAACACAGACCAATTCGATGATTTCCGCCGTGAGCGTCAACGGGTTCGCGCCAAGCAAGGGAATCAGCACAGCATTCCTGGCTACGAGAACTCCGCGTTGCGGGAACTAGAGCAACAGGAAGCCGCGGAAGTACGAGATCAGCAGCTAACGCGTGAGGTGCATGACTTCTTTGCCGCGGCGACGCGACAAGCCGCAGCCATCGTCGAGAAAGTTTCGCACGACGCCCAGGCCGAAGCGTGCGAGCGTATGGAGGGTGAAGTCGAAGGCTTCCTAATCGACACCTTGTCGCGCATGAACAGCTTCGTCATGACGGTCATGCAGCAGCGGCCGAACGCTAACGTCGCCGAGACGCACGTTGAACCCGACGTCAAACACCTGGTCGGCTCCGAGCTAGATGAGTTTCGGTATGAGGGCTCACCGGAAGCACGGGACGCACACATTGGTCAGGACCCGTTCGCCACGCCAATTGAAGATGTGCAGCGAGAGTTCCGCGCAGTCGTTGCCGAAATGGCTGGTGGGGATGAGGTTGCCGAGTCCATCGACGGACACTTGGTTGCCGATGTTTGCGACTACTACAATCGAATTACGCCGGACGAGGACCAGGCCGAGATTCCCGCCGAGCACGACGCAATGCAGAAAGAGTTGCCAGCGGAAGAAGTGATTGAGGCTCCCGTAGTCGAGGCCTCCGCAATCCAGGAGTCCGTGCTCGGAATGCCCTTGGAAGACGATGTGGCGACGCCGGAGCAGGCCGTTGAGCCCGAGCAGTCGGCGAGCGAGCACGGTAGCGACAACACCCTCAGTGAACTGCACGACGATGAGCCAACCCCGACCACCGACGACGAACTAGAGACCTTCAAGAGCGCCCTCAAGGCACTAGTCCGGCAAGGCGTGCTACAACGGGAAGAGGCGCGCGCCGCCTGGAATGCACGACTGCAAGCGGTCGGTCGCGCCGTCTAGCGGCCGATCTACGTCAGCGCGATGCTGCGGGCAATACGACGTGCAATCAGAATCGCTGCGGCAATGCCAAGTGCCTCAGGCCAACGCCCGGCGGCCAACGTCAGCAGCGCCGTGTAGAGCATCGTGCCGAGCAGCAAGAACATCATCGACTTGCGAATGGTCGCCTGTGTCCATTCGCGAGTGCGTGAGTTGCGACGCAAGAACCACAAAACTGGCACTGCTGCGATGGCCGGTGCCGGCCAGAACGATCCCTGCACGGCCGCGATGCCAGCGAACGCGACCAGCGGTGGTGCCGACTGCACGGCGGACACGGCGCGGCTACTGACCGACGGCGTGTCCTCGAAGATGCCAACGATCGTGACGGCCACGATGTAGATGCCGTAACACGATGCTGCGATCAGCAATACTTGGCTGATCTCACCTGACAGCGGTTCCGGCGCGAGCGCCATTGCGGTTGCCAAGTTCAATCCTCGCAAGACACCCATGTTGAGTGCGCCAAGCCACGGAGCGTGCTTGCTGGCGAAGTCGTAGAACAGGATCAGCGCGGCGATCAATCCGTGGTGCATGCGACACGGAGACAGCAGCAAGCCACCGGCCAGCAACGCGGTGCCAAAGACGACCGCGAACACCATCGATAGATCGCGCGACGGCAGCGGCCGTTCGGGACGTTGCACGCGGTCGACCTTGAGGTCCGCGATGTCGTTCCAAACCATGCCGGCGCCGTAGAGCAACACGCTGGCAAACATGGCCCGCACGACGTCGGTGCCGAGAGCGATCTGAGCGATCGCGGTCGAAGCAAGCACGTCGGCTGCCGGCGAGAACCAAGTGCCGATGCGGCAGAGCCGCAGGACGGATAGCCCGAACGAGGTCCGGTCAGGCGTCGGCTTGCTCTCGGCTGAAGGGGTAACACTCGCTGCTGGTTCGCTCACTAGCGCACGATCGCACAACCGCCCGCAGATGTCACAACAGGCGCAAGATATCGTTGTAGGTAACGAACAAGATCAGCAGCAGCACGAACACCAAGCCGATCACTTGGCTGTAGCCGAACACCTTGGTGCTGACCGGCGATCCCTTGACCTTCTCGATCAGCAAGAACATCAGATGGCCGCCATCGAGCACCGGAATCGGCAACACGTTAACGAATGCTAGGTTGACGCTCAGCAGGGCAAGGAAGTACCAGAACCAACTCGGCCCGCGCTGTGCCGCCTGGTAGCTAACTTGGCTGATGCGAATGATGCCGCCGAGGTTCTTGGCGCCGACTTCGCCCGTTACCAGGCGCTTGAGCGTCACATACATCTGCTTGATCAGGTCGAGCGAGCAGACTGTGCCAAGCTTGACCGCCTCGCCGAATGACTCGGCGCGGATTTCGATCATCTTCGGGGCTATCTCCAGGTGCCAACCCATGTCCGGGATGGGGGTCACGACGGGAAGGATCGTCAACTCGACAACCTTGCCCGTCGGCTGGCCGAGACCAGCGAGCACGCTGCTCTTGTCAGGCCGCCGCAGCTTGACTTCGAGCGCCTTGTCGCCAGCTTCTTGCACGGTCGATCGCAGATCTTCCCAATCGTCGAGCACGATACCGTTGATGCTCTGGAGCCAGTCGCCCGATTGCACGCCAGCGAGGATCGCCGCGCCGCCCTCAATCGGCATAACCTGCAAGCTCGGCTCAGCGGTGAATGCTAGGTGTTCGATGATCTGGACTCGTTCCTCGGTGCTGGCGGTTTGCGTCAGCGTCAACTCTTCGCCATTGCGCAGCACAAGCCATCGCATTTGCGCGGGGCCTGTCCGCACACGATCGAGTTGGCTATCGAGCAACGGTAGGTCATCGATCGCCAACACGTGATCGCCACGGAGCAAGCCGAGCCGTTCGATCAGCCCGCATCCTGGCCGGATGCCGGCGATACGGTTAGCTAGCGACACCACGCCAATCAGCGGCCTCACGTCCTCGACGCTGGGCTCTGGCACCAGAGTGAAGTCGAGTTCCTTGCCGTCGCGCTGCACCTTGATGGCGATCTCGCCTAGGCCGCTAATCGATCCTGGTTCGGTGGGGGATTTGCCGTTGATCTCAAGAACGAGATCGCCGGTCTTGAGCCCAGCTGCTCTAGCAGGACCTTGCTCGTCGATCTTTAGAACTGCCGTCGTCGCATCGAAGGCCGGTCGCAGGCCAAGGCCATAGAGCCCGGTTTCTTTGTCAAACTTGGGCTGAACGGTCAACTCGCGCTGCTCACCGTCCGTGGCCTCGACCAGAAGTTGCACCGGCCGATTGCCGTGCAATGCGACCTCGATCATCTGGTTTTGAAAGGAATAGACCGGCTTGCCGGCTACTTCCACGACCCGTTCGCCAGGTGCGATGGATGCTTCCCAGGCGGCGGATCCCAGCGGCACAGTTCCAGCGATTGGTGCTTCGAATTTGACCCCAGCACCAAACACCAGCGGGAACACGATCAGCGCGAACAGCACGTTCATGATCACGCCACCGGACCAGAACAACGCGCGCTGCCCGACGGACTTGCTGTAGAGCGACTCACTACGCGGATAACGGCGATCGCTTGGATCTTGCCCAGCGACCATCACATAACCGCCGAACGGCACCGCCGACAACCGGAAGTCAGTGCCGCGCCAGTGGAAGCCGCCAAGGCGGGGGCCGAAGCCAAGCGAGAACACATCGACGCGAACGCCAGCGAGGCGCGCCGCAATAAAGTGCCCGCCTTCATGCAGAAAGATCAGAAGGCCAATTCCGAGTATGGCCAGGAGGATGCTGCCGAATGCCATCTAGTGTCGTTGCCTATCGTCGACCGGGGACGTCTTGGTGGATGAGTGGATCGCAGTAGCCCGCGCCCGGCCATCCTTGTCGGCGGCAATTGCGTCCGCCAAAGAATGAATCGGAGCCACCGGTCGTTCACGCATTACGCGTTCGGAAGTCTTGGTGATCTCCGGAAAAGAAATCTCGCCCGCCAAGAAAGCCGCGGTCGCAACTTCATCGGCCGCATTGAGTGCCGCCCCGGCATCGCCACCCAGGCGCATCGCATCGTAGGCAAGTTGGACTGCTGGGTAGCGTTGCGGTTCGAACGGCACAAACTCAAGCGAGCGCCACTTGAGTGGGTCGAACGGCTGGAAGTTGAATGGCAGGCGATCCGGGTAGCCGAGGCAGAACAGGATCGGCACCCGCATGTCGGGCACGCCACACTGCGCCAGCATCGAGCCGTCCACGAACTCGACCATGGAGTGCACGATGCTCTGCGGATGCAGCACGACCGTGATCTGTTCCGGTGGGATGCTGAACAGCCAATGCGCTTCAAGCACCTCGAACGCCTTGTTCATCATCGTGGCGCTCCCGATCGTAATGCGCGGCCCCATGTCCCAGGTCGGGTGGCGCAGCGCTTCCGCCTTGGTGATCGAATCGAAGGTGTCGAGCGGACGATTGCGGAACGGGCCGCCCGATCCGGTCAGCCAGACGCGGCGAATAGCGCGCGGGTGTTCGCCATCGAGGCACTGGAAGATCGCACAGTGCTCACTGTCGACCGGCAGGATGGTCGCGCCCGTTTGTTTCGCCAGCTTCATCAGGTAGTCGCCAGCAACCACCAAGGACTCTTTGTTGGCAAGTGCCAAGGTTAGCCCCTGCCGCAGCGTCCATTCCGATGCAGCCAAGCCGGCGGCCCCGGTGATGCCGTTGAGCACGGTATCAGGCTCACACGCCTCGAGAGCCGCCAGCAGGCCGGCGTCGCCGTGGAACCACTTAGTTTCTGGCGGCAGTTCTGGCGGATCTTGCCTGCCCGTCAAACAGGCGGCCATGGGTCGGTGGGCGGCGGCCCCCTCGGCAAGGCCCTGAGCCGAGGTGTGGGCAGCGAGCAAACAAACCTCAAACCGGTCAGGGTGCTCAGCCAGGATGCTCAAAGCCTGGGTTCCGACCGAACCCGTGGAGCCCAAGACAGCAATGCGGCGCTTCGACGCGGGTTTCGACACGGCAGGGATCATGGGCCCACCTAGGTGAACAATGCAACCGCAGTCGTGCAGCACTCACAGACAAGGTTTGCGGCGGTTAGCCCTGGCACTCATGATAAGGCTTCGCGCGGGACTCCCCGCAGATCAATACTGTCCAACAAGCAGCGGCGGAAATCCCGTCCGGAGTGCACATCGTGAGCGAAGCTCCTTCCGCGTATCGTCGCGCGGGCGTCGATATCGACAAGAAGTATGCGGCCGTCACTGGGGCGACCGAAGCCATCCGCAAGACCTTTACGCCAGGCGTCATGGGTGACGTCGGTGCGTTTGGTGGTCTGTTCGACCTGGACAAGGTCGGCGCCACCGGCCAATTGTTGGTGGCTTCCACCGACGGGGTCGGCACCAAGGTGATGATCTCAGCCCAGCATTGCGCTGAAGGCGGCGACATGGGCAGCGTTGGCGAAGACCTCGTCAACCACAGCATCAACGACATCCTGGTTCAGGGTGCCAAGCCGTTGTTTTTCCTCGACTACATTGCGATGTCGAAGATGGAACCGGAGCGTGTGCACCAAATTGTCGAAGGCCTCGCGAAGGCGTGCATAGAGAATGGCTGCGCGCTGATTGGTGGCGAAACGGCGGAGATGCCTGGCGTCTACCGCGACGGTGAGATCGACATCGCTGGCACGATCATCGGTGCAGTTGCTCGCGAGCGACTCGTCGACGGCAGCCGCATCCAAGTGGGGGACAAGCTAATCGGCCTGCCAAGTTCCGGCCTGCACACGAATGGATATTCGTTAGCGCGCCAGGTGCTGTTTGCGGATTCGGGCTTAAAGCTGAGCGATAAGCCAGAAGAACTCGGCGGCAAGACCGTTGGTGAAGCCCTGCTCGCTGTGCACAAGAGCTACATCAAGCAGTGCCTGCCGTTGGTCGCGAAGGACATGCTGGCTGGCATGGCCCACATCACGGGTGGCGGCTTGCCGGACAATGTCCCGCGCGTTCTACCGAAGGCCGTTGGGGTTTCGATCGACACCTCGGCGATTCCAAAGATGCCAATCTGCGAAATGATTGTGGCCCGCGGCAACGTCGCGCGCGACGAGGCCTACCGCGTGCTCAATATGGGTGTCGGCATGGTGTTGATGGTGCGCCCGGAGCACGTTGACGAAGTCATGAAGCAATGCACGGACACCGGCGAGCAACCATTCGCAATGGGTGAGGTCGTCGCTGCCGACAGCCTGCCAGAAGGCCAACGGGTACAACTGCGGTGATGTGCGGGCGGCAATCGCTCGAGACCTGCGCGGTGCTGCTGCTCGCAGCAGTGAGTGTGTTCGCCCAACAACGCGGGCAGCAGG